>NZ_JAFCLX010000029.1:0-96106 GCF_018130205.1 Bradyrhizobium sp. AUGA SZCCT0222
AACGGCCCGGAATTACCGGGCCGTCGTCACTCTCGCAGCCATCGTTCTGTGGATGCGCTAGTGTCCACACCACCTAGCGCTAACCCTTCGGCGCCGAACCTTCCGGCCACTCCGGCAACTGGTCCTTCGGATCGAACCACGTCGCGCAATCCGATCGCCAGATGTGCGCGGCGGGCCGGTTGGTGATCGGCGTGTCCAGGCACCCCATCCGCAGCAGGACGCTGCGGCTGCCGGCGCGCTCGGCGACGATATGCGAGCCGCATTGAGTGCAGAAATAGCGTTGCTTGCCGGGCGAGGATTCAAAACCCCTGAGCAGGCTTTCGCCCCTGGTCCAGCGAAAGCGGTCGCGCGGGACGCTGGTCACCGTCGAGAACGCCGAGCCATGCGCCTTGCGGCAGGTGGCGCAGTGGCAATGCACGATGGCGCCGGGTTCGGCATCGACTTCGTAGGCCACGCTTTTGCACATGCAGCTTCCGGTGAGCATGGTGTCTCCTGACTGAGGAAGTTGGCTCCGCGTCATTGCGAGGAGCGAAGCGACGAAGCAATCCATTCTTTATTGGCGAGGCGCGATGGATTGCTTCGCTACGCTCGCAATGACGTGGATGGTTCGGAGACCCTACAAGAAAAAAGCCGGATGCTGTGACGGCATCCGGCTTTCGAGGTCTCGTATCCGTCAGGCCTTACTTGCGCTTGCCCATGTCGACGTAGTCGCGGCGGGCGACGCCGGTGTAGAGCTGGCGCGGACGGCCGATCTTCTGCTGCGGGTCCTCGATCATCTCGCTCCACTGGCTGATCCAGCCGACGGTGCGGGCGACCGCGAACAGCACGGTGAACATCGAGGTCGGGAAGCCCATCGCCTTCAGCGTAATGCCCGAATAGAAGTCGACGTTCGGGTAGAGCTTGCGGTCGATGAAGTAGGGATCGCTGAGCGCGATCTTTTCCAGCTCCAGCGCCACCTTCAGCATCGGGTCGTCGCCGTGACCGGTCTCGGCCAGCACCGCGTGACACATCTTCTGCATGATCTTGGCGCGCGGATCGTAGTTCTTGTATACGCGATGGCCGAAGCCCATCAGGCGGACTTCGCTGTTCTTGTCCTTCACCTTGGCGATGAACTCGGGAATCTTGTCGACGGTGCCGATGTCGGCCAGCATCGCGAGAGCAGCTTCGTTGGCGCCGCCATGTGCCGGTCCCCACAGGCAGGCGATGCCGGCGGCGATACAGGCGAACGGGTTGGCGCCGGAGGAGCCGGCGATACGCACCGTCGAGGTCGAGGCGTTCTGCTCGTGGTCGGCGTGCAGGATGAAGATCTTGTCCAGGGCGTCAGCCAGCACCGGGTTGATCTTGTAGTCCTCGCAGGGCACCGCGAAGCACATGTTGAGGAAGTTCTCTGCAAAGGTGAGCGAGTTCTTCGGGTACACGAAGGGCTGGCCGACGGTATATTTGAAGGCCATAGCGGCCAGCGTCGGAACCTTGGCGATCATGCGCATCGAGGCGATCATGCGCTGCTTCGGATCGTTGATGTCGGTAGAGTCGTGATAGAACGCGGCCAGCGCGCCGACGGCCGCGACCATGATGGCCATCGGGTGGGCGTCGCGGCGGAAGCCCTGGAAGAAGCGGGCCATCTGCTCGTGAACCATGGTGTGGTGGATCACGCGGTGGTCGAAATCTTCCTTCTGCGCCTTGGTGGGAAGTTCCCCGTACAGCAGGAGATAGCAGGTCTCGAGGAAATCGCCCTTTTCGGCGAGCTGCTCGATCGGATAGCCGCGGTATTCCAGGATGCCGGCGTCGCCGTCGATATAGGTGATCTTCGACTGGCAGCTGCCGGTGGAGGTAAAGCCGGGGTCATAGGTGAACATCCCGGCCTGGCCGTAGAGCTTGGCGATGTCGATGACATCGGGCCCCACCGTGCCGCTCAGGATCGGGAAATCGTAGGTCTTGTTACCTACCGTTAGCGTTGCAGTTTTGTTGCTGGATTTTGCGTCCATCGCGAAGTCCCCGATGAAATCGTTGCGAAAACCGGGCTGACCTGATGCCGTTTTCTGGCAGATAACAGGGCAAGCCGGATTGTCTAGAAGGCGGCTTCAAAATGCGTAGCTTATTGCCCTGTGCACTGCAAGATGGCCGCCGCTAGCACATAGCAGGGGCTCCATTAGCGTTTTCCAGCGAAGTGGGTACCGGTTCGCTGGAAGAAAACGCGTCAAAACAGAAACTAAGCGGCGGCCTGATCGCCGAGCCGGGCCAGGCACTGGTCGCGCCCCAGCACCGCCAGGACGTCAAAAATCCCGGGTGAGGTCGTCCGCCCGGTCAGCGCCACCCGGAGCGGCTGGGCGACCGCGCCCAGCTTGAGGTTATTCTGCTCCGCGAAATTCCGCATCGCCCCCTCGGTGCTCTCGGAATTCCAGTCGGTCACGGCTTGCAGCGCATCGCGCAGCTTGCCGATCAGTTCGCGGGTTTCCGGCGTCAGCAGGGCGGCCGCTTTCGGCTCGAGCTCGAGCGGACGGTCGGCAAAGATGAAGTAGGAGCCGGCGATCAGTTCGAGCAGCGTCTTGGCGCGCTCCTTCAGGCTCGGCATCGCCCGCAGCAATTGCGCCCGCGTGGTGTCGTTGAGCTTGGCCTTCAGCTCGGCGCCATCAGGGACGTAATCCAGCAACTGTTCGAACATGGTCACGAGCGCTTGATCGTCGGCCTGGCGGATGTAGTGGCCGTTGAGGTTTTCCAGCTTGGCGAAATCGAAGCGCGCCGCCGAACGCCCGATGGCGGGCAGGTCGAACGCGTCGATCATCTCCTCCGTCGAGAAGATCTCCTGGTCGCCGTGGCCCCAGCCGAGCCGGACCAGGTAATTGCGCAGCGCCGCTGGCAGATAGCCGAGTGCGCGGTAGGCCTCGACCCCGAGCGCGCCATGGCGCTTCGACAGTTTTGCGCCATCGGCGCCATGGATCAGCGGGATATGGGACATGTTCGGAATGTCCCATTCCAGCGCGTCGTAGATCTGCTTCTGGCGCGCGGCGTTGATCAAATGATCGTCACCCCGGATCACATGGGTGACGCCCATGTCGTGGTCGTCGACCACGACCGCCAGCATGTAGGTCGGGTTGCCGTCGCCGCGCAGCAGCACGAGATCGTCGAGGTTCTCGTTCTGCCAGACCACGCGGCCCTGGACCTGATCCTCGATCACGGTCTCGCCGGTCTGCGGTGCCTTGAGGCGGATGGTGGGCTTCATGCCCGCGGGCGCTTCGGACGGGTTACGGTCGCGCCACAGGCCGTCATAGAGGCGGGTGCGGCCCTCGGCGCGGGCCTTCTCGCGCATCGCCGTCAGTTCCTCAGGCGTGGCGTAGCAGCGATAGGCGCGGCCACTGGCGAGCAGGGACTCGGCGGCCTCGCGGTGGCGGGCGGCGCGGCTGAACTGGTAGATGACGTCGCCGTCCCAATCGAGCTCCAGCCACTTCAATCCGTCGAGAATCGCGGCAATCGCCGGCTCGGTCGACCGCTCGCGGTCGGTATCCTCGATCCGCAGCAGCATCTTTCCGCCATGCTTCTTGGCGTAGAGCCAGTTGAACAGCGCGGTGCGGGCGCCTCCGATGTGGAGGAAGCCGGTCGGTGAGGGGGCAAAGCGGGTGACGACGGAATCGGTCATGATTTGGGCAGGCCTATGCTTGAACGGCCGTGGTGTATAGCAGGACGGTGCATAACTAAAGTCTCGCCATTAATGTCCGGTCCTGGACAAAGCAGGCTTGGCGGGCCGGGGCGAATTTGGCAGAAGGGCCGCTTACCGAGCGGGAACACGTAATGACCACAGAACCGGCAGCGGCAGAAGCAGGGCGCGATTTCATTCGCGACATCGTCCAGGCCGACCTCGACACCCAGAAGCACAGCCGGATCGTGACCCGATTTCCGCCGGAGCCGAACGGCTACCTGCATATCGGCCACGCCAAGTCGATTGCCCTTAATTTCGGCATCGCGCAGGAGTTTGGCGGCAAGTGCCATCTGCGCTTCGACGACACCAATCCGACCAAGGAAGAGCAGGAATATATCGATTCCATCCAGGCCGACGTGCGCTGGCTCGGCTACGACTGGGGAACCGATCTTTATTACGCCTCCGACTATTTCGAGCGGCTCTACGACTGGGCGGAAGGCCTGATCAAGGCCGGCCACGCCTATGTCGACGACCAGTCGCAGGAGGAAATCCGCCTCTCGCGCGGCACGCTGACGGAACCCGGCAAGAACAGCCCGTTCCGCGACCGCCCGGTGGACGAAAACCTCGATCTGTTTCGCCGCATGAAGGCCGGCGAATTCCCGAACGGCACCCGCGTGCTGCGCGCCAAAATCGACATGGCCTCCGGCAACATCAATATGCGCGATCCCGTGCTGTACCGGATCCTGCACGCCCATCATCCGCGCACCGGCGACAAATGGTCGATCTATCCGAGCTACGACTACGCCCATGGTCAGTCGGACGCCATCGAAGGCATCACCCATTCGATCTGCACGCTGGAATTCGAGGATCACCGGCCGCTCTATGAATGGCTGCTCGACAAGCTGCCGGTGCCGTCGAAGCCGCGGCAGTACGAATTCGCACGGCTCAACATCACCTACACGCTGCTCTCGAAGCGGGTGCTGACGCAGCTCGTGCGGGAGGGCCATGTCGCCGGCTGGGACGATCCGCGGATGCCGACCGTCGCCGGCCTGAAGCGGCGCGGCGTGCCGCCGGCGGCGGTGCGCGAATTCGTCAAGCGCATCGGGGTGGCGAAATCCAACAGCGTGGTCGATGTCGGCATGCTGGAATTCTGCATCCGTGAACTGCTCAACAAGACGGCCGAGCGCCGCATGGCGGTGCTGCGGCCGCTCAAGGTCGTGATCGAGAATTATCCGGAAGGCCAGGTCGAGGAGCTCGAGGCCGTCAATCACCCTGATAACCCCGATGCCGGCACCCGCCGCATCACGTTCGGCCGGGAACTCTATATCGAGCAGGACGATTTTATGGAGAACCCGCCGAAGAAATTCTTCCGGCTTTCTCCGGGCAATGAAGTGCGGTTGCGCTACGCCTATTTCATCAAGTGCACCGGCGTCATCAAGAACGACGCCGGCGAGGTGGTCGAGCTGCGCTGTACCTATGATCCCGCCACCAAGGGCGGCAACGCGCCGGATGGACGCAAGGTCAAGGCCACCATGCACTGGCTGCCGGCGGCGCAGTCGCGGCCCGCGGAAATCCGCGTCTACAACCAGCTGTTCGCAAAACCGAGCCCCGACGCCGGCAATTTCGCCGCCGACATCAACCCGCAGTCACTGGAAGTGCTGTCCGACGCACGGATCGAGGTCAGCGTCGCCGAGAGCAATTCGAACGAGGTGATGCAGTTCGAGCGGCAGGGGTATTTCGTGCGCGACCAGGATTCGGCGCCGGACAAACCAGTGTTCAACCGCACCATTGGCCTGCGCGACACGTTTGCCAAGGAAGTCGCCAAAGGCTGACATCGGTTTCACAACGATTGGAACTTCCGATGCGCAGTGCGGCCGACGACATCGCATCCGGCATCATGGCGAAATGGGCAACGGCGTTCAGCAGGCTGGACGCCGACGCGCTCGCATCGCTTTATTCGAAGCACGCCCTGTTCTTCGGCTCGAACCCAAAACTCTATCGCGGGCGGGACGGCGTCACGGCTTACTTCAAGGGATTGCCGCGGTGGCGGACGTCAGCCGTTCAATTCAGCGATGTCGTGGCCGAGCAGGCCGGACCCGATCTGGTCAATGTCGCAGGCACGGCGTCGTTCGACGCCGATGAAGGCGCGGTAAAGCTGTCGGTAAAGATCACATGGGTGATCGCCCGCGAAGACGGCGACTGGAAAATCGTCAGCCATCACGTCTCGTCGAAGGCGCCGTTGATCTGAGGCCACGTCGCAGGATCGTTCGGTGTTCGACTTGACGCTCGCGCGATACGATTTTGTCGGCGCTTGCGAGAGCAGCCTGCAATGGCTAACGATCCGCCGATGCCAGTTGCATTGGATCGGCTATGTTGAAGCACTTCGCTCACGATATCTGGATCGCGGATGGAACCGAAATCGTCATCGTCGGATTTCATTATCCCACTCGGATGGCTGTCATAAAACTGTCCGGCGGCGGCCTCTTCATCTGGTCGCCGATCCAGCTCACGGATGGCTTGCGGGCAGAGGTCGATGCCCTCGGTCCAGTGCGGCACATCGTTGCGCCCAATTCACTTCACCACTTGTTTCTTCCAGCGTGGAAGCAGGCCTATCCCGGAGCCAAGGTCTACGCCCCTCCGGGGTTGCGCAAGAAGCGTGAGGACATTGTCTTTGACGCCGATCTCGGCGACGCGCCGAGTCCGGAATGGGATCAGGAGATCGATCAGGTCCTGATGCAGGGCAATGTCATCACGACCGAGGTGGTATTCTTCCACGCCAAGAGCGGCACGGTGCTCTTCACCGATTTGATTCAGCAGCTTCCTGCCAGTTCGTTCTCCGGCTGGCGGGCTGTCGTGGCGAAACTGGACCTCATGGTAGGCCCCGAGCCGTCGGTGCCGCGCAAGTTTCGTCTCGCCTTTACCAACCGCCGCGCCGCGCGGCTCTCTCTGGAACGCATTTTCGCATGGCCGGCCGAGAAGGTGCTGATGGCCCACGGAACGCCGGTAGAGACGGATGCCCGCGTATTCCTGCGCCGCGCGTTTGGATGGCTGGCCACGCATTCCTGACGGCGCTTTTCCCGATATTTCGCTTCGCGTCTTTCGATACGGCCGCCGTTCATCAAGACTCCGTGCACATGGGCGCGCGCAAGGTGCAGCGGTCAAAGCTTGAACAACGATCGCAGGAAATTCTGCACATCTGCTGTCGCTTGCTCGCGCGCCGCGGGATTGTAACCAAAGGACCCCTCCGACACCACGCATGGCGACCCCGTTCCTGCCGGGCTGCCGGTCATTACGTCGATGATCTTGTCGTCTTGCTCGAGGAACGTACAGTTGTTGTAATTCAGGAAGCCGGTCGGCGTTTGACGGTTGGCTAGATCGGCGTTGTCAAACCAGTGCTTGGCGCCAACGTATTCGAATAAGGCGGCGTCAGTGCCGGCGTTGCTGAGCCTTGCGACGTACTCCCTGCAGCGGCCGATGATCGTCGCGTCGTCGGCGGCGCCATGAAAGATCCGTATCGGGACATTCGCCACGCGATCTTCATCGATGAGCTTGATATGACAGCTAGTGGGGTAAAACGCGAGATGGGCTGCAAAGGGTGACGGCCCGGGACCGTAGCGTTGCTGGAACCGCGGGGAGGCTGCCCAGAGCGCGTTGCGGCCACCGAAGGAAAATCCCAACACTGCAATTCGTGAAGGGTCGATGCGCGGATGGGCTGCCAGAAGATCCCGCGCGCGATAGACATCCGTGAGCACACTGGCTGTGCTTATCGTGTGAGGACCCGAGCAGACACGCGGAATACTCCTCCCGACAAAACTATTGACGACGAAGGTAGCGACGCCGAGTTGAATGAGACTTTCCGCCCAGTACGTCTCCGCTCCAGTGATGCCCGAACAACCATGCGTTATGACGACGGCAGGAACCCGGTCCGTGGTCTCCGGGAGCCTCAGAATGCCAAAGATAGTTGCCGGCGACCCCTCCTGTGGGGCAGCCATGAAAGGAGGCGTAAACAGGTTGCCGGGAAAGGTAAGGGTTTGGAAATTCACTATTTCGATGCGGCCCTGAGAAACAGCGGCTTGAGGGGCCAGGAGTGCGAACGCTGCCACGCCAACCAGCACGGACGACGCGCGCCTCGAGGCGCCGATCATAGGGCGCCGATATCGCTGCGCGCGTGAAGCGAAGAGCCGGGTGGCCAAAATCTTGCGCAAGAGTGCGATGCTCGCCCGTCGCATAAAGCACCTCGCCAAAGTCAGGGTTGAACGGCGCTTAATGTTAGAAGGCAGTGCTAACTCACCCGCGACCAACTTGATGGCCGAGAGGCCATTGCGCAGCAGCGGGCATCGATCACGAAAACAGAAAGGTGCCTATCAGCAAACCGGCTGCAAATGACCAGAGGCCCAGAGTACAAAATGAGACCACGCGGACAAGGATACGGAGGTCGTGGTCGTGCGCGACTTCGTGGGATAGGTCCGTCATTTCAGCCACCGCCTGCGTTGGCCGCTAGGTTAAGGCTAGGATCGCTGTTTCCGCCCCAAAACAGGCAAAAAATGGGCAGTCAAGCTTAGAAATTCGGGTGAAAACCAGGTCGACCGTTGCTCAAAGTCACCAGTCGCTCCGCGATCTGCGGCGACAAGGCGAATCATTTTGACTGTGCAGCGAGCTGAGTTGCTTACTTGAGCGACCCTGCGAGGATCGCCAATGTTCGAGGCCGTTGCAGCATTTCTGATAATTCTCAGCGTCGGCATCCTTGTCGCTCACGCGCTGGACGCTTACAGGTCGTGGAAATAGTGCGGCTTGGGGCCGTGCGGTTCACGGTTGCGGGAGCGCGCGCCTTACTGATCTCTTTTGAGCTTCCGCTTTCCCCAATGATGCTCTTTGGCATCGGGATTGAACTGCAGGACTTCGTGGCGGTGCAGTGCCTTGAGCACAGCCATGCGCGCAAAGAACATCCAGGCAATACCGCGCTCCGCGGCGTAGGTAAGGATTTCCGCCGCGGTCGTGACTGCCGGCATATCGCGTTCTGATTTGGGAACGGTCTCGGCGAGGTAGGCGACCGCCTCGCGCAGCGTGTTGAGCTGTGTGCCGTCCGGCGCCTCGATCGCCTCGTCGAATTTGCGGAACCATCCTTTAAGCATCACGCAAACCTCTCCGCGCCAGCCAAAGGTTCCCCGGAACTATATGACGTCATTTGCTGTTGAACAGCATGCCCGTCAGGTATTTTTTCAGTGCAGCGGTGGGAGCCAGCGTCGGGCTCTTGTTCGTTTTCACGTCCGACATGTTTGCGGAGATGAGCCTCCGATGGGCAATGGCGCTCCTTGCACTGATCGGTGGTGCTAAGCTGGGCGTTCTCGCCTGCTACTTACTGGACATGGCCGTAGAAAATGCTCCGGACATTAATCGGCGGGACCAATAGCGGCAAAAGCAATTCCCCTCTACCCCTGCACCGAGCCAGCAGGCGAACATTTCGGCGCCGGCCCGGGGTGATCTTCAGGAAGTCGTGTCAGGGACAGAAGGGAAAGGCAACGCCGCAGTGGCGAAACGGAGGACGACGAGGCTTGCGGGGCGCTTCACTTCGCCAGCCCGAGCGACTTCAGCGCCTTGCCGTTGTCCTCGTCGTCGGCCTTCATGAACTCGCCGTACCTTGCCGCATCCAGATAGATCATGTCGAAGCCACGCCGGGTCATGAAATCCTTGAACTCGTCGCTGTCCCAGGCCTTCTTGATCGCGGCCTCATACGTCTTGGCGATCTCCGGCGGCAGGCCCTTGGGCGCCGCAAAGCCGCGCCACACGCCCTTGTGAAACTTGTGACCGGTCGCCTCCTCGGTGGTCGGCACGTCAGGGAAGTTCGGCGCGCGCTTGGGCGAGAAGAACGCGAGGCTGCGGATACGCCCCGCCTTGATCAGCGCCTCGGCTTCCGGCATCGAGCACGCGACGAAGTCGACGCCGCCGGCGGCCAGATCCGTCAGCGCGGTCGCAGCGCCCGTGGACGGCACCCAGCGGATCGAGGTCGGCGAAACGCCGTCGGCCTGCATCAGGCCGGCGAGCGCGACATGCCAGCTTCCGCCCTGGCCGGTGCCCGAGGCCACCACCTTGTTCGGGTTCGCCTTGATATGCGCGAACAGCTCCTTGACGTTCTTGTAGGGCGAGTCCGCCTTGACGTGGATCGCGGCGAAGTCCTGGTTGACCAGCCCGAGCGGCGTGAACTTCTCGAACGTAAGATCGGTAAGCCCCGCCCAGTGCATCAGGGTGATCTCCAGCGTGATGAGGCCGAACGTGTAACCGTCAGGCGCTGCGGTCGCGATCGCCTGGTGGCCGACCACGCCCGATCCGCCGGTGCGGTTCACGACGTTCACCGGCTGCTTGAGATCGCGCTCCATGATGTTGGCGATCTGGCGCGCGACCGCGTCGGTGCCGCCGCCGGCGGCCCATGGCACGATCAGCGTGATGGGTCGCTCCGGGAAGGCCGCTTGCGCGTTGCCGGCGCCGAGCAGGCTTAGCGCTGCAATCGAAGCAAGGGCAACATTTCTGGCCAGACTTTTGGCATCGCGGATTACTTGGCGAAGCATTCGCAAACCCTCCCCATTTTGTTTTTGATGCGCCGGGTATTGCACCGCGCCGCGCGCTTTTTGCGCTACCCGCCATTCGGGCGGCGGAGCGCCGGCATGTCAAGGGGAAGTGCCGGCACGTGGCGCGGCGGAACGCCACGATGGGTGGGAGAAGCGTAGGACGTAAGGCGGAGCAGCGGCGGTTTCAGCGCTGTGCGGCCTTGGCGGGATCGGCGTAGGGGCGGGCGGTGACGTGTTGCATGCGGGATGCAAATCCATCACATGTGTTTCGTATATGTGACGGTCGGCCGTCGCTATGTCGATCGTGGCGCCACAGAAACAGCGTGCCCGTCCACTGGTTGATTGCGTCGGCAACGGCAGGCCAGCGGCACTCGCTCCCGCGCTGGGGCCGTTTCCTTTTGGTGAATATTACAGATTACAGGTCGATCTCGAGGTAGGACCGGTGCATTTTTGTCGGTTCTTTGTTGCCATCAAACAAGACTTGCACAGAACCTTGTGCGGCCGTCCACCCAGGAATACGCACTACCGTGCCACGAGACTTGGTTCGGGGCGTGCGCGATTTCCCTAGCTCACTCAACCGGACGCGATCTCCCACCTGAAATTCTGGTAGAGGGTCGTCGCTCTGACGTCGATTCATTGGAAACGTTCCGCGGGCCGCATCTTCAGGCTTTCACTTACCCATCGCCTTCATCTCGATCTCGACGGGTCAATCGAGCGCGAGGACGCCGAAATCGGTGAGCTTCGGTACTCCTTCTTGCATCTCGACGAAGCCCAGATCCATGAGCGCCGCTAGGTCATTTTCGCTGACGGGCGTCAATTTCGTTCGCTTACTTCTGATATCGCGCATCGCCCAGCGGAGGCGGATCGCGGTGTCAAGGTTTAGTCCGGACAGCAATGACTTTGCTTGCTCCGCCCGTCTCACCGCATCTTCAGCATCGGGTGGAGCGTCAACTGCAGGGGCTTGAACAGAAGGCTCCTCTTCGTTTGGTGGGTCAAAGGACGTTGCCGGCGCGGGCTCAATCTGGGTCGAAATTAGCTCGCCGAATATCTCCGAAAGAACTTTGTCCATCTCCTGACGTTTATTCGTACTCATTTTGGGCCTTGCCCCCCGGGCCGAATTTGTTGCGATTGCGGATCCAGATTAGCGCCGGACAGCCGCCTCCAAGAACTCCTGCACAGCGCGCGGCACTTGATCGTATTCGTCAAATCGCCGGCGCAGTTCGTCGGCGATATCCATGGTCACGTCCCGCGACCAGCCGTCGACGGTATTGAAGGCTATGATGCGCGCCGGATGCCCACATTGGTCGTCCATAAGGTCTCGGATCAGCGTCTCGCGACCGGTACCCGCTTCGTCTGTCTCGCGCCATGCTCGGCCTAAACGGACGCCGAAATCGTCCAGCACCAGATAAACGTCCCGGTCCGCTTCTCGCGGCACGATCGACGGTGAGCGAGGCATAACGGAACTCCCGGTCCAGAAGACAATGCCAGCCTCCAGAAGGACGAACCGAAGCCGTCAGTCGAAAGCAAACCCATCGGGTCTATTCGTTAACAAAAACATTCGATCCCGTGCGTGGGCCTTTGGGGGTAATCCCCGGACATTCATGGATCCGGCAAACCTGAGAGAGCGCGCAAGCTTTGCGGCGGGTCTAACCGCTCCTTCTTGGGTTCAAACGCGCGGTCACGCGCAAGACGCAAAACACGCCAGGCTACTGCCTTTTTCTGTTCCGGGACTACTCACTCTGGAGCATGAACAGAGCGCGGCAACATCGCGGCGCTGGTGAGGGCCAAAAGCGACCGCCTTAAAAATCAAAAGGGATCAACCATCTAGATGGATGATGAAAAGGCTGGGGCCCGTAGTCTTACCCAGCACAAACCCCGGCAAATTTCGGACATTTCCATAGCAATCCCCGGACCGGGGACGCAGGGCCGTGACGCGCGGGGATAGATGCCGCCTGGCGCTGCGACAACTTGCGCTCGTGCGGGCGAAGTTCGGCGATGCGTTACCGCGAGATTAGGGTGATGAAATCCCTGTGCAGGCAAGTTGGTCTTTTAGCGCCATCGAACAACACGGTAATGCCCGAATTGCTTTGACTCACCTCGACAACGATGCCGGTAAGATTAGCGAGCTCGGGGCATTGAGCATCGCCTAGCTTACTCATCTTGAAGCGAGTCCCGACAACTAACCTGTCGATTTCCTGAACCATCTCAAAACCTGCAAAAATAAATTTCGCCAAAGCGCAATAAAATAATAGGTACCAGCGGACACTTAATGCGTGCCACCAAGTTGGTATTAAACAACTTTACCCATCAGCTTTCCATCACCCGTTTGGGTCAACGGCCCTGCCAAGGTCACCTGCATGTTGCAAGGCGGCGACCGTTCATTGAACCCGCGGTCCCGTGGCACTTAGCGACGCTACCAGCGTCAGCCTGAGTGGGAGTGCGGCCCTGTTGCGGAACTGCACTGCGTGCACGCATGCAGGATAAGCAGGCAAGCATGCAAGGAAAGCGAATCGACTATGCGGGCTGGTTTGTTACCCTGTCAGCAGCCCTCACGCGGGCTAAGCTAAAGAAGCAATGATTACCGACTTAGCCCCGCCCTAACCGGCGGGGTTTTTCGCCTAGAGAGGGCGCCTTGACGCCGATGCCGCCGGTTTCTTGCGCTGGAACGTTCCCACGGGTCACACCAGGCGCATCGGCACCGTCTAGCCCTAGCGCCGGTGGTTTGAAATTTCGGAATGAAAGAGGCCGCCAAGCTGAGGCGACTATCGCAACAGACTAGGCTTTCACCAAGTCTGGCTGCCGACGGCAGAGAAGACTGCGCCCGAAGACGATTTGCTGTTTAGGTCTACTGGGGTGCGGCCGCTAGGGCGCGTACTCATAAACCCGGCTCGGTGGGAGCTGCTTCGCCGAATGACGCTTCGATCCGACAGCCAGTGAATTGCCACGTCGCCGCGAAGTGATGCGATGGGCCAACAACCGACTACGCAGAAGGCGCGTCAAGGCCGTGCGGCAGTAAGACCTGTATAACATTTTGCCCTTCCGGTGGATGGCGCGAGATATGCCCTTTCCCATGCGTATCCTCGACTAGAACCGCCTTTCCAGCGGAGACACGTCTCATCTCTCCGTCGCTCGTTTCAAACTCGACCTCGCCATCCAACCAAATGGCAAGGAGTCGACCCGGTGGGTTATGAAAGTCCGCTTCGCGCGCCCTGCAGGGATATGAACAAAACGAACTCGCGAGGCTTCGTAGAAAGCGGAACGCGAAGATTCATAGTTAGCGGCAGGCGCTCCATTCGGAAACGATCGCGTTAGTGTCGTGGGGATATCAACTTCCCCAAAATGGGATTCGCCATCAGGCGTAGCGAAAATGCGCAGACACTTCATCTTTTTACCTCCATTGTACTTTCGAGGTTATTATGAAGGAGCGAGCCGTGTCGGGAAGGTTCATTTTTGACCGATTCCGCGGAGATTTGTCGGCCGGTCGATGTTCGCTTTGCCCCAAAGCGCCCGGTGCCGGGCTCGGCCAAGGGGCATTGTGCATGGCCTTACGCCTGTGAATCAAGCTCCCAAACAGGGGCTTCGAACCTTGCGCTACGAACTCTCCGACTATGACCGCCATCAAGCCGATGCTGCCGAACAAGCCGCGTAGAGTTCCTCGGGTAAACGACCGTCGTGTCCTCAACGGCATTTTCTGGGTTCTGCGCTCTGGAGCGCCTTGGCGTGATCTGCCGGAGGCGTTCGGCCCATACACCACTTGCGACAACCGATTCGTTCGTTGGCGCCGGGCGGGCGTCTGGAGCCGTATCATAGACGCACTCGCCGCTGCCCACGATGCGGCTGTCCAGATGATCGACACTTCAATCGTCCGCGAGCATCAGCATTGAGCATGCATCACAGGGAACCAGCGCCAATCGATGGGAAGGTCACGCGGCGGTTTGACGAGCAAAATTCATGCATTGGTCGATAGCAATGGTTTGCCGGTGCGGCTGGCGTTGAGCCCCGGTGAAGCCCACGACGTTCGACTTGCCGGAAAACTGCTGTCTCGTCTGAAATCCGGATCAATGCGCCGTGGCTATGACGCCGACTGGATCAGAGAGCTTGCCAAGAAGAAGGGCGCGTGGGCCAACATCCCGCCAAAAAGCAATCGCCGCGACCCAATCTGCTACAGCCCTTTTCTCTACCGGGACCGGAACCGGGTCGAGCGGTTCTTCAACCGGATCAAACAATGTCGTCGGATTGCAACGCGCTACGACAGGCTTGCCGCCAACTACCTTGCCTTCGTCCAGCTCGCATCAATCAGGCTATGGCTGCGCGTTAATGAGTCCGCGCCCTAGTTGGGGCGGACTTCGTAGCTGCGAGGACTAGTCCCGCGCAGCCACCGGCGACTGCATCGAGTTCGGAGGCGGTCAATTCGTAAATCGAGGTCTGGTTGGTCATTGTCCCGCTCCATGTTGTGGCGCTGTGCGCCGTTGATCTGGAGCGAGTATCCCGGGCGGCGATCTGACGTGCTGTGACGAGAGTCATATTGACAGCCGATGTCGTCAGAAAATCAACTTTCAACGGTCACCAGTCATCCTGAAGGCAATCGCGGAACGGACCCCAAAGCCCCCGCGAGAGTGATGCGTAAAGGAAACCCGCCGGGGCAGTTACCGGCGGGTTTTTCTTCCCACAGCAGTCTTGAGAGCGCGGGGCTTCGCTCCCGCGCGCGCGGCGCCTTTCCCCGATATTCCACTTCCGTTCTGCTAGCCGGCACCTGACACCTTCCGGTAGCTTTGTCCCCGCGAGCGTATCGTGTGGGTAGCTTGATGTCGGAGCAGGGCAACACGTCGGGCCAAAGGCGAGGCTATGCCGGCACGTGGCCGCCGCGTGGGGCGGCGCCGGTCGGCGGTCTCGCGCCCCAGCGTCTTGCGCTGTGGCCGCCGCTGATCGAGACCTTGCGGCAATGGGCGCGCGCGGAGGCGGGGGCGGGGCGTTTGCTGCCCTGGGTGCCCGTCGCCTTCGGCACCGGCATCGCCTTCTACTTTGCCGCCGACCATGAGCCGGTGCTGTCGGTCGCGGCCGTCACCGCCCTCGTGCTGTGCGCGGCGGCGTTCTTGCTGCGGCGGCACAAAATGTTTCCGGTCGCCGTGATGATTGCCGCCGTCGCCGCCGGCTTTGCGATTGCGACCTGGAAGACGGCGCGGATCGCGCATGGCGTGCTGGCGCGGCCGATGTTTTCGGTGGCGCTGACGGGATTTGTCGAAACCCGCGACATCCGCGAGCGCACCGACCGTTTTGTGCTGCGCGTCGTGACCATGGAGAGCGCGCGCGACGCGACAAAAATCGAGCGGGTGCGGCTGTCGGTCAAGAAGGGCACCGCGCCTGACGTGGGCAGCTTTGTCGAATTGAAAGCGCGGCTGTTGCCGCCGATGTCGCCGCTGCGGCCCGGCAGCTACGATTTCGGCCGCGACATGTTCTTCTCCGGCATCGGCGCCTCCGGTTTTGTGATGGGCGCGATCAGGACCGCGGAAGCGCCTGATGGCGGCGGGTGGAAGCTGCGCTATTCGGCGTTCATGCAAGGCATGCGGGATGCGATCGACGCGCGGATCAGGACCGTGCTGGAAGGCGACAAGCGCGCGATCGCGACCGCGCTTCTGACCGGCCGGCGCGACGCGATCTCCGAGCCCGTCAATGACGCGATGTTCATCTCCGGCCTCGGCCATGTGCTGTCGATATCAGGCTATCACATGGCTGTCGTCGCGGGCGTCGTGTTCTTTGCGGTGCGGGCGCTGCTGGCGCTGTTTCCGACGCTCACGGTTGGCTTTGCGATCAAGACGTATTTTATCCATAGCCTGCCATCGAATGCCATTTAGAGCCGTATGCCGGATCGCAAAAACCCTTGCAGCAGAGATGCTTTTTACGATTCTCTTATAGTTCAGCATTCACTGGCATGGCCAATCGATGCTTACCGAACGCTGACCCGGAGAATTGTACATGCAGGTGAAGTTGACTGCAGGATACGTAGCAACAGCTAGCGGCCCATCGGACGGAAAAGATCGCATCATCTACTGGGATGAAAAGCGCCCCGGCTTTGGCTTGATGGTGACGGCCAAGGGCAAGCGAAGTTTTGTTTTTCAGTATCGCAACGGGCATGGCGATTCTCGCCGCGCCTCGTTGAGCGGCACCACGAGGTTACCAGACGCGTATAAGTGGGCCGACATTTTGCAAGGCGACGTCGCTAAGGGCGTCGATCCTGTCGCGAAGAGAAAGGCCGACCGGACCGCGCAATCGAAAAAGGGTAAGTTTCGGACGATCGCCGAGGATTATGTAAAAAGGGAAGCCCCGAAATTGCGCTCCATGGATCAGCGCATCGCAATTCTGAATCGGCTTATCTATCCAATTATCGGAGACAAGATCGCCGCCAAGCTGAAGCGTAGCGATATCGTAGCACTCCTCGACGGGGTCGAGGACAACCACGGTCCCGCCATGGCCGACGGCGCATTGCTGGTGGTTCGTCGCATCTGCAACTGGCACGCGACCCGTGATGACGACTTCCGTAGCCCGATCGTGCGGGGTATGGGCCGGAGCAATGCTACCGGCCGGGAGCGGATTTTGTCAGACGACGAGGTCCGGGCAGTCTGGGCGGCCACCGGTGAGATAATCGCAAATGCAGAAGCCGAGCGCATGGGGTTGTTCATGTATGCCCAGCTGCTCCGATACCTGCTTCTGACGGCTGTTCGTTTGAACGAAGGCGCCAGGATGGACAGATCGGAACGCAGGGGAGGCGACTGGTTGATCTCCGCCGCGCGGATGAAGAACAAGCGGGACTTCCTGATACCTCTCTCTACGGCCGCCATAAGCCTCTTGGAGGCCGTCCCCGTGATCGGTGAACAGAGCTTCGGCCCGATCTTTACCACCAACGGTACCAAGCCCATTGCCGCCTTTAACCAGTTCAAGAAGGCCTTCGACAAGCGGTGCGGCGTGATCGGCTGGACCAATCATGATTTACGCAGAACGGCGCGGTCATTGATGAGCCGCGCGGGCGTCGACCCCGATCACGCCGAAAGGGCCCTGAGTCATACCATCGGCGGGATACGGAGGACCTATGATCGACACGAATTTTACAACGAGAAAAAATATGCCTTTGAAGCGTTGGCGCGGCAGATCGAGTTGATTGTCAATCCTCAGCCCAACATCGTCTTGTTCAATCACGGACTAGGTTAGTCCGCCCGGCAATTTTTGCCCATTGACCTGAAAACAGAGTCTGATGCACTAGCCAACTCCGGGAAACTATGGAGTTTGAGCTACATGGGGCTACGCCCCGCCTTGAACGGTGTGAGGAAATATCACGCTGCAACTCGAGTGCGGAACGTGAACCATGTCTACTCCAAGCCACGCTAAAAAAGTTGAAGCCCGCTTTTTGACACGCGAGGAGCTTCGCCAGCAGTTGAATGATCGCGGCTACGTTATCAGCGCCGGTTATTTCAACCAGCTTTGTCTGCCCTCGCGTGGCAAGGGACCGCCTGTCGCTCGATGGTGGGGCAGTCGCCCGCTTTATGAGTTAGGTGCGGGGCTCGCATGGGCTGAGGACCGGTGCAAAACGCCGTCGACTGAACCGTAATTGAGCAAAACAAAAAAAAGCCGCCCATCCGTGGGGGCGGCTTCTTCGGTGACGGTGCCTGCAAGCTCCCAATATACCGAAGACCGATGCGGCAGCAAACCTCATAACGGTCGGTGCGAGGGTTTTCGCGCGCGCCCATGCGCGCGCATTCGATCGGCTTTTCAAGGCCAATTTCTTAGGCATCTGGGCAAGCAGGCGAGAGACCGCAAACGCAGCGGTGACCGCACATGATCGAACCTCCAAGTCAGATGCCTTCCAAACGTCGCTTCATAAAACCTTCGGAGGTTCCAGAAAAAGCGATCACGTGGCGTACCGCAGCCGAAAGAGCGCAGCAACTTGACCGGTGGCGAACGGCCGTTGGGAGGCACTTTGCTGGTTCATCCCGCGTCCTCCGAGTTGCATGGACCCTCGAATGGATGTTCGGACTTAAGCAGGGGTATGCCTTCTGCACGGATGGCTTCTTAGAGCGAAAGCTCGATATTCCTATAATCAAGATTCAGGCCGCACTTCTGGAATTGGAAAGGGCCGGTGCCATCATTCGAGCCTCCGTTTTTGACCGGAACAGAGCGCAGCGCCGCATCTGGGCTTCCTCGGAATTACCCGCAACCATGTTCCCCACAGTGGGGGGGAATACGAACATTCCCCACGGCGGGTCAAAAACCATTCCCCACGACGGGGGGACAGAAAGCTCAACGAAAGAGTCCCGCTTTTCAAAGATTCGATTCAGCGCCACTCACGAGGCCGCCCGCAAGGACGCCGCAATCCGTGAACGGGCAGCGGCGCGCCGTTACAACGGCGCGCCCGATCCCACAAATGATGAGGAGTGAGCGCTCCCCTGCAAACAATCAACGCGGAAAAAAATTCTCGTCGCCGCGCGGTGTCTGTCGCCGCATCTGTGCTGGCGCGCCGACGCGCGCGCAGTGGTCACTTCTTTTTCAGAAATGCGCAAAGCCTTCTTTTGTGGGGATATAACATCGAAAATAGGCTCGGTCATCGCCCGGTAAGCATTTGTATCGATTTTTTAAGGAATAGCGCCCCATCTTCCGCCATGCCGTGGTCGCGCTCGCGAACTGCTCAGTCCCCAGTACAGTACCGAATTGCACGCGAATAAAGCCGCGTTAGCATCCGTTGACAGGGGTTGCGATGACTTTCTCTGAAGGAAGCGACCGCACTGAGCGTCCAGCTCATCGCCGTCCGCGCGCGACACGCGCGGCCCGTCGGCAACGCGAATTGGCCGATGGCTTAGCCCGCGACCTTGGCCACGAACCCAGCACCGGCGAGCGCGCGCTTATTGAACAAGTTGCAGGTCTCGTCGTCGTACGCGAAGCCATGCAGCAAGCGGTGCTCAGGGGTGAACTGGTTAACGCTGCTGAGATCACGAAGATTTCCGGTGCGGTGACACGCTGCCTCAACAGCTTGCGCCCTAAGGTCGGCAGGCGAACAGCATCATCGGGGCCGTCGATACTCGATGCCATCATCGCCGAACGGCGAGGTGCTCGATGAGGCCGAAGGTCACCATCCGGGCGGCGCTCGAGGAGCCTCGCCTGCTTGGCGGCGTTTTGGCCGGACCGACTTGGTTCGCTTGGCGGGTGATCTTGATCGCCGCCATGGGCGAGCCGCTCCACAGTGACGAAAAAATCATCTTCAAAGAACTCACAGGACGCGATGCGGAGCCGTTGGAGAGGGTTGACGAGCTTTGGGCGGTAGTAGGCCGCCGTGGCGGGAAAACGCGTGCGGCCGCCACGCTGGCCGCCTACTTGGCCGGTTTCTGCGACTACTCCGAAGCTCTGTCCTTAGGCGAGAGGGGTCTGGTCCTATTTGTGGCTCAGAATCAGCGAGCTGCGGCCGTCGCGTTCGGCTATGCGGTGGGCATCTTCCGCAGCGTCCCGGCATTGGAGGAGTTGATCGAGCGTGAAACGGCCGACACCTTGGCGCTCCGGAACGGCATCGATCTGGAAGTGCGGGCGGCCAGCTTCCGTGGTTTGCGAGGCGTCACGGCGGTCGCCGTCATCGCGGACGAGGCGGCCTTCTGGGCAGTCGAGGGCTCGGTGAATCCCGACTCCGAAATCCTGAATGCGGTCCGACCTTCGCTGGCGACCACGCGTGGTCCGCTTTTGGTAATCTCCAGCCCCCATGCCCGACGCGGGGAGGTCTGGACCACCTATCGCCGCCACTACGGAACTTCGGGCGACCCTCGCGTGCTGGTTTTGCAGGCGGCTTCGACCACCATGAATTCCAGCTTGCCGCAGTCGGTTGTTGATCGGGCGATCGAGCGAGACCCTGCGGCGGCTAGCGCCGAATATCTCGCGCAGTTCCGCGTGGACCTCGAGCCGTTTGTGTCTCGTGAGGTCGCCGAGGCAGCGGTTGATCCCGGCGTGTTCGAGCGGCCCTACATGTCGGACGTCTTGTACCACGCCTTCGTCGACCCGTCCGGTGGCTCTCACGACAGCATGACCGTCGGGATCGCACACGCTGAAAAGCGGACGTTGGTGCTGGACGCGGTGCGGGAGTTCAAGCCGCCATTTTCGCCTGAGGCGGTCGTCACCGAGATCGCCGATTTGCTCAAGCGATATCACCTTAGCGCCGTTACCGGCGACCGATACGGAGGTGAATGGCCTCGAGAAGTTTTCACCCGCCACGGAGTTGCTCATCGCATATCCGAGCACACACGGTCCGAGATTTACCAGAACCTTTTGCCGGAGTTGAACTCCCGAAATGTCGCATTGCTTGATAACCAGCGCCTGCTCACTCAACTTTGCGGCCTAGAGCGGCGCACATCCCGAGGTGGCCGCGATATGATCGATCACGGCCCGGGCAGTCATGACGACCTAATCAACAGTGCAGCAGGAGCGTTGCTATTAGCACTACCAACTACTGCACGAGACATAGACCTCGGCAACCTGATCTCGGTCGATGCCGGTCCTTACGAAAAACTCACTCATGGCCTTTACGTTGGATGGGATCAACCGAGATGGTGACGAAATGAAAACATCAACGCAAATCCTCGGCGAGCTTGAGAATGTGCTCACGCGAATTCGGCGGCTCCAGACCGAAGCCGACGCCAATCAGCCGCTTCGGTTCAATCGCCGTCTCAGTGATGTCGAGCAACGTGAAAACGAGCGACGCCGCGATAAAGGCGATCAAATCGCGGCTGAGATAGTCATTGCGAACGCCGAGGCGGCGCAGTTACGAAAAGACTACGCGCAGGCGCTGGAAAGCGAGCGCGCGCCAAAGCAGCCCGGACCGACCCCGGCGCTGCGGGTCCTCTACAAGCGGCGGGACGAGTGTCAGAGGCGATTAGAACAGCTCCACACGGAGCGCGCCGGACATGCGTTAAAGGCCGCTGAGGGCGACGCTGACTCTAAGAAATTGCTTTTGAAATGCTGCGAAGATCAGGCGCGCATCGCGACTGAACTTGAGAATCTCACTCTCGCAATCGGTGGAGCTGAAAAGCGCGACGCTGAGGAGCGCCGCGAGTTCGCCGAGCGCGACGCCGACGAGAAGCACCGTGCTGGCCTTGCTGCCGCGGATCAGTTGATCGTATGGGCGACCAAGATGGACAATCTGCTCGGTTACGTCGGCGCGCACTTCGCGACGTTGCCCGATCTGCAGAAGGCGTTGGCAAAGTCTGGCGCTAACATTGACACCAATCGAACGAACATGATCTTCAGCGTGGCATCGCGTGATCGGGCCGCAAAAGCGGTTGGTCTCCATCGGTGTTTCAGCACTGATGGAACGGTGACGGCAACCCCGCTTGCCGAAGCGTTCAAATCATCCCTCCGTTCCGCCGTTCGGCGGCCCAACGTGAAAGGAAAAGAGCATGAGCACTCAAACTGACGTCGACGACGCAATGACGTCTCTGAAAGCTGCAATTTCGGCTCACGTTGCCGCAAATGGAAACGGTTACAATTTGGCCATGTGGATCGTGAATCAAGTTCGTCAAAGCGATCCGTCTATAGCCCGTGCACTGGACAACGGCGTCACTCGGTTTGTTGCAGAAGCGCCGGATAGACGCTCCTTCGCAACAATAGGATGACGCAATGGCGAAGCGCCGCAATGCGATCATTTAGCATACGTGAGGTGTCATGCGTTGATCGGCCTGCAGCACGCGGCGCTCTGGCGACAATCATTAAGTACGACGGAGGAGAAAACATGAGCAATGGTTTCGGCAAAGCAGCAGCGGAAGCCGAGTGGGATGCCGCCCTTTCCGCCTACGCAGAGCGCAATAACATATCCGTAAGCGCCGCTACGCTTGAGTTCGTGAATACCATCGAAGCAAGCAAAATCTACAAACGAACGCGGCTCACGTCCCGCTCTGATGCAATGGCGAAAACCGCCGCGATCGGGAACGTCTCGGCGGAAGAACTTGCAAAGGTGGCGTTTCCGAACATGTCGAACTTTGCTGCGATGAACGCCTGGTTGGATACCCCGGAAGGAGAGCAATTTTACGCCGATGATATCGTAGCAAGAAGGAGCGCGCGGCAAGGCCTCGCTTAGACTACGAATTTATCGTTGTTCAGGCGCCCCCCGCCGCTCGGGGGCATCCAGCAATGTCCGCAATCGGGGGTGGAGCGGACCGTTAGGGTGCAGCGCGCGGATTCGACGCGAATGACCCGGAACGGACGTCCCATTTCGTGATACCGCTAATTTTGAGGCTCGACGGAAGCCAGTTTTTACCTGAGATTGCGTTAGTAACAACGGTTTTCAACTTTCGAAATGGGGGCGCGATGTGAGCCGGTTTGCTTGTGAAAAGGACATCAGTGCTGTGCTTCGCGCCGCTGCACACTGGCGCGATCAGGCCTTGCTGAGCCAGGGGTCAATTTTCTCGTCCGAAAAGGTGTGGGCCACTCAAAATATTGTAACGTTGAACGAGGTTTTTACGCTCAACCCGGATGAAACGGATCGATCGTTCCTCAACAAATTGAAGGACCAGCTCGCCAGCAGCAGCCCCCAGGTCAAAATGCTAGCCGCGGAAGTCATGTGGGTGCTGTTGTTGAGTCCGAGCAACCTTTCGGCACGCACTAAGCGCTCGCGTATCCAGCAAATCTGGGATTGGTCAGGGGCGGCGTGGCCAGAAAGTAACCCGCTGATTGCTGACGAAGTTTTGTCGGGGATTGGCAGTGCGGGCCCCGGATTCAATAATTATCGACCGCGCGAACTGACTTTCTGCATCAATTTTCTCTTGCAGTTTCGATCGCTTTCACCCGACGAGCAGACCAATCTTCTGCAAGAACCTTGGCAGTTCGCATCGTGGTTACAGACCGTCCCTGACGCTCAAGCGCGACAGTTTCGTCATATGCTTATCTTTCTGTTGTTTCCTGACGACTTTGAGAGGATCTTTTCAGCTGGTGACCGCACAACCGTCGCCGACCGCTTTGGAAACATTCCACGCGCGCAGGCGGCGAGAATGCCGGCCAATGAACTCGATGAGCACTTGCGCGCAATCCGAAAAGATCTTGAGAAGGAGCTAAAAACAGCCGATCTCGACTATTATTGTAGTCCGCTTAAAGAGCGTTGGCAAAAGGATATAACGTCTTTGGCAGCGGGACTCACCCCGGAACACGTCCTCGACGCCATCGCAAGGATTGATGCCGAAGGTGTTCCGTCTGGAGCCAAGTCATCGACTTATGATCTTGTCATCGGCGAAAAGCGTTATCCGCCCAAGCTGGTACTGTCGTACGCCCTCGAAAAGCTTACCGGTTCGGTGGTTTCGCGATCTGATTTCCCCGGTGGTGAGGATACTGTTGCCTTCGCAATACTTCGCGAGCTTGGCTTCTCAATCGTTCAGAAGGACCTGGTCGGCAGCCTCATTGAAAAATTTTTGGTGCAAGCAGACGGTGGCGAAAGCCTTCGAACGAGTGATTATCCGAAGGAATATCGCGGGCTACAAATCAGGGTAAGCTTCGGCCAAGGGGTGTTCTCGAGAGTGCCGTGGATCGCGTTTCTAAACGCCGGCCAGAAAGTTAGCGAAGGAATTTACCCGGTCCTTCTTTACTATCGCGAGGCCAAGGTCCTGATCTTGGCATATGGCGTAAGTGAGACACATTCTCCCCAACAACGTTGGGCGGAGCTCGTTCAGAAGGAAACCGTAGGTTCATTCTTGAAGGAGAAACACGGTCGAGCAGCCGACCGCTACGGCGACTCGTTCGTCGATGTAGCGTTTACGGTGCCGGACGAACTCGATGTCGAGACTCTGACCGCTCACCTTGATGCGATGATACAGCTCTACATTGATACGATGGCGCTAAGCTCAAACTTAGCTGCTGACGCACCGAAGGAGAGCGTTTCCGTTGAAGCGGCCCTCAAAGACATTTTTGTCGAACAAGAAGACTTTGAGGATTTTTTGGCGAGTCTTAAGCTTAACAAGAATGTGGTTCTTCAAGGCCCGCCCGGCGTAGGGAAGACATTCATTGCTCGGCGGCTGGCTGACGCGTTTTTGGGTGCTGTTGATCCAGAGCGGGTCCAATTTGTCCAATTTCATGCATCGTACGCTTACGAGGATTTTGTTCAAGGTTACAGGCCCGACGGCAAGGGCGGCTTCCTAAGAAAAGATGGCGTTTTCTTACGCTTTTGTCGCCGTGCGGCGGCAGACATCAGTCGGCCTTACGTTTTTATCATCGATGAAATCAACCGAGCCAACTTAAGCAAGGTATTCGGCGAGCTTTTTATGCTCATCGAGCGTGACAAACGTAAAAAGGATTTTGCCGTCGAGCTGGCATATTCCACGGATGACGATGAGCCCTTCTTCATTCCCAGCAATATCCACATCTTAGGGCTTATGAATACCGCCGATCGCTCGTTGGCGCTCGTAGACTACGCTTTGCGTCGTCGTTTCGAGTTTTTTGACATTGGGCCCGGGTTCGATACCAAGCAATTCTACGATTTCATGATAGCGAGCAAAATACCGGAAGCTTTGGTGGGCCACATACGGCAAGTGTTTGGTGATCTCAATAAAGCAATCGGGGAAGATCGCGATCTAGGGCCAGGCTGCATGATTGGCCATAGCGACTTTTGTGATCTTCCGGGCGAGGATGCGGCTGAGGACGCGTACAACCACCGCGTCGAGCACAAGATCGTGCCGTTACTTCGCGAGTACTGGTACGAAGGCACGAAGGCGGACGAGTGGCATCAACGATTGCTGAGAATATAAGCTCGTGGCTAACAGCATACCCATTCACAACATCTATTATCTTCTGTGCTATGCTTGGAACCGGCTGGAGCAGGCGGCCATCGCAGATGCAGGCGGTCTCCCGATGACGAAGCTGGCGGATTTGTTCGCCGCCGTTCTTTGCACGGGTATCGATCATTTAGCGCGACGCGGGCTAGAGAAATGTTTCGACGCCCAGCATGAAACGCTTTCGGGCATTCGCGGCCGCATCGATTTTGGTGGCAGTTTGCGAAAGAACTCATTCTTTCATGGACAAGCTGTCTGTGCGTTCGATGAAGTAAGCATGAATACCGCAGCCAATCGCATCTTAAATACAACGGTGAAGCAGTTATTGAAGTTTGGCGAACTCGATCGAGAACTCCGCTCACGCCTGCGTACAGTGGAGAGGTCACTTAGAGATATCAAAGAGATTGACCTAACCAGCGCGTTATTTCGAAAGGTGCAGGTCTCTTCCAATCGTGCATATTATGGCTTCTTGCTAGATGTTTGTGAGTTTGTTCACAATTCGTGGTTGGTCGATGAAGCAAATGGTGGTCGTAAGTTCCGCGATTTCGCGCGCGACGATGCGGCAATGGCTCGATTGTTTGAATCGTTTCTATTCAATTTCATGACCCGCGAATGCCCGCAATGGTCCGTCGTACGAGAAGACATCAAGTGGGATGCACGTAGCGCAACAGATCGTGAACTACGCTATCTGCCGCGGATGCGGACGGATATCTCGGCAAGGCGCACCGGAGAATACAAGATTATAGACGCAAAGTTTTACACCAATACGCTAAGCAGCCACTATGACGTCGAAAAGATTCACAATGCAAACCTATATCAGATTCTAAGTTATCTAATGAACGCAAAGCCCGACCGCGGGGTCGCACCGCACGGAATACTGATATATCCTCGCGTCGATCGCGACCTTCGTGAGGATTACAGCATACTTGGGAAGACCATCTCCGTCCGAACAGTCAATTTAAATGCGCCGTGGAAGTTGATCGATCAAGAACTTCGCCAGCTTTTGCAGTAAGCTAATGTCCGCTCCTGGCACATTTGAGACAAGCCCGCTTATCCTGAGAATGTCCGTTGGGGGGTAGACCAGAAGTCGCCGTAGTTCGGCCAAACCGACGCGATTGACCCCAAGCCGACATGCGCGGGAAGAGTTCTTTGCCACGCACAAGCTAATAGGCGAGCGCTCTGGTTAAATCAGACATTTTGTGATGGCCGTCACATACCGACGAGAGCTGTGATGCCAAATGTGGTCGCATCGGCGTGGGATGATCGCGCCGCTAATTCAAAGGAGACATGCGATGACTGGAATTGCAATCAATGCAAAGAGCGAAGCTCTGAAGCTGCACGAGTTGTCCTCCGAGGACCTCGATGCCGTGTCTGGCGGCAACGCGGTCAAGGCACGGGAAAACCGAAAGCAGACGGAGGCGCTCAAGGCATTTCGCCAGGCACTCGAGGGTCTCTAAATCAAGGAGAAACCCCTCCACAAGGACGGGTGGTATCTGCGTCGAAACGGCGGCGGCTCAGGAGGCCGCTACCGCTCATGCCTCAAGACCGCCAAGGCGCTCGGCCTCACTGTGCCACTGACGTTGCTTGCCCGCGCCGACGAGGTGATCGAATAAAAGCTTCCTTTGCTGCAGTGCATGAGTCCGGTTTTGATAAGCGAAGGGCTTGCCCATCCATACGTATGCGGCGCTACCAGCTGTCCGCCACGGCGACCGTGGTGCTCGGGCCGTTAGCTGGCCGGCGACCTTACCGACGCTTCCCCCCGTGACGGAAATACTACAGCTTGATCCCCGTCTGGTTCTCAATTTGTTTCTTCAAGAAACCCTTGGCCAGATCGATTATGAGATCGAGGGTAAAGCCGCCCGCGCGCTCAACAGCACCTTTGGTCTTTAGCCAAATTTTGTCATCTCGAACCGAATCCAAAAAGTCGTATCCATCCCACGATAAACCACTGAACCGAATGCGGCTATCCATGTTGTTTGTGCCAGGCGATGTGATCAGTCCTTTGTCTTTCAACAAACCGAGGTGATAGGTAAGATCCCTTGGATCTTCATCAGCGAGGACCTTTACACCCTCCGAGTTGCCATCGATCAACACGAAAGGTGCGCCCGTTGGAATTGGAAGAGCCTCCAATCGCAAGAGCAAGGTACGGATTGTGTCCATATTTCGTGTCATCGGAACCACCTTCGATCGATTGAAAGCTCCCCGGCCGCGCTATTCTACGCTAGATTTCCGGAGAGCGGCCAATTCAAGTGCGGCTACTCTTTTTTGGGGCCGTTCTTCAGTTTCGCTCCCGCAATCCTCAGCTCGCTAAGCAGATAGCCCGCTTGCCGCGAATACTCCTCGATTGCAAAGCTCGGGGGAAGCGCTCGGGCGTGGGCGAGGGCATCTCGTGCTTCCCGCAACGTGTTGAATAGATCAACCATCGTGTATGGGATCAGTTCACGCTTCCAGAGTAGACGTATGATAGTCGATCCGTCTCTGGTCTTCACGCCTAACTCTTCGCCCAGCCTAGCCAGTTCTTCGGACAGCATCTCGTAGGCTGGCAAGACGCTGCTATATACATGCGCCCGCCACAGTCGAGTTATCTCGGGACCGGGCCTTAGCTGCTCCGCTGATAGCGGGAGTTCCGGCTCATCAGGCCTTGGGGGTTGCGGAGGCGCCTCCTGGATAATCTCAGCTCCTTGGGAAAGCAGCTTCTCGAACTTGACCGTCGCGCCCCCGAAGCTGAGTTCAAGGATGCGCTCAGCCAGTGAGTGAATCTGTTTCCTCACCATGATAAGCAGAATCAGGATGACCAGCGGCCATGCCAAGTGGCCGGTCATGCTCTCTATGAACTGGAGCCAGCCCATCTGCTTGACCTCTATTTCCGCGCTGAAGGGATAGGTGATGAGGAATAGCGGGTGAACCATAGGCGCTCGCAAGCGGCTGTTACGCTTTATACCGTGATCATTTCATGCGGTACCAGTTGCGCAGCGCAAGACCGAGCAAGAAGAGCAGCACCACGCCGGATATCGATTGAGCAGCATTGATTGCCTGCGTGGTGTTTGAAAAGCAGTCTACGTCCTGAACCGCTTTCACCAATTCGCGCCGGTCGGGAAGAATGACGAAAATGTTCGAAAAACTGAGTTTGACGGCGAGCTTGAACGGCATCGGCTCGCCGGCGCACAACGGCACCTTTGTGAAAATGGCGATGCCAGCCGCGAAGACGCCGATCAGCCAGAGCACAGGCCTGATGAAACTGTTGCCGTAATCGCTGAATAGCTCATAGAGAATATTGAGGATCCAACTGCCAGACAGCTTTCGGATCAAAGCCCGCCGCGCTCGCAACTCTCTGCGGAAAAAGCTCTGCTCGTCCTCATGCTTCTTAAGGCGTTCCATCTCCTGTTTAAGCCGTTCATAGGCGTAGACCTGCCGCTGTGCGGCAGATCGGTGACGCGATGGTCTCGGCCAAATTACGTCGTGCCACTCTGTGGCTTCATGGATAGTTGCTCCGCGAAAGTCGGGCACGTGGGTTTCGAATCGGGCGCCAGAGAATCTCGTTTGACCAGCGAACTTTGTATTCACGAAGCTAACTTCGCGGTTGAACGCTACGAAATCGAAGTCAATCGGGCCTGAGAACGTTGCTGAGTCAAAGGAGGCGTTTTCAAAGAACGTTGCCGACTCAAAGGCGCCTTTTCCAAAAATTGCCGCACGGAAATTGGCGCGGGAAAACGCTGTTGACCGGAAATTGAAGTTTTCGAAATGCGCGCTGTCGAAGTCCGCCAACGATTTAAACGTTGCGGAGTCGAAGCAGCAGGGCCCGCTAAAGGTGACGCGATTAAAGCTAGCTTTGTTAGTAAATGTCGCCGTTTCGAACCAGGCATGTTGGGCGAATGTTGCATCGAAGAACTGTGCGTCGCCGGAGAAACTTGCTCGGTCGAAGACGACGAAGTCTGAAAAGGTTGCATTCGTAAAGTCTACGAGGTTCACGAAGAGAAACTCATGAAAGTCAATCGGGCGATCAAAGTGGGTATTCGAGAAGTTATGATGCTTCGTTGGCTCGGGGGGTAGACCCGGTTTGCCTGTGCGATGGGCGAAAGTTTGCGCGAACCGACTCCGTTCGTCCTCTGCCATGTCACCGAACCATCGGTTCCAGGCAAGGCAATTGTTTTTGGCTAGGGTAGGGTCATGCTTGCCAATGGGTTGTTCGCCGTAGAGCGTCGCGAGACAGTACCAAGGGTTGTCGTTGGCCGCGCGAAGCAGGGCAGGCTTTCCGGCGTCGTCCATAGGTGAACCTTCGGCACGAGAATGTCGAACCTTAGCCCGCTTGTCGCGATACCGAACAGGTTGTTTCCGAGTACCCAACAACTTTTACGCTGCCGCCATGTCTTCCTTATCCGCCCCGCGTGCCACGATCTGGAGCGCATCATCCGGCAACGGGCGCTGCAGCGCCTTCGCATCATCCCATGGCGCGCGCATCCAGGCGTCGCGCTCCTCGGCGGTCGTCAGGATCACCGGCATTGCCTTCGGATGGATAGGTTCGACGACCGCGTTTGGCCCTGTCGTCAGGAAGCCGTACACCAGATGAGGGCCGGGGATCGGCTTCGACTTGGTGCCCCGGTCGCCCTTGAATTCGGTCCAGATGCCCGCGAAGGCGAACAGCGGCCGGGCGTCATTGAGGGCGAACCAGACGACGTCTTTCTTTTTGGTGACCGGGTTCGGCTCTGGCGCGTATTCCGCGAAGCTGTTCACCGGGATCAGGCAGCGGTTCTCCGGTTTCAGCCAGCCTCGCCAGTGCGACGACGAGGCGTTGCGGATGTTGGTAACCGGCGCGCCGCCGAACTTCGGGGGCGGCGGCATGCCCCACCGCATCGATATCAGTTCGCTGCCGTGATCGGTGTTGCGGACAATCGGCGCGGGGTAGTCAGGGAAGACGCCGGGCATCGGCTGGAGGTTGCCGATGTAGCGGTTGACGACGCGGAACAGCGCGGCGATGGCCGCTTGGTTTGTAGTGATGCTGTATAAGTTGCACATCGCTGAGCAAGCGATGGGCTATGCAGCGGCAGAGCCAGATGCGGCTCGTTCTAAACGCGTCTTGATCATATCGTTGATTTGTCTGGTTGATTTCACCACCCGCAGGTGTTTTCGGAGAAAGTCGAGCGAGTAATCGGATAGAAGAGCTACGATTGCAGTGTTCACGAAAGACGATGTGGCTGTGGTCACGCCAGCAAAATCGAGAGTGACCACGTCACCCGACTTCAGCCCGAGCTTAACGGCCTTCAGCACTATCTCGCCTTGAGCTGCCGTATCGGCAGCCTCGGACAGTTCCTTCACTGAGAGCTGAATCACCACTCCAAATCCTCCGGCTCGTCGGGAACATGTATGATCGTATCAGTCCTGAGCACGATGTCGACAGTCGTTCCTGGGCAAAAACCAGTGCTCCAGAGCTCTTGATTCTGGATGCCAGCCGGGCCCGGCTCAAACCGGACGATTGAATAACCCGAGCAAAAAGTGACTGTTCCCTGGTTTTGGCCCACCACCTGGGTGATTAGGTAATCTAATCCGATTCCCTGATTTCGTGGGGTCGGCTTTGTGCTGAATCCGTACTCGGTGGCCTTCACAATCGCCTGGTAGTCGGACAGTTGAGGAAACGCCGTCTTGACGTTGAAAGGGATGCCAGCTCCCATGTCAGAGAGTGTCACGTAAACTCGGTTCTCTCTCGGAAAGTGCTGAGCAAAGATTGTTCCGATGTCGTATCGCGTGTGATCCTGAATGTTGTTGAATAGTTCTGCGATACAGTTCTGAAATGGATGCAGCGATGCGGTCGTCGTCCCAAGGCGGCCAGCGAGCCAGGGAACGAGGTCCGACCTCAACCACGCGTGCGAGTCTTCATGAGCGATTCGCTTGAGCGGTCTGGTGGTCGCGCGAGGAGCAGCAGCCACTCGACGTTTCGCCCCGCAGTGCTGTTCGAAAAAAAGCGAGTCGTCCAGGAAGACAAGAGCTTGTGTGTTAAGGTCGATATTTTTCAGCAAGACCTTCGTACCTTGGCTATGCAGCCAAGAAATAAGATTGCTTAAAAAGACAACTCCTGCTGGCCGGACAAATCCGAGCGGCTGAAAGTCGATGTGAAGTTCTGGAGGCCATCCTCCCGCAGCGAGTTTTGCCGTGTCCTCGGCGACGGTCGCAATGGCCGAGCTGTTAAGCTGCCAAGGAAGGGTGAGCACAGGTATTGTCACAAGGTCTCCTTACGCACCCACTCGGCGCATCGTCAATTCAACGTTCCCCCGGCCACCACGACGACGGCGGGTCGCTTGCCGATATCTTGGTCGGTCGCAGCGCCACAAGGTGGCTGCGCTTGTAAGGATAGCAGCGGACCTGCGAACAGTCCCGGCAGCGCATGTATCGTTCCAGTTCATGGATTGGCGTCACTTTCGGTCGGCGCACGGTGTCAGCGCCACCGTCTGATGCGTGTTGCAGCCGAGGCACTTCACTTCAAGATAGAGGTAGCCGGCGTTGAGGGCGTCGCCAAGCGCCGGAGAGGGCTGGGCAGGTCCCCGGAAGCCGAGCATGCGCTTGTTCCAGGCCTCGCAGGCCAAGCGATCGGCGGTCTTGCGCGCCCGCACCGCATCCTCGGCGGCAGCCTTGACCGACGACCCGTAAATGGTTTCACGTGACTTGGTGCCCATGATCCATTGAAGCGCGGCGGTGCCCGTAAGGGAAGCCGCTACAGATTGCGGATCGGCGACGGAGTCGACGCAAGAATTGCCAACGGCGTGGGGCCAAGAGCGACAGCGTGGTCCGGCTCTTGAGGCCAACGGCATATTAACCGGAACGGTTGTAGACTCGCTTCGATTGCGCTAACGCAATCTCCACGGGACCCGCCCATTCCAGAAGAGTGTGTGATGAGAGACCTCGACGTGCGAACGGCCCTTCGCCGCGAACTCTATGAACAGCACTTCGGCGACGATCGCACGCTGATTGTGGAGGAAATGGGTATTTGGTCGGGCTCGGTTCGGGTCGATATCGCGGTGGTGAACGGCGAACTTCACGGGTTCGAAATCAAAAGCGCGCGTGACACGCTGGCACGACTGCCCGGTCAGGAACGACTCTATAGCCAAGTGTTCGACCGTGTCACGCTTGTCGTGGCTGAAAACCATGCGGAAAAGGCGAAGCAAATGATTCCGCCATGGTGGGGGACGATCTGCGCGTCAGCAACCGAGCATTCGACTGTCAGCTTGGTGCCAGACCGAATTGGAACGGTAAATCCTCAACCGGACTCTTTGCAAACTGTTCGGCTGCTGTGGCGCGAAGAACTGCTGGATATATTAGGCCGTTATGGAATGCTAAAGGGCCATCGGAGTGCGCCTGCAGAACGACTTTGTCGAAGGGTAGTCGACGGTTTGCCCGAGAATATTTTGCGGTTGGAAGTTCGAGAAACGTTAAAACGTCGGCTTGCTTGGTCAAGGAAGAGTATTGGCAATAAATGTGAAGTGCCGATTGGCGTTGATTTCGACCCATTGAGCGCGTCCCCCGGCACTCCCGGTGGTAGTAGCAATAGAAGTAATCCGTTGATCAGCCCAGCAGATCGGTAGTCCACCAAAGTCGGGACGAGCTCTCAGGGTTTGTGCATGTGCTCGATATTGGTGGCCCATCGGCACTCCGGTTGCGCCGGTCGTGCGTCTGCCCTTTATCATGACCCAGTTGTTGGCGATGGTATATCGCACGCTGACGGTTGCAGCGGCCATGGCGATGCCCGGCGGTTCGGTTAGGTCCCGGTGCGAGATTCCGAAGTCAGCAAAATCGACAGGCTTCGCGGGAGGCTGAACAATATTCGACCACATCAACCAATCGATCCGTGGAACAACGGTCGTTCCAAGTGCGAGTTGACCGAAATCCTTCGGTGCTGACGAGCTTCCCAGAGTAACCGACCGCCACTGAGAGCCAGGAAGGTTCGTCTGGAGAATGTGGCTTACGTATCCAGCGAAAGAAACCGGCTCATACTCTGAGATGTGTCCGCCATCAATAAGCAGGTCTATCTGGTTCTGAGGGACGTTCATCTGCTGGGCAAAGCCGGAAGCCGATGGCAGGTTTCCCGGAGTGCATTTGAGCATGAGCCCTGGACCAAATCGATTCAGATGTGCAAACGAAGCGAGATTATACGGGTGCGCTGCACCAATTTCGATAACTGGCAAGACGGGTATACCGCTCGCGCCAAGCGCCAAAAACGTGTTGTCGAAATCCGTGGAGGTTCCCGAGCCGTTGAAGTTGAACGAGCCGTCCAAAAAGCAAGTTCGACCTGACCAAGCGGCTGCCATGCGGGCTGCAAAGGTTGCCGGGGGTGTCTCAGCAACATGAAACACTGGAGCGATCCGATTCTTTTCGCCCGGCGCTAGATTTAGCAATGCCGTCGCCTCACCAGCCTTGGTCTTCAACATGGGACGATAAGTGAAAGGCATGGGGATATCCGAATCAGGACAGTAGGTTGAAAATCAAACCTCGTTCAACCCCGAGTGCTTGGCAATCCCATGCCGGACCTTTCCACCTCCGGAATCTTTGCAAAATTTCGCCCCGGATGATGCCCGGGGGCTTCTTCGTGCGTCAAATCGTCCGGTGGCAACGGTCAGTAAGTGCCAGTGGCGATTAAAGTAGTCGCCGTTTTCCCCAGCTAACTATCTGCATCTACATAGTATGTACCAGCAGTCCCGAGCTCTTTCGGCTAGCGGCCGTGAGTGCGATTCCCCGCGACGATAGCCTACTTACCCGGCGCTGACTTTTGCAAATAGCGGTGTTTGTTCTCAAGAGAGCAATCTCGATTTAGTTGAGCAAATTGAGGCATTTGTGGAATTTTCATTTCGTCGCTTGACTATTTGCGATCAAGAAATGGTCGGCGGTGGCGGCACTCGCCGCGTCGGCGTTTTATCTGTTGCTCTCCGGCGCTGAAGTCGCGACCCAGCGTTCGTTCTTCATGACGGCCGTGGTGCTGATCGCGGTCATGGTCGACCGCCGCGCCATCACGTTTCGAACGCTCGCGGTCGCGGCCCTCATTGTCTTGACCATCGCACCGGAGGCGCTGGTGCATCCGAGCTTCCAGATGTCGTTTGCGGCGACCCTCGGACTGGTGGCGCTGGTGCAACTCGGCATGCCGCGCCTGTTCGCGCAGCCGGATCATTCCGCGACCGCGCAGGTGGCGCTGTGGGGCGGCCGCGAGATCACGATGCTGCTCCTGGCCTCATTGGTGGCGGGCCTGGCCACCACGCCTTACGCGGCGTTTCATTTCCACCGGGTGACGCCCTATGGCGTGCTCGCCAATCTCGCGGCGATGCCGGTGGTCTCGGCGCTGGTGATGCCGGCGGGCCTGCTCGGCCTGGTTGCGATGCCCTTTGGTTTTGACGGCGTGTTCTGGGCCATCATGGGCGTCGGCATCGACTGGATGATCGTTGTCACGCAATGGGTCGCGGCCTTGCCGGGCGCGGTTGGTCGTGTGCCGGCGTTCGGCATCGGCCCGCTGATTGCGGCCAGCCTTGGCATCATCCTGCTCGGCCTGTTGCGGACGCCGCTGCGCTATACCGGCGCGGCCGTGGTGCTGGTGGCGGCGGTGTGGGCGGCGAGGGTGCCGCAGCCGGACATCCTGATCTCCGCCGACGGGCGCAATGTCGGTGTCCGCGGCCAGGACGGCAAACTGCATTTGATGCGCGCGGCCAAGGGCGCCGCGAGGGATGGCTTCCTCGTCAAGGAATGGCTGGCGGCGGATGCCGACGCCCGAAAGCCTGCCGATGCCTCGCTCACCGAGGGCGTCTCATGCGACGAGAGCGGCTGCGTGATGCAAGGCGCCGGTGGCGGGTTCGTGGCATTGGCGCTGCGGCCGGAAGCGCTGGCGGATGATTGTGAGCGCGCGGCGCTGGTGGTGACAGCAAGGCAGGCGCCTGCGGCGTGCGGCGCCTCGGTGATCTCTGCGGAGCGTCTGCGGCGGCAGGGCGCCATGGTGCTGCGGCGAAGCGGCAGCGGATTTACCATCGATGCCGTCAAGCTCCGGGGCGTCGATCGTCCATGGTCGCCAGCGATCGCGGGCGAGTGGGACGCGGAGACAACCATCCTCGCGCCGCGCCGTACGGCGCCGCGTGCGGTCGATGCGACCCCGTCGGAAGCGGATCTCCAGGCCGAGGAATAAGGATTCACGTTCCCCGGCGGGGCGCGACCGGCGGCGCGGAATTCAACCGGTGGAAAGCGGTGTCGCCGTGTCCGCCTTCGTTGTTGTGCGCTCGGGAATCGGATGCACCACCGGCAATTGCAGCACGGTGACGCGCTGACCCTCGCAAAGCTGCGTCACCAGCACATGGCTGCCGTCGGGAAATTCGATCGCGTCGTGGTGACGTTCCTTGATATGCGGATCGATGGTGTTGAACTTGCCGACGCGAAAACCGATCGTCCGCGTCCAGATCCAGCGATTGTCGTATTTGACGTCTTGCGCGAAGGCCAGTTCGGTCCCGGGCAGCATGCAGACCGCGACTGCGGGGTCGCGTTCGCTGGCAAAGCCGCGGGTCGAGGTGCCGCGGAAGGTGGTCGATATCAATGTCTCGCCGGCCTCAGCAGGACGCGTTGCCATCGCGTGCAAACTATAGTCACACATCGGATCGCTCCCTCGTAAGAGATAGAGACCCGTGCCTCCCTCGAGGCGCTGGCCTCTATCAGAGTGGACTTGAGCAAAGTCTATTCCTGTTCTGGGCAATAGTGCGACGGAAAGGCCGGCGTGCCCGATCACAAACGCGCTACGGCGGCTGCGGATCTTCGGGCATCGGCGGCAGCGGCAGTTCGAAGGCGCCGAGATGGAATTGCTCCCTTCCGTCGTCGGCAATCCCGGGCAGCGCGACCAGCGTGAACGCAGCCTCCGGATATTGCTGCCAGATCGCGAGATCTTCCGCCGTCACCATCAGCCAGCCGAACCGGAGCATGTAGCGGCCCGGCTCGGTCACGAGTCCCGCCCTCTGCCAGGTGATCTTGGTGATCATATTGCTGACCACGTCTCGTCCCCCCGGTTTTTGCGTCTTCGCGTTGAAAACGCGTCAAACCAACCATCCTCGCCCGCACAGCTTTTGCCGCATTCTGGGCAATTGTGCGACGCGTGGCCCCACCGTTCTCCGTCATGACGGCCACAGCCGTCAGAAGGATGCCCGGCACTCGGCCGGGCATGACGACTTCGGATAAGGAATGACGCTACTGACGCCCGCGAAAGCGGGCCGCCCTCAGTACTTGCGGTACAGCCCGATCAGCTTGCCCTGAATCCGGACCCGGTTCGGCGGCAGGATGCGGACTTCATAGGAGGTGTTGGCGGGCTCCAGGGCGATCGAGGCGCCGCGGCGGCGGAAGCGTTTCAGGGTGGCTTCCTCCTCGTCGATCAGCGCCACCACGATATCGCCGGTGTCGGCGGTCTCGTTGCGCTGGATCAGCGCCATGTCGCCGTCGAGAATGCCGGCGTCCACCATGGAATCGCCGCGGACTTCGAGCGCGTAATGTTCGCCGGAGCCGAGCATGTCAGGCGGTACGCTGATGGTGTGGCTGCGGGTCTGCAGCGCCTCGATCGGGGTGCCGGCGGCGATCCGGCCCATTACGGGAACGGCGACCGGACGGTTGCCATCGTCCTCGGCGGGCGCGCTGGCGGCGCGGACCTTGCCGAGCGTGCCTTCGATGACGCTGGGAGTGAAGCCGCGGCGGCCGTTGCCGTTACCGGCGCCCGCAAGCTCGGGCAGCTTGATGACTTCGATGGCGCGGGCACGGTTGGGCAGGCGGCGGATGAAGCCGCGCTCTTCCAGGGCGGTGATGAGGCGGTGGATACCGGACTTGGAGCGGAGGTCGAGCGCATCCTTCATTTCGTCGAAGGAGGGCGGCACGCCGGCTTCCTTGAGCCGTTCGTTGATGAAACGCAGAAGTTCATACTGTTTGCGCGTAAGCATCTCGAGCAATCCCCCGGTTGGCGCGTCGTAATTCGTGGTCGTTCAGTTTCGCGGTACTTCAGTTTCGCGGTTCTCAGTTGCGAGTGCGGTCTCAAATTCGGAAGTCCAAAACTCCCATTTGTAGACACCAGCTCTCGAAACAAATCATGAACGGACACTATATGTTCGATACATGTTCCGCAACCACTTAATTTCAGGTGAACGCGCGCCGACTTCGCCCGAACAGGCCGTCGCAATGCGTCATTCCGGCAGGCGCAGGAACTCGCATGGCGTGCCTTTCGGCAGCGCCGGCGCAAACGGCGGACGTATCAAAAGCGCCCGTGCCGCAGCGAGATTTCCAAGCAGCGACGAGTCCTGGTGGCTCACCGGCACCGCGATCAACGCACCGTCTTCGCGCCGTTCGAGCCGTGCGCGCAAATAGTCTTCGCGCTGGTCGTTGGCGGGAAGATCGCGGCCGAGCAGGGCGGTCTCACGCACGTGATGGATGGTTTTTCGGCCCGACAGCGCGCGAATCAGCGGCACCAGAAACAGGAAGCCGCAGACATAGGACGAGACCGGATTGCCGGGCAGGCCGATCACCCGCATCGCGCCGAGGCGGCCGTGCATCATCGGCTTGCCCGGCCGCATCGCGATGCGCCAGAACGCCATGGCGACGCCCTCGGCCTCCAGCGAGCGCTTGACGAGGTCGTGGTCGCCGACCGAGGCGCCGCCCATCGTGATCAGGATGTCGGCGCCCGACGCGCGGGCGCGGCGGATGCCCTCGGTGGTCGCCTCGAGCGTGTCGGCGGCGATGCCGAAATCGATGGTTTCGGCGCCCTCGGCCCGCGCCAGCGCGCGCAGCGCGTAGCCGTTGGAGTAGACGATCTGGCCCGGGCCCGGGGTCGAGCCCGGCATCACCAGCTCGTCGCCGGTGGCGAGCACCGCCACCTTGGGGCGGCTGATCACGGCGAGTTCCGGATAGTTCATGCCGGCGGCGAGCGACAGATCGCGGTCGGTGAGGCGGCTTCCCCTGGAGAGCAGCACATCGCCCTCGCGAAAATCGGCGCCGGCGGCGCGGATATGCCGTCCCGGTTTGGCGGTTTCCGTGATCGTGATGTGGTCGCCGCCGGCGGCCGTGTCTTCCTGGATGATGACGGCGTCGGCGCCATCAGGGATCACCCCGCCGGTGAAAATCCTGACCGCTTCGCCCGGGCCCACCTTGCGTTCGAACGGGCGGCCCGCCGCGACTTCGCCGATCACCTTCAGCCGCGCGGAGAGGTCGGCGGCATCGGCCGATCGCACCGCATAGCCGTCCATCGCCGACATCGCCTGCGGCGGCTGGGTGCGCTTTGCCGCAAGGTCGCGCGCGAGCACCCGATGCCAGGCGGTGTCGAGTGCGGCCATTTCTTCCGCCAAGGGATCGGCGCCCGCAAGGATCGCGGCCAGCGCATCAACGACCGGCATCAGGGCCACGGCAACACCCTCTCAAATTCCCAGCGCGGCGAGCGCCTTTGCGACGTCATCCGGCCCTGTCACATGTACCGCGGCCAGGCCGCGCGCCCGCGCGCCGTCGATGTTCGCGGCGGAATCGTCGAAGAACACGATGCGGGAGGCGGGAACACCGATCGCCATGACGACGTGATCATAGGCCGCCGCATCGGGCTTTCGAAGCCCGATCGTCGATGACAGGTAGATTTCACGGAAATGGCCGAGCACGCCGGCATAGGCCTGGCTGAAATGCACGACATGCGCGTTATTGGTGTTGGAGAAGGCATAAAGCGGCAGGCGTTGTCCGGCGCGCGCCAGCGATGCGGCGATGTCGGGCATTTCGCCGGCGAAGATCGCGTTCCAGCCTTCCAGGAACTGGGCGTCCGATATCCCGATGCCGAGTGAGCCACGCAGGCCTGCGAAGAATTCGGCGTCGCTGATCTCGCCCCGCTCGTGGCGATGCCAGGCGTCATTGGGCAAGAACCGCTCGACCAGCTGTGCGGGCTCGCAGCCGGCATGGCCGGCCCAATTGGCCACCACCTTGCCGAAGTCGATATCGAGTACGACGCGTCCAAGATCGAACAGGAGCGCGTCGGCGGAGTTGGGGAGAAGCGGGGCGTTCATGCCAGACGTTTACAAAACTGGACCGCTCTGGGCAACGACTGGCTGCAACCAGCAAAATGCGTGTTTTCGCGAGCAACTTCCGCCCAATCCAGCACTTAGGCTGGCGCGGGAGCTGTGCTAAGCGTTTGGCCGGAAAGTCCGGGGAGTGATCGCATGAAAATGATTGGTATCGTGGCTGTGATGGTCTTGCTGGCCGGGCCGGCGTTGGCACAGCAGGCACCCGTTCAACAATACGGGGAGCCGGACAAGGAAAAGTCGCCGTCGGAGATCGCGGCGGCGAAGGAGGCCGAGCGGGCCTACAAGCGGTCGCTGGGCAATATTCCGGAGCAAAAGAGCACGGATCCCTGGGGAACCGTGCGCAGCGACAATGCCGCCCCGAAAGCCGCAGCCAAGCCGCCCGCGAAGCCGAAGGCAGCCAAGACGGATATCAAGACCGAGACCACCGCAAAACAATAACAGCCGCCCGCCGGCAGCTTGCCGGGACTGGGGTGCCCAGGATTCCAGGAAACCGGCGAGGACGCTCGAATGTCGAACACGCTGCTGTTTTCGCCGGTGACGATTCGCGGCGTTGAGCTGAAGAACCGCATCGTGGTGCCGCCGATGCACCAATATTCCGCCGTGAAGGGGTTTCCGACCGACTGGCACCTGATGAACTCAGGCAAATTCGCCGCCGGCGGGGCCGGGCTTGTCGTCGTCGAGTCGACCAAGGTCGAGCGCCGCGGTTGCGGCACGGTCGGCGATCTCGGCATCTGGGACGACGCCTTTGTCGAGCCGCTTGGCCGCCTCGTTAGATTCATCCATCAGCAGAATGCGGTCGCGGGCATTCAGCTCGGCCATTCCGGGCGCAAGGCGCGCGCGACCCGGCCGTGGGAAGGCGACCGGCCGCTGCAACGGACGCCCGAGATCGAGGATTGGGACGCCTGGTCGCCGGTGGCGCCGAGCGCGATTGCCCATAGCGAGAAATGGCCGGTGCCGAAGGCCCTGGAGCGGAGCGAAGTGAAAGACCTCGTGCAGGCCTGGGGCCAGGCCGCGCGGCGCGCCCATGAGGCCGGTTTCGACGTGCTGGAGCTGCACGGTGCGCACGGCTATCTCGTGCATCAATTTTTGTCCGAGCGATCCAACCAGCGCACCGACGAATATGGCGGCTCCGAGGCCAACCGGACGCGCTTCATCATCGAGATCACCGAAGCGGTGCGCACGCACTGGCCCGACCACAAGCCGCTGTTCGTGCGCCTGTCGGTGGAGGACAACGCCGGATGGGGAGCGGAGCAGAGCGCGCGGCTGGCAAAAATCCTCAAGGCCAAGGGTGTCGACGTCATCGACTGTTCGTCCGGCGGCATCACCGAGATGGCGCCGATCCTGGGCAAGGAAATCAAGTACAGCTACCAGGTGCCGCTGTCGGACTATGTCAAACGCCACGCCGATATCATGACCATGGCGGTCGGCCTCATCATCCATGGCGACCAGGCCGAACAGATCCTGCAGGACAAGCAAGCCGACCTGATTGCGGTCGGCCGCGAAATCCTCAACAACCCGAACTGGCCGATGGACGCCGCCCTCAAACTCGGCGTCGAAGGCCCGTTCCGCAACGTGCCCCCGCAATTCGGCTATTGGCTGGGCACGCGCGCCAAACGCGGCTTTGGCACGCAGCCGTCGACCTGGCAGAGCGGGCTGAACGAGGCGGGGAAGGTGACCTGAAGCTGGTAGCCCGCATGAGCGCTAGCGATTGCGGGTATCGGAGGAATGCCGGAGTCCCGGATGTCGCTTTGCTCATCCGGGCTACATAACAATCCGCTTCTCGAAGAACACACTCGCCGCAATGGATTGCGGCGCTTTCAGCGCGTAATCCCCAAACGCGGAACATTCCCGGAATCCCGTCCGTATATAGAGCCGCATCGCCGCGATCTGGCGCGTTCCTGTCTCCAGGCGCAACATGGGAAGTCCGGCGCCACGCACCTCGTCTTCGATGCGCGCGAGAATGGCGTCGGCAACGCCCTGGCCCCGCGCGTTGCCGCGCACATACATGCGCTTGACCTCGGCATATTCAGGGAAGAGGGCGACGCCGCCGCAGCCCACCGCCGCGCCGTGACGTCGCGCGAGGAAGAAGCGGACATGCGGTTGAAAGATCGCATCGATGGGAAAGCCATGCCGCTGCTCCGGCGGATACTCCACCGCGAGCACGGCCTCGAGCTCGCCGATCAGCAGGCGCACCTCATCGGTCGCGGCCAGCGCAACTTCGATCTGCACGTCATCGCCGTTGCTCATCGGTGCTCCCTTTTAGACCCGTACGTTCGCGAGCTTGGCCCGGGCGAGCGAAGCGATATCAGGATTTCTTCAGATTCGTCCTGACAATTGCAACGAGATGCCGAAGATTGCAGGCGGCTTAACGCGATCGATCAAATGTTGAGTAATTGACATTACCGCCCATCCACCATGGCTCAACTAATCCCGTTGTCCTGACGTCTGGCAAGGCAATTTGAACGCGTGAGCTGCTATGTGTCGGCGCGGCTATGAAATACGTTGGCGGCAACAAGGTCACTTGCGCCACGCAGTCTCGATCGAGGAAAATATAATGGTAGATGGTGCCACCGCATCTGAGCCACCCTTCGTCCCCGACGCTCCCCTTCTCGCCGATGCCGCAACGCCTCCCGAGGCCTTCGTTCCCTCCGACGTCTCGATCTTCAGGATGCTGACCGCAGAACAGCGTCAGGAGATCCGGGGTTTCATGCGCGAGCTGGTCATTCTGCGCGGCGAAGAGCTTGTCGCCGAGGGCGACGCGTCGGACGCTTTCTTTGAAGTCGTGCGCGGCGCATTCACGGTGCAGCGCGCGGGCGACGAAGGGCTGATTGCCGAACTGGGGCCGGGCGATCTCATCGGTGAAATCGGCTTTTTTGGGAAGATCCGGCGGACGGCCACCGTAACGGCGATCAGGGATTCCTGTGTTCTCTCATTGTCGCGAGCCGCTTACAACAAAATTGCAACTGAAGCGCCCAGCATCGTTGGTTTCTTGCTTGAGGCGATGGCGCTTCGGGTGGCCGAGACGACGTCGCGCGTCGTTCCCAACCGGCAACTTGCGCGCACGCGAACAATCGTGGTTCTGGAAGGGGGAAGGGAGCCGGTGCCGCCGCAGTTTTACGCGTTGCTGACACAGGCGCTCGGCAACGCGGTGGTTGAGATCGTGACCTCCCAGCGTATCAATCAAATGTTCCCCGGACGGGATCCGGACGATGAAGAGGTAACCGGCTGGCTGCATCGACTGGAGCAGGCATCCGATCTCGTCGCCTATTTTGGCGACCGGGAGCTGACGCGCTGGACCCAGAAATGCATCCGGCAATCCGATCAGGTCCTGTTCGTGTGCAGGGGCAGGGCGCCGGATGATTCCCTGACCGAAGTAGAGGCTGCGGCGTCGACCTATCATCGAACCAACGAGCGGCGGCTCGTGCTCGTTCATGATGAGCGAAGCGGTGAAGTGCGTGGCACGGGCGCCTGGTTGAGGCGCATGCCCGTCTTCATGCATCACCACATATCGCTTCAGGACGACATCGATGTACGGAGCCTGGCGCGCTTCCTGCTCGGCCGGGCGATCGGGTTTGTGGCGGCTGGCGGGGGAGGATTGGGTCCGGCGCACCTTGGAATCTACAAGGCGTTTCGCGAACGCGGCGTTGACTTCGATATCTTCGTCGGAACCAGCGTCGGGGCTGCCATGGTCGCCGGCTTCGCCAAGAACCTCGAAGCTGAAGATCTTGATCGAGGCACGGACGATATCTTCGTCAAGAGCCGGAGTTTCAAGCGTCCCACCTGGCCGCGATACTCCCTGCTTGACCACAAGGCCCTCGACCGCGCGCTTGCGGAGGCGCTCGGGGCGGATTGCAACATCGAGGATTGCTGGAAGCCGTTTGCCGCCGTGGCAACCAATCTCTCCACCCAGGCTGGTGAAGTCATTCGTACCGGTTCGTTGTGGCAGGCCGTGCGGGCGTCAGCCTCCATTCCAGGCATCTTGCCGCCGTTCTACACCAAGGATGGCTCGATGCTGGTTGACGGCTGTCTGATCGACAACATCCCGCTTGCGCCGATGCACAATCTGAAGCGCGGGCCCAACCTGGTGGTCCATTTTGGCAAGCAGGAAATCGAACGCTTCGAGGTGGATTACGATGCGCTTCCGGGACGCCTCAAGCTGATTTCCAGTCTGCTGCTGCCGTTTGGCAAAAAGCGCCTGCCAAGGGCGCCATCGGCGGTCAGCGTGCTCTGGCGCAGCCTGCTGGTGCATCAGCGCGTGGATTCGATTCCGGTGGGCCCCGCCGATTTTGTGATGCGTCCGCCGACCATTCCTGGCGCCAAGGTCATGGAGTTCGACAATCACAAGCGTGTTTTCGAAGCGTCCTATCTGTGGGCGAAATCAACGCTTGAAAGCGCGGAAGGCGATCAGCACGCAGCACTGCTCGCGATCCTCTCAAAGGGCTCGCCATTGCGCGCCGCTGCCGGCCGGACGTTCGCCGAGCTGGCCGCAAGCTGAGTTCAGGCGTCGCTTTGACGCGTGCATATCTATCATTTGAATAAAATTTATCCTGTTTTAGGGTTTCACCGCGAAAGCGAACCTGAAACCATTTTCCGTTCCACAGAACTATTCTCTGCAATTCACGAAGTCGTGCAGAAACGCGGCCTCCTTATTCGTCCGTTCCATCGCGTGAATGGAAGCGCAATAAGGAGACGATCATGCAAACGACTTCTGCCGAGACCAGCGCATCGGCCCGAGAGAACGGAATCTCCTGGCTGAACGAGGCCGGCATCGATCTGTCTCAGATGATGCTGCGGCTTGGATGCGCCAGGACGAGCGTGGAGCTCGACCACTATCTCAGGAGGTTGCTGCCGGCTCATCGCGAGGTGATTGAACTCGTCGACTTCGCGCTCAAGTCCCTCGAGGAAGCAAGCGAGATCATCGGCCTCCCGCAGGCGACGATCAAGACGCGCTTGTTCTACGCCCGCAAGGCGTTGGTCCACGTGGTCAAATATCAGAACATCGAGCCCGTTGCCGCCTAGTGCGCTCCCGGGGAGGGCATGACCTCCTCGACCCCTTCACCAGTATGTTCAGAGGAGCCGGTCATGAATTCGATCGAATGGCGGCATGAAGTGATGGTTGTGGATTGCGACTCTCCCGCGCTCGCACCAATGCTCCAAGGCGAAGCGCTCGACGTCGCCGCGACCTTCGTAGCCACGGCAGCCGCGGCGGTTTTCGAAATTGTGCGGTTGCGGACCGGTAAGTCGGTCGTGATCCGCTTGCTTGAGGCTGATGACCGCGAAGCGCTGCAGGCCTACTTCGAGGCGCTGTCGCCGGCCGCGCGACGCAATCGGTTCACGGGCGCCAGCCATGGCCCCTCGGATCGGGATCTCGACCTGTTGTTTCGGTCCAGCGCGGATAGTCGCTTCGCTGTGGTCGCGGTGATGACGGTGAATGGCGTCGAAACGATCGTCGCCGAGGCCTGCTATGCGTTCGATCGGGCAACCGGCGGCCTGGAGTTCGGCGTTTCCGTCCACGATGAGCACCGGGGCTGCAGCATCGGTTCTGCATTGCTTTCGAATCTCGAGCGCCTCGCGGCGGCATTCGGCGCCCGCCATATCTTCGGCGACACGCTGCGGACCAACAATGAGATGCAGGCCCTTGCGCGCAAGGCAGGCTTTTCCTTCTCCAATACGCCGGGCAATTGGTGCGAGCGCCGCATGGTGAAGCCGTGTTTGGCGGCGTTGAGCACGATGCTTGGCGGCGTCATGCCGGGGTTCGGGGCGGCCGGAAAGCTGTCTGTCGCCTGATCCGATGCGATCGGCTTCAAGCAGGCCAGCCGCCGCGATGGTCGCAAAGGCCGTTCGGGCCTGCGTGCAATGACGCCTGGGCGCGACAAAACGACCCGACGGGCAAATCAGTTCTGATTTACGGAAATCGTGTCAAGCCCCAAAATAAAAAATATTTCTGTTTACCAGAAGGCAAATCAGGTGCATATATCTGTCCATCCCGTCCTACTCAGAAGGGCGTCGGCCGTCGTCACGGACGTTGGGCGGGTTGCGGTGGACGCTTGTTTGCGCTGAGACGACGGCGTGGACTTAGCGTACGGCAAAACCGTGTGGTCCTGGCGCCCGTTGCTGGCGTCAAGCTGTCGGAGAAGCGCAAGCGGAAACGGTAGTGACGGAGTCAACCAAGAACTCGTCTCCGGGGAGATCACGGCATAAGCCGTAAAGCCATTGCGCAGGGAAGGCCGGGTGTTCTCCGCTGCCCTGTATGCTCGTGTGCAGCCTTTTTGTGCAAACCGCACACGGGACCGCGGGTGCAGCGCGCACCCGGTCTTCCCTGCGCCCTCTGATTTTGGGGGCAAGGAATTTCTGGCAAAACTCGGGCGCAATGCGTCGCGAGAATGCAGAGGCGTGTTTGGGATGATGGTGCAAACTACAAACACCACCGTCGTCCCGGCCTTGAGCCGGGACCCATACGCCGCGGCAGAGATTGTTGCGCAGGATGGTCGACTGCTTTTTTCAACAACCGATGACCGGGGTTATGGGTCCCGGCCTTCGCCGGGACGACGAAACTCACGTCCCGCAGAACGTCTGCAGCACGCGCTGCTCCGGCTGTGGCGGATCGGCATAGCCGGCAAACTCCGGCTGGTCCTCGAACGGCTTTGCCAGCACGCTCAGCAATTCCTCGAACGGTGCGTAATCGTTGTTATTCATCGCGGCCTGGATCACGGCTTCGACGCGATGGTTACGCGGGATGAAGGCCGGGTTGACCTTGCGCATCGCGGCATGTCGTTCCGTCGCCGATTGCGGCTCGTCGGAGATGCGTTGCCGCCAGCGCGCCGCCCACTCATCGAACGCCGCGGGATCGAGGAATTGGGCCCTGACGTTGTCGTCGTTCGCGTCCAGCGCGGCGTCGGCGAGGCGGCGGAAGGTGAGGGTGAAGTCGGCCTGGTTCTTGGCCATCGCATCGAGCAGGTCCTGCACCAGCGCCTCGTCACCATCACGCTGATCGAACAGGCCGATCTTGGCGCGCAGTCCAGCCTGATAAGCGCTGGTGAATTTTTCGGCGAATTCGCCGAGGATGAATTGCGCCTGTTCGATCGCCTTGTCCTTGTCGTCGGAATACAGCGGCAGCAGGCATTCGGCGAGCCGCGTCAAATTCCACAGCGCGATCTGCGGCTGGTTGGCGTAGGCGTAGCGGCCCATCTCGTCGATCGAGGAGAACACCTGTGCGGGATCGTAATGGTCCATGAACGCGCACGGGCCGTAGTCGATGGTCTCGCCCGAGATCGAGGAATTGTCGGTGTTCATGACGCCATGGATGAAGCCGACCAGAAGCCAGCGCGCGACCAGATCGGCCTGCCGCGCCACGACGCCTTCCAGCAGCGCGTGATAGGGGCGCTCAGCCTTGGCGGCCTCCGGATAGTGGCGCGCAATCGCGTGGTCGGCGAGCTGGCGCACGCCGTCGGTGTCGCCGCGCGCGGCGAAGAACTGGAAGGTGCCGACCCGGATATGGCTCGCGGCCACGCGGGTCAGCACCGCGCCGGGCAGCATGGTCTCGCGCTGCACGCGCTCGCCGGTGATCACGGCCGCGAGCGAGCGCGTCGTCGGAATGCCGAGCGCGAACATCGCTTCGCTGACGATGTACTCCCGCAGCACCGGGCCAAGCGCGGCGCGGCCATCGCCGCGGCGGGAAAACGGCGTCGGGCCGCTCCCCTTGAGCTGGATGTCGCGGCGGACGCCGTCGGCGTCGATGACTTCGCCGAGCAGGATGGCCCTTCCGTCGCCGAGCTGCGGCACGAAATGCCCGAACTGGTGGCCGGCATAGGCCATCGCGATCGGATCGGCGCCGTCGGGGACGCGTTTGCCAGCCAGGATCTCGGCGCCCTCAGGGCCGGAAAGCACCTCCGGATCGAGGCCGAGATGGACGGCCAGCGCCCGGTTCAGCTTGATCAGCCGGGGAGCGGCCACAGGGGTGGGGGCCACCCGGGCGAAAAAGTTCGCCGGCAGCGCCGCATAGGTGTTCTGGAACGGGAAATGGACGGTCATGACCACAAAGATAGGCGCGTCCGGGGGATAGGCAAAGGGCTCACGCCCGATAGGTTCGAAATGCCGCTTTTTGGGCCAAAACAGGGGCCGCCACTGGTTGCCGCGCCTGACCTCGTCGGGTAAACCCTGCCGCAGCTCGGGCAGGCCTTGTTCCCCGATTCTTGTTCTGGATTCTTGGCCCTCGATTCGACCTCCAATATCAGTTTTTGGGATTTCCATGCATCGCTACCGGTCACATACATGCGGCGCGCTCCGCGACAGCCACATCGGCGAAACCGTTCGCCTCTCGGGCTGGTGCCACGTCATCCGCGACCATGGCGGCGTGCTGTTCATCGACCTGCGCGACCATTACGGCATCACCCAGTGCGTGGCCGACAAGGACTCGCCGGCGTTTGCGGAAGTGGAAAAGTTCCGTTCGGAGTGGGTGGTGCGGATCGACGGCAAGGTTCGCCATCGTCCCGAAGGCACGGTGAATGCCGAACTGCCGACCGGCAAGATCGAGATCTATGTCAGCGCGGTCGAAGTGCTGGGGCCTGCCGGCGAGCTGCCGCTGCCGGTCGCAGGCGAGCAGGAATATCCTGAAGACATAAGGCTTAAGTACCGTTTCCTCGACCTGCGTCGCGAGAAGCTGCACCAGAACATCATGACCCGCGGCGCGATCGTCGATTCCATGCGCAAGCGGATGAAGGAGCAGGGCTTCTTCGAATTCCAGACCCCGATCCTGACCGCGTCCTCGCCGGAAGGGGCGCGCGACTTCCTGGTGCCGTCGCGGATTCATCCGGGAAAATTCTACGCGCTGCCGCAGGCGCCGCAGCAGTACAAGCAGCTGCTCATGATGTCGGGCTTCGACCGCTATTTCCAGATCGCGCCATGCTTCCGCGACGAGGACCCGCGCGCCGACCGCCTGCCGGGCGAGTTTTATCAGCTCGACGTCGAGATGAGTTTTGTCGAGCAGGAAGATGTGTTCGCGTCGATGGAGCCGGTGATTACCGGCGTGTTCGAGGAGTTCGCCAAAGGCAAGCCGGTGACAAAAGGCTGGCGGAAGATTCCGTTCGCCGAAGCCTTGAAGAAATACGGCAGCGACAAGCCGGACCTGCGCAACCCGCTCGAGATGCAGGACGTGTCAGAGCATTTCCGCGGCTCCGGTTTCAAGGTATTCGCGCGGATGCTGGAAGATACGAAGAACCAGGTCTGGGCGATCCCCGGACCAGGCGGGGGCTCACGCGCGTTCTGCGACCGGATGAACTCCTGGGCGCAAGGCGAGGGCCAGCCCGGCCTCGGCTACATCATGTGGCGCGAGGGCGGCGAGGGCGCAGGTCCGCTCGCCAACAACATCGGACCGGAACGCACCGCTGCGATCCGCAGCCAGCTCGGGCTCAAGGAAGGCGATGCCGCGTTCTTCGTGGCCGGCGACCCCGACAAGTTCTGGAAGTTCTCTGGTCTCGCACGCACGAAAGTCGGCGAGGAGTTGAACCAGGTCGACAAGGACCGGTTCGAGCTCGCCTGGATCGTCGACTTCCCGATGTATGAGTATGACGAGACTGAGAAAAAGGTCGACTTCTCGCACAACCCGTTCTCGATGCCGCAGGGCGGCCTCGACGCGCTCAACGGACAGGACCCGCTGACCATCAAGGCGTTCCAGTACGACATCGTCTGCAACGGCTACGAGATCGCCTCCGGCGGCATCCGCAACCACAAGCCCGAGGCGATGGTGAAGGCGTTCGAGATCGCGGGCTATGGCGAGAAGGATGTCGTCGAGCGGTTCGGCGGCATGTACCGCGCGTTCCAGTACGGCGCCCCGCCGCATGGTGGCATGGCGGCTGGCGTCGATCGCATCGTGATGCTGCTGTGCGGCACCACGAATTTGCGCGAGATATCGCTGTTCCCGATGAACCAGCAGGCCGTCGACCTGCTGATGGGCGCGCCGTCTGACGTCGCGATCAAGCAGCTGCGCGAACTGCACATCCGGCTCAATCTGCCGGACAAGGGTTAAAGCCCGGTCGAAGCCTCGATCCGGAATTGCGCCAGCGCAACCATCGGATCGGTCTTCAACAGCTGCATGAGCTGCATCGCCGGCACCTTGCCGAGCGGGGTCAGCTTTATGTTGAGCGTCTGGCCCGGGCTCTCGACAAACCGGGCGACCGCTTCCACGGCGGCGCCGGCGTCGGGATTGGTGGCCGCGGCCTGTTCGCTGCCGGACCTGATGCCCTCGACGATGGCGCTCCGCGCCGCCTCGCGGCTGACATTCTGGAGACGGGCATATTGCGCGACCGCAAGGTCGATGCCGCCGGTATCACGCAGCGTGAGGTCGATCGCGCCGGCCTCGATCTGCCCTGCCATGGCCACCGCCTGGACCGCATTGGGCGAGAATACCCCGCGCGGCACGTTGGCGAGCGACACCCGCAGCGACGCCTTGGCGATGCCGCCGAGGTCGAGCGTCACCGGTTCGAGCGCGAATGCGCGTGACGCCTCCGTCCAGGCCGCGCCGAGATTAAGATCGATGGCCGCCTTGTCGAGGCCGGCCGTGACCAGCACGTCCTGGCCGGGAATTCGCGCATCGAGCGGGGCCGACATCTTCAGCGCCAGCTGCAACTTGCTCGGGATCGGCCCGATGAACTGGCCCCAGTTGAGTGTGAAGGCGTCGATGTTGACCGGACGGCCGGTGTCCTTGAAGGGCGCCGCGAGCGCCTTGAGTTCGATACCCTCGATCAGCGCCAGCATTCCGAGTGCCTGGTCGGGCGGTGGCTGCTGCGACGGGTTGGAGAACAGCGCCGACATCCGCATCAGGTTGGCGACATCGAGCGATTTGAGCGCAAAACGTCCGAGCTTGATGGGACCCTGTGGCGTTCGGCCGTCGACACCTTCAATCGCGAATTCGTCGACCTTGCCGTTATCGAGGTTGAAGCGCATCGCTGCGAACTTCAACTGGCCGTCCGGCATCTCCACCGACGACCCCCGCATCTCGGCATTGCCGATCCGGATGCCCTCATACAGCTTGGCGACCTTCTCGATCAGCGCGCGGGTCTGCGCGGGTGTCGGAGGCGCGGCGCCGGGCGGCGGTATCAGCGACAGCAGATCCTGCAATTGCATCCGCGACGGCCGCAAGCCCACGTCATCGGCGACAAAGCTGTCGATCCGCATGAGTGGGCCTTGGCCGGAAGTTATGACATAGGGACCGGCCGTGATCTGGCGGTAGACGCGGTAATACTGGTCGTCGCCAGCCTTCTGCGGATCGAAGATGGCGGCGATCGCGTTGATATCGATGTCATAGCCCGCGACATTTGCGAGATTGCCGGTGAGCTTGTCCGGCTTGCCGGTGGGTGGCTGGGTATTGGCGGTGAAGATCACAGCGTCGATCTTGGTACTGGCGATCTTGCCGTCCTTGATGCCCTGGATCGCAAGGCCGGCATAGGCGACCTCGCCGCCGCCCGGCGTCGCAACGCCCTGGTTCATCGTTGCGGTCAGGCTGGGCGCCGTGATCGACGTCGCCGCAACGCCTGCGAACTGCTCGAGTACGGACCGGTAGACGTCCGCAAAAGACGACGAAGACGGCGGCCGCTGCAGGCTGGCGGGGCCGGAATAGTCCTTCACAATGATCCGCGGCACCTTGTAGGCGAGGCTAAGAGCCGGCTGCGGGGCCATGGCCGCGCCGATCTCGACATCGGTGATGTCGATGTTCTCGGCGGAGAAGCGCGCCGGGTCCGGCTGGCTGACGCCGGAGGCCGTGAGGCTGCCGATCTTGACGCTGACGGGCGGTTGCGCAGCCGATTGAGCGGTGATTTCGGCAATCGTGACAGTGCGGCTCAAGAGGTCGAACGACACCTTGCCGCGGCTCGCCTTGCCGCCGGCCACGCGAACCTGCTCAAGCGCGGCGTCGAGCTCGCTGGCTATTCGATGCTGGGTATAGAACTGAAAGCCGAAGAAACCGCCCACCGCGATCACGATTGCGGCAACCAGGCCGCTCAGAACCTTTACCATTCGGGCAGCTCCGGTTGCCGGTTGGGCGGAGGGCAATTTGCCGTTGTCGGTCGAATGACCGGGGATGGGGAGGGGTCATGGTACCGGGTTCGATCGTTTGCGTCGATCCGCCGGCCTCCGCGCCCTGTTGATGGGGGCTCCATCAGCTGTTGCATCCAAGCGGTTGCGCGTGCTTCACATCCGGCTCAATCTGCCGGCAAACTGACCTCGTCCGGACGTGGCGAAGAAATAAGAGATCGGGACCGGGAACGCGGGAGTATGCATGTCGTCTTATTCTGAAGATCTCCATTCCGCGGCACTGGCGTACCATCGGCTGCCGCGGCCCGGTAAACTGGAAATTCAGGCCACCAAGCCGCTCGCCAACCAGCGCGACCTGGCACTGGCCTATTCGCCGGGCGTTGCGGCCGCCTGTACCGAAATCGCCAACAATCCGGCTGAAGCGGCGACCCTGACCGCCCGCGCCAATCTGGTCGCCGTGGTCTCCAACGGGACGGCCGTGCTCGGCCTCGGCAATATCGGCCCGCTGGCGTCGAAGCCGGTCATGGAAGGCAAGGCGGTCCTGTTCAAGAAGTTCGCCGGGATCGACGTCTTCGACATCGAGATCGCCGCCGATACGATCGAGCGCGTGGTCGAGACGGTGGCGGCGCTGGAGCCGACCTTCGGCGGCATCAATCTGGAAGACATCAAGGGGCCGGAGTGCTTTGAGATCGAGGCGCAGCTCAAGGCGCGCATGAAGATTCCGGTGTTTCACGACGACCAGCATGGCACCGCCATCATCGTCGCCGCCGCGATCACCAATGCGCTGCTGCTGAACGGCAAGAAGCTCGCCGACATCAAGATCGTCTGCTCCGGGGCGGGTGCTGCCGCGATCGCCTGCCTCAATCTCCTGGTGTCGCTGGGCGCGCAACACAAGAACATCTGGGTCTGCGATATCGACGGCGTCGTGCACGAGGGCCGCAACACGCTGATGGACCGCTGGAAGGCGGCTTATGCGCAGAAGACCAGCGCGCGCGTGCTCGCCGACGTGATCGGCGGCGCCGATATCTTCCTAGGACTATCCGCGCCCAACGTGCTGAAGCCGGAAATGGTCAAGGCGATGGCGGATCAGCCGCTGGTGATGGCGCTGGCCAATCCGAATCCGGAAATCATGCCGGACGAAGCGCGAAAAGCGCGCCCGGACGCGATGATCTGCACCGGGCGAAGCGACTTCCCGAACCAGGTCAACAACGTCCTGTGTTTCCCGTTCATCTTCCGCGGCGCGCTCGACGTCGGCGCCACCGGCATCAACGAGGAAATGAAGCACGCCGCGGTCGACGCAATCGCACAGCTCGCGCGCGATCCGCCGTCGGACGCGGTGGCGCAGGGCTTCGACAGCGGCGAAACCCAGGGCTTTGGACCGGGCTCGCTGATCCCGAGCCCGTTCGATCCGCGCCTGATCCTGCGCATCGCGCCGGCTGTCGCCAAGGCCGCGATGGATTCCGGCGTGGCGACACGGCCGATCAAGAATTTCGACGAATACACCGCGTTGCTGGAGCGCTTTGCGTTCCGCTCCGGCCTCGTCATGAAACCGGTATTCGCCAAGGCGAAATCCCAGCCGGTGCGGGTGATCTATGCCGAGGGCGAGGACGAGCGCGTGCTTCGCGCTACCCAGGTGGTGCTTGAAGAGAAACTGGCGCGGCCGATCCTGGTCGGGCGCCCCTCGGTGGTCGAAGCCCGGATCAAGCGGTTCGGTCTTTCGATCAAGGCTGGACAGGATTTCGACCTCGTCAATCCCGAGGACGATCCGCGCTACCGCTCCTACGTCCAGACCTATATCGACGTCGCCGGAAGGCGCGGTGTCACGCCCGAGGCCGCGCGCACCGTGGTTCGCACCAACGCCACCGTGATCGCGGCACTTGCCGTGGTTCGCGGCGAGGCCGACGCGATGATCTGCGGCGTCGAGGGCCGCTACATGAGCCATCTGCGTCATGTCCGGGAAATCGTCGGCTTCCTGCCGGGCGTCAGCGATTTTGCGGCGCTGGCGCTGCTGATCACCAGCAAAGGTTCCTATTTCATCGCCGACACGCAGGTGAGGCCCAATCCAAGCGCCGAGGAATTGGCCGAGATGGCGTCGCTGGCGGCGATCCACGTCCAGCGCTTCAACATGAAGCCCCGCGTTGCCTTCGTGTCACATTCCGACTTCGGCAGCTATGATACCGAGTCTTCGCGCAAGATGCGCCTTGCTACCGCCTTGCTGCAGGAAAAACATCCGGAGATCGAGGCGGACGGCGAAATGCAGGGCGATACCGCGTTGTCGAAGACGGCGCGCAAGCTCGTGCTGCCGCATTCGAAGCTGGAAGGCGAGGCCAACATCCTGATCATGCCGAACCTCGATACCGCCAACGTCGCCTATCAGATGATCAAGGCGCTGGCCGATGCGCTGCCGGTGGGACCGATTCTGATCGGACCGGCGCGTCCGGCGCATATCCTCACCCCCTCGGTGACCGCGCGTGGCATTCTCAACATGACGGCGGTTGCCGCCGTCGAGGCCCAGGAGCGCGCCGGCCGTTCGCAACCGTCCCTGTTCGGCTAACTGATGTCGACGGGTTCTAACGCGGATGGTTTCGATTTGATCGTTTGAAAAGCAGGGGCGAAACGCTCATAATCGCTTTGCGCGACCGCTTGTGACATTGCATTGCCATCCAGTGAGGCCGACCCATGCCAGCGTTCTTTACCTTCGGGCGAGTTTTGTTCGCCGTGCTCTTCATCTACACGGGAGCGACCAAGCTCTTCGGCATCCAGCAGACGGCGGATTTTATCGCGTCCAAGGTGACCATTCCCACACTGCTCGCGCCCTATACCTCGCAGCTCGAAACCATCACGGGCATGCCGACGCCGCAATTGCTGGCGCTTTCGATTGGCGGGTTCGAGATCATCGCCGGGCTGATGATCGCGGTTAATTTCGGCGCACGGTTCTTTGCGATCCTTTTGATCTTCTTCGTGCTGACCGCCACCTTCTATTTCCACGATTTCTGGAATCAAGCCTCGCCCGAGAACGCCAAGACGCTGATCGACGCGTTGAAGAATCTCTCGATCGTCGGCGCCCTGTTCATGATCGCGGGCTACGGCCGCGGGCCGCGGTCGTCGGAACCCGCCTACGACGTCTAGACTAGAGCGGACGTGTGTTCAGGTCCGCCGCCACGGCGTGACGGTGACGTCAGCCGCCGGGTCGAGTATTTGCCGTTGTCCGGCGCGTAATCCGTGCGACGCCAACACCTGCTGCGGCGAGCGCGCGGGTACCCCGGGGAAGCAGGGCTCGCCGTCCGGCAGCCGCACGTGCGGGGCCTGTGACAGCCAGAACTCGTCGTAGCGGTCCATGAACATGCCGAACACATAAGGGCCGCCGATCACGGCCACCGTGCCGGCGCGTATTCCGGTCTGCTCGCAGGCGGCCTCAAAGGAGGCGCCCGCCGGATTCCACAGCGTGGCGTTGGGATTGGACGGATCGGGCGCAATCGCGCGCACCTTTCGCGTCAGGATGAGGCGCTTGCGCCGCGGCGAGTTCGGCTGGTCCTCGAAGGAATTGCGGCCGTGCAGGATCAGGTCGGTGCGGTCGAGGGCGGCCGTGAAGAACTGCTTGTCGCCCTCGAACCGCAATTCGTCAGGCATGACATTGCTGGCGTTCGCCAGCATGCCGTCCGCCGAGACGATAACGTAGCCTTCGATGCGGAGCGCCGGCATGGACTTGTCGCCGAGTCGAAGCCGATTATTCCGAGATCGTTTGCACGACGCTGGAAACCGGGCGCGAACTCACCGTCGGCAGTTTGGCCTCTTTCAGTAGACTCTCGTCAAACTGCGGGAGGGTCTGTATCGGCGCCTTGGCGCGCATCGCGACCACCTTGTAGCCGCCGGCCTTCAGCTTCTTCAGGAGTTCGGGCAGGGCTTCCGCGGTGTGCTTCTGGAAGTCGTGCATCAGGATGATGCCCTTGCCGAGCTTGTCGACTTTGCGCATCACCGTCTCGATGATTTTCTCCGGCTTGCTTGCCTTGAAATCGAAGGAGTCGAGATCGCAGGAGAAAATCGCGATGTTGCGCGTGCCGAGATAGGTGACGATTTCCGGCGGGTGCTGCAGCGCCGGAAAGCGGAAGAACGGCGCCGGCGAGGTGCCGCCCAATGCCCACTTGACGGCGCTAAAACCTTTCTCAATCTCTTCCTTGCGCTGATCCTCGCTTAGCTTCTTGTTGACCAGGGCGGCGTGCGACCAGGTGTGCGAACCGACCGCGTGGCCGGCCGCGTAGACCTGCTTGAGAATTTCCGGATAGTAGGTGGCATGCTTGCCGATTGGGAAGAAGATGCCCGTGGTGCATTCTTCGGCGAGCGTCTTCAACACCGACGGCGTGTTGACCGGCCACGGGCCGTCGTCGAATGTCAGCACGACTTCCTTGTCGCGCAGGAAGTCCAGATCCTTGAAATGCTCAAAGCCGAAGCCGGGGCCGCCTGTCGTGTCAATCTCGACGGTGCGTCCGATGCCGAGTGCATTCGGGTTGGCGCATGGTGGCCGGGCCGGAGCGGCCGCTGCTTTCGGGGCCGGCGCTGCCTGGGGCGCTGCGGCAGCGGGCGCTGGAGCGGCCGGCGGCGCAGCCGCGCCCTTGGCCGGCGGCGTTTGCGACCAGGCCGCGCTTGAGGTCAACAACGAAACCGCGCCTGCAAAGATCAACCCTGCCGCAATACGCATCTTGTTTTCCTTAAATGATCCCGCTTCCGGTACCGGCTTTGCCGTCTCCCGGCTGCTTCCCGCCCCAACCCACAATACCCTAGTTGCAGCGACCTCGCCAAGGCAACGGCTGTCACACAGGGCAGCTGATTTGTCGCCGAACCAGTTAATTCAGGGGATTATTCCCGCTGTTTCCACGCATTGCCCGCAAGCGACCCGTTAGCCGCTTCGTTCGGAAGCACCTTGTGCGAGCGACCGCGCAATCGCGGTCTTCACCCGCGTATCCGAGGGGTCGACGGATTCCGGGAAGACTTCGGCGATATAGCCGTCGCGGCCGATTAGATATTTGTGGAAGTTCCAGCGCGGAACATCCTTCGGCCGTGCTTCTGCTGCCCATTTGTAGAACGGGTGCGCATTCGGCCCTTTCACGATGGCCTTAGCCGATATCGGGAAGGTCACGCCGTAATGGTGCTGCGCGGTTGCTGCGATTTCGGTCGCGCCGCCTGGTTCCTGGCCGCCGAAATCGTTGGAGGGAACGCCGACGATCATCAGGCCGCGCTTACTGAACTCCGTCCACAATTCCTGCAGCCCCTTATATTGCGGCGTGAAGCCACAAAGCGAGGCGGTGTTGACGATCAAGAGGGGACGGCCGGCATATTCCGAAAGCCTGATATCGCCGCCGGCCAATCCGCCAAACGAAAACGCGTAGGCAGTGATCCGGCTCATGCCGGCCTGCGCGTTGGCGATCCGGGCCGAGCCGATGCCCGCAATGGCGGCCAGCGTTGCCGTCATCATGGTTCTGCGGTCGATCATGGCCGGCCTCGCGCGAGATTCATCGGCGCAAAGCATAGCAGAGCCGATGAATCGGCGCCGCTCAACAAGCTGTTATGGCGAGTTAGCGCAAGGGAACGATGAAGTCGGTGCCTTCGCCGGTTTCGCCGGTGTTGATGCCGTGATCGGACACCACGATCGAGCCGCCCGTCGTCAGGGCCTCGGTGATGCGCGCCATCGCTTCCGGTGGCACGGTGATGCGGTCCAGTGCTTCGGCCGGGCTGTTCGGCGCCGGTGCTGGCTTGGCCTCGGCCGGGGCGCCGCCGGCGACCTTGCGCCGGCGCGAGGCGCGCTCGTCTTCTTCCTTGAGGGCCGCGTTGCGGGCGGTCACCGGCAGTGACACCACCGACCAGCGCAGGAGATTGGGATCGTTCTTGTCGACTTCCGCCGTGAACACATGCGTGCCCAGCATCCGCTCGCTCGGCGCGATCGTCACGGGCACGTCGAACAGCGGCGTGAAATTCTGCCGCACGTAAAGCTTGCCATCCTTGCGGCTGACAAACACTGCGATCTGCCCGGTGCGCTTCGGTTCTTGCTTCGCCGCGGCCTTCTCGACACCTGGCAGGCGCGACGGATCCTTCTTCACATCGGGCGCGACGGCAGGTGCATCGGCGATCGCCTTGACGGGCTCTGCCGGTTTCCCTGCCTTTGGTGCTTCAGTTTTCGTTGTATCGACCTTGGGCGCGTCCGCCTTGAGCGTCCCGGTTTTCACCTCGTCCGACTTCGCCTCATCCGGTTTCACGTCAGCCGATTTGGCCTCGACCGGGGTGTCGCTGGCGGAGATTTCGCGCTTGGTCGTGTCGCCGGTCTCAAACGATTTGACCTCGGCCGTTGCAGCATCCGACGGTTTGGACTCGGACGATGTCACTTCGGCCGATTTGCTGTCGGTGGACGCGCCGTCGGCGCTTTTGGCGGGCTCTGCCTCAGCGTCCGATTTCACCGGCTCGGACTTCGCAGCATCGCCGGACACCGGCAGTCTGCTCGCCGAGGACGAAGCATCGGACATCGTAGCGGCATTGGCCGCCGGCATGACTCCACTGGCATCTGCAGTGTGGGTTCGTTCGCGCAACGGCGTCCGATCGGGGCTGCCGTGACCGACGGTCGAACGCAATTCCAGGCTCGCTTCGGACTGCGCGGGCTTGATTGCCGATCCAGCGTCCGCGCCCTTGTCGGATTTCACCGCCGGAGCGTCCGACATCGGCTCGTCGGCGGCCACAGGTTGCGCCACGACCTTCTGCGCCACCAATAGCGGGTGCGAGAAACTCGAAGGCGTCATTTCGCCGGGCGTGACGATGACCCGCGCACCCATCTTGGTCCAGTTCCACATCTTCGCGGCAAAGGCCATCGGCAAACGGATGCAGCCGTGCGACGCCGGATAGCCGGGCAGGGCGCCGGCATGCATCGCGACACCCGACCAGGTGATGCGCTGCATAAAGGGCATCGGCGCGCCGCTGTAGATGTTGGAGTGGTGCATCTTGTGCTTCTGGATGATGCTGAACACGCCCATTGGGGTCGGATGGCTTTTCGTGCCAGTCGACACCGGACTTTCCGCGAAGATTCCGTTGGCGTCGTAGACCCTGACCTTTTGCTGGTTGATCGAGATCGCGATGATCAGGGGGCCCTGCGGCTTGGCGCTGATTTCCTTTTCGGCGGCCACCATAGCCTTCGAGGGCTTGCGGGCGCGCTGCTTGCGCGGCTGGGCTGACGGTGCCGGCCGGTAGAAGCTGGGGTCGGAATCCTGCCAATAATACAGGGCGGCGTCGGCATGGGAGGAGGCGCCGATGGTGCCTGCGGCAACCAGAATAGCTATTTGCCAAAATCGCTGGTTCGCACTGCTTACGCTCGTACTATTCAACCCAAAAAGCCGATGCCCGCTCACGCCCAAATTCCCTGAGTCCAGATCGTCGAATCCGATGTTCCGATGATCATTTGTTGTTGCAGACGCGAAAAGCGTTCACCAGCTTAAGCCCTCTAAACCCGCGCTTTTCGCCGCAAGCGTAGCAAAAAAGCCTCACATTCCGTTAAACGCGAGCTCCCCCGCTCCGTTCCTCAGCCTTCCTGTGCGGCATTTGCACATTACATAACCGGTGGGTCCTTCAGCGGAGATAGAAATGACATTCAAGGCCATCGGTAAGTGTGACAAGTCATGGAGAAATCTGGCCTTGGGCGTGTCGTTGGCGGTGTTGGCCGCGGTGGTGTGGCATGCCGGCCCGGCCTTTGCCGCCGACGAGCCGGACCTGATTTTTCGCCGCTCCACCGTGTTCAAATGGCTGAGCCCAAATGACAAGCTTGCAACCTACGGCGTCGACGACCCCGAGGTCGACGGAGTGGCCTGCCATTTTACGGTACCGGAGAAGGGCGGTTACAAGGGCTGGCTCGGGCTTGCCGAGGAAGTTTCAGATATTTCACTGGCTTGCCGCCAGATCGGGCCGATCCGGTTCAAGGACAAGATGTCCCAGGGCGACGACATGTTTCGCCAGCGCCGTTCGCTGTTCTTCAAGAAAATGCAGATTGTCCGCGGCTGCGACCCCAAGCGGAACGTGCTGGTCTACATGGTATATTCGGACCGGCTGATCGAGGGGTCACCCAAGAACTCGACGTCCTCGGTGCCGATCATGCCCTGGGGAGCCGCCGACGCCGCGGTGCAGAAATGTGGCGAGTTCATCCATTAGCCCAGATGCGGCGATCCGGATCAGGCGGCCGTCCCGGGGCTTACCGTTTCACCGGATTGGGATGTGGGCGGACCTCTGAGCAGTCCTTGATTTTAGGGTCCCTCACCTTGGGCTCGTGGCAGCCCACCAGCCGCACGAACTTCTGAGGCGAGCACTGGTTGTCGCCCATGACAGGGGCGCCTTGCTGCGACATCGCACCAGCCATCTGTTGCTGGCCGGATTTGCGGGGCGAGGATTGATTGCCAACACTGATGTTGCCATTGCCCACGACGGCTATCCTTTGTTGGATGATGAACGAGAACAACGCCGAACCAACAGGAAAAGTTGCACCGGGTGTTCGCTTGAGTCTGCCGGACCGACGCTTCGGTTCACAGTTGAGTTTGCTGCGCTGCGGCCTATTCAGCAGACAATGATTAAGAACTTGAATTAAGAACTTGCGACGGCGTCGAACCAGCTGCCCGCAACGGGCGTCTCATCTCCAGATGGTGAATGGAGACGTCAGATGCGCGCCCTCAGCTGCATAATTGCTCTGGTTTTCGTCCTGACCGGCCCGTCGCTGGCCGGCAGCGCCGATCGCGACATGCCGGGGGTAGGGACGTTCACCTATTGCGGATCGCCGGTGGTGACACCCGAACCCGATTTGAGCGCCTTCGATGGCGAGTGAGGCAGTTTCGCCTCTCTTCGGCGGGTACGCGGCAGGGCCCAGACTCAAAATCGCGAAAACAACCCCATGCAAAGTAGAATGGCCCCGGCTCGCAGGTGACCCGTAGCTCTGTCCAGCCATTGAACACATATTGAAATCATTGGGTTTTTCTCGTCAATGTTTCGTCCCGGCAGGCCGACGAAACAATTCACCCCTGCGATGAAACCATTTTCCGCTTCTGGCGCAGATATCCGGAAACAGCCGTTGCTTATCACTCTGCCAACGAAACGGCGGGGACGCCGGCACCCAAACCGGAGACAGTCAAATGCGGACCATCAGCTTCATCCTCGCCTTCGCCTTCATCCTTGCCGGTCCCTCGATCGCTGGTTCCTCGGATCAGGGCTTGCCCGGCATCGGCACCTTCTCCTACAACGGCGCGCCGGTGACGACCTCGGCTCCGCAGTCGATCGTTGTCGCAGCTGTCAACTAATCGCAGCTAACAGCTCGCAAGAGAATTTGCCGGTAAAGGCTCAGTATGTTTGTACGTTTTGGTGCCGTTGCGATTTTGGTTTCCTGCCTGCTGGGCGCATCAGCCCAGGCCCAGACCCAGTTAACGGCGCAGATGCGGTTCCAGCAGGGGCCGATCGGCTCGATGTTCAAGCTCCCCGATCCCCGCGGTGAGTTCGTACGGCAGTGCGCACCCCACATGGTGGGACGCTGGGCGCATCCCGAAACCGTTTGCACTTGCTTGCACGATCATGCAGCCGCGACCGTTGAGGACAACGACCTGCGCGAAGCGTTGCTGCGTGGCATCAGCGAGACCGGCGTGCCCACGATCGAGACCGCCTGGGTGCCGGCGTCGAAGCAGTCCGAAATCGGCCCGACCTTCACCAAGATCGCCAAGCCGACGCTGCAATGCATGTTCGAGCCGTCGTCGAACTAATATCCGAGCGCGAGCTTCTGACACCCATCCCCGGTACCTGACCCAGCAATCGAAGCCGTTGCCAGATCGGTGGCAGCGATTGTAAGGCAATGGTTGTTCGATGATTCCCGGGATGCACGCGATTGCGTTCACCCTCGCGCGTGAGCCAGTCGATGCAGCCGGGACGAATTCTGCTGTCATGCCTTCTCGTGGTGCTGGCAAGTCCTGCCTTTGCCGCACCTGATGAGGAGCTGCTGGGTAAGGCCAGGAATTACCCGCTCGGCACCCGCGCCAACTGGTTCTTCGATGAAGGCGTGCGGGTTGGATCGTTCAGCCATCTCGACGAGATATTGCCGCATAATAGGCTGAGCAAAGCCGTGTCTCCGCTGCCGCTTGCCGCAGCCGGCGGCGATGCAAAGCTCGGCTATCGGTTCGAAAACCAGAGCCGGACGCTAGACGATTTTCTCAGCCACCAGCGCGTCACCGGATTGCTTGTCATCAAGGACCGCACCATCCTGTTCGAGCGCTACCAATACGATCGAAAACCGGCGGATCGCTTCGTTTCGCATTCGATGGCGAAATCCGTCGTCAGCCTCGCGGTCGGGATGGCGCTTGCCGAAGGCAGGATCGGTTCGTTGGACGATCTGGTTTCGAAATACGTGCCAAAGCTCGCGGGCAGTCCCTATGGCGAGACCACCATACGCAATGTTCTGCGAATGTCGTCCGGCGTGCAGTTCAAGGAAGCCTACGACGGCAATGACGATCTGACGCGGTTCACGATTGCCCGTAACCGCGAGGGCTCGATATCAGCGCTGCGCCAATTCCAGACCCGCGAAGCGGTGCAGGGCACGCGCTTTCACTATGCCTCCAGCGAGACCGTCATCCTGGCCGTGCTGCTTCGCGCGGTGACCGGCACCACGCTCAGCGAATATCTGACCGCGCGGCTGTGGCAGCCGATGGGCGCAGAGGCCGATGCGACGTGGGTGCGGACCACCGACGGCACCGAAACCGGCTCGGGCAGTTTCAATGCGACCCTGCGCGACTACGGACGCCTTGGAATGCTGCTCGCCAATGATGGCGCGGTCGGCGGCAAGCAGATCGTGCCGAAAGATTATCTGCTGGATGCGACCGACTGGCACCGGCAACCCCAGGCGTTCGCGCCGGGAAAGGCCACGCCGTATTTCGGATACGGCTATCAGTTCTGGCTCTACCCCGGCGAGAAGCGAAGGTTTGCCTTGCTGGGCGTTTACGGCCAGTCGATCTTTGTCGACCCCGGGCTTAAACTCGTGATGGTGATCACCGCGGTGGCCAAGAACGCCAGTGTCGGAAAGGAATCATTTGCCCGCGAGCGCGCCGCCGTTTGGCGTGGAATCGTCGGCAAGTACGGCAGTTGGTAAGGTTCGGCGGGCTGGCGAGACGGCGCGAATCGATGGCGCCGCGTCTGGGAACTTGCAACAGGAATGCTTAAGACGGCGGCAGTTGAACCCCGGCAGGGCCGGCGCGACCAAGTGACATGTTGCTGTCCGAATTCATAAAAGACCTCCTGTGGGCGGGGGCACATTCCGTGTTCATGAAGGTGGGCGCCTGGCTCGATAAGAAAATCGACGGGCCTACGGTGAAGGTCGCCATAGGCATGGTTCTCGGGCTTGCATCAATTTTCTTCGTTGCAATTGTTTCCGGATTGCTAGGCGTCTGAATAGCCTGAAAGCAGGCGTGCTCCTGTTGCCGTCGTCGGTTTCAGTATGGCGACAACTGCGCGGTGACCCGTCAGTATGAACCTCTCTGGCCTCTGAAGACACAAAAGGCGCGTATGTCGCGGAAGAACCGCGACGGAGGCATATGTGATGAAGGCCATGAAAGCATCTCTCCGCATTGCGGTCACCGCGCTGGCCCTGAGCCTGTCAGTCATCGTGCCATCCTACGCCGAGCAGGATGAGGCAAGCCGTCTCAACCAGGAATCCAAGGAACTTTATCGGGTCGGAAAGTACGCGGCAGCGCTTCCGCTGGCCCAGCAGTTGCTGGCCATTCGCGAGAAGGAGTTTGGTACCGATGATGCAATGGTCGCGATGCCGCTGAATGACCTGGGCACGATCCACTACAATCTGGGTCAATACGCCGTTGCCGAGCCACTGTACAAGCGTTCATTGGCTATCAGGGAGAAGACACTCGCTCCGGACCATGCCGAAGTCGCAAGCGTGCTGAATAATCTCGGCGAACTCTACCGCACGACAGAGCGTTTTGCCGAGGCGGAGCCGCTCCTCAAGCGGTCGATCGCCATTCGTGAGAAAACGGTCGGTCCTGACGATCCGGACATCGTGCTGGCGCTGAGCAACCTGGCCGCTCTCTATAGCAATCAGCGTCGATACGACCAGGCTGAGCGGTTGTTCAAGCGCGGGCTGGCCGTTCTCGAGAAGGCGCACGGTCCGAGCGATCCGAACGCCACGGTTTTGATGAATAACCTGGCCGATGTCTACACCAACCGGCGTCGTTATGCCGATGCCGAGCGGCTGCTCAAGCGGTCGATTGCCGTGACCGAGAAAGCGTTCGGTCGCGACCATCTTGATGTTGCGCAGGCGCTGAACAATCTGGCCGCTGTTTATGGGCGGCAGGGCCGTAACGCCGACGCCGAGCGGCTTTACAAGCGGGCGGTGGCCACCTTCGAAAAGACGGTCGGCCCGAACCATCCGGACCTCGCGGATGTCCTGGAAAACCTGGCCCGTCTCTACAAGGATCAGAGCCGCTACGCCGATGCCAACGCACTTTTGAAGCGGTCGATGGCCATTCGCGCGAAGGCAGGCTCGCCTACCTGAGATAGCGACTATCGCGGTTTAATGAGTGCGCGCCCTACCGCCTCTGCTTCGTCCCCAGGCGCGCAATGCATTTGCGGACGCGCAGCACGCCCGACGTCGTCATCTGCGAGCCCGAGACTTCCTTGATCTGTCCAGCCGGGCATGTTCCGTCGTCGACAAGGATGCGCTGACCCAGCCGCAGATCCAAGATGTTGCGCTCATTGGGGACCACCTGCTGCGCGGCGGCCGGTGAGGCGAGCAGGCACAGGGCAAGGCCGGCGGGAAGTGCAAGAGCCGCGGCCGTCACGGCCTTCGTGATTGCCAAATTGGCCTCCCTCACTTGCTCTGGATCTTCAGCCCGTCGGGGCCGAGATTGATCTGCACGCCCTCGGGCTGTTTCTTGGCCTGATAGAGATTGTAGCCGAGCACGCCGACGGCAACGACCAGCACACCGATGATCAGGTACATGACGTTGCGATTGCCAAGCATCGGGTTTCTCCATCGTGACGACTATGCAATGCATTTAGCGGATGCGGCGGCGATTCTCCTAGGGTGCTAAGTTAGCGCGCCGATCGGGATCGCGCCGACGCCGGCCTTCGCGATTTGCCGGTTCCGCCGATGTCCGGCTTCCGGTTGTCCCGCATCGCCGCCAGCGATGCCTTGGCCAGTTTCTCGGCCGACGCTTTCAGTTGCGGAAGCGGGTGGCCGGCAAATCCCAGCACAAATCCCGGCAGCGGCCGCGCGCGCGCATAGGTGTCCGCCAGCAGCCAGCCTTCGACGCCGGCCGCGGATTTGGCGAGAGCTGCAACCTGCGCGTCGACCGACGGATCGAACCGCGCCACCAGATGCAGGCCTTGCGACGGCACCGGCACGGAGAGGCGGCCTTCCGAAGCCGACGACAGTGTCGAGGCCAGAACGTCGCGGGCCTCGCGGTAGAGCCCGCGCACCCTGCGCAGATTGGCAGCGAACGCGCCGGAATTCAGCATATCAGCCACAGCGCCTTCCAGCAGCGTGCCGGGAAAGCGGTCGAGCGCGGCGCGCGCCGTCGTCACCGGTCCAATCAGCTTCTCGGGCAGCGCGCAATAGCCGATGCGCAATCCGGGAAACAGCGTCTTTGAAAACGTGCCCATGTAGATCACGCGCTGCAAATGATCGATGCCGGCAAGCGACAGCAATGGCGCGCCGTCATACCTGAACTCGCTGTCGTAATCGTCTTCCAGCACGAAGGCATCGGCATCCCTGGCCCAATCGAGCAGTTCCAGGCGGCGGCTCATCGACATCTGCACGCCGAGTGGAAACTGGTGCGAGGGCGTCACATAGGCCGCGCGCGCCGATGGCGCTGACGTGCGGCCTTTGGCGACGATCAAACCTGATGCGTCGACTGGAACCGGGGCCGGGCGGTAGCCGCAATGCTCGATGGCGCGCCGCGCGGCGGGATAGCCGGGGTCCTCGCACCAGACCCGATCGGCCGGCTTGAGAATGGCGCTGAGCACGATCCGCAGGGCGTGCTGGGTTCCCGAGGCCAGCATGATCTGGTCCGGGTCGCAGCGCAGCCCGCGTGCCGACAACAGATGATCGCCGATGGCGGTGCGAAGTTCGCGGCTGCCGCGCGGATCGCCGTAGTGCAGGTGGTCGGTGCCGAAGGCGCGCATCCGCCGCCCGACAAAGGACCGGAAGCGTTGCAGCGCCCGGTCGTCGATATGCGTGCAGCCGAGCGACAGGGTGCCCTGTGGCGGCGTCTCGATGACGATCCTGGCCTTGCCGGCGCCGCTCACCTGCGCGGGGATGCGCGCGGCGACGAAGGTGCCCGAGCCGACAATCGCGACCGCAAACCCGTCTGCGATCAGCCGCTCATAGGCCGTCGTAACCGCGTTGCGGCGAAAACCGGTCTGGCTTGCCAGGGTGCGCGAAGGCGGCAACGGTTCGCCGGGCTTCACGATGCCGCTGACGATGGCGTGGCAAAGCGCCTGATAGAGCCGGTGCGGCGAAGAGGCCCGCGGCGTCACATGCGGTCCGGAAAGGTCGAGCGGCAGCTCGGTCTTTCGCGGCGGCACAGGAGAATTGGTCGGAATTTTTCGCATGGAATTGGCACTATCGCAGACCAAATTCGCCGGTACAACTATTCTAATCGTGACCAATCCCTGACCAACCCTTGCAGGAGCTGCCGTGACCGAAAGCGTAACCACCGACTCGTATGCCGTGTCGCGGCGCAACCGGGTGAAGCGCATGCATGAGCGCGGCCGTTACGATCACGCAACGGTCCACAGCCTGCTCGACGCTTCGATGCTGTGTCACGTTTCCTACGTGATCGACGGCCAGCCCTATTGCACGCCGACGTTCTTCTGGCGGGAAGGAAGCAGGCTGTACTGGCACGGCAGCAGCGCCAGCCGCATGCTGGAGAACCAGTCGGACGGGCAGAAGGTCTGTCTGACGGTCGCGCACCTCGACAGCCTGGTGCTGGCAAGGTGCGGCTTCAACCATTCGGCGGACTACCGCGCCGTGATGGCCTTCGGCACCGCCTACATCGTCACCGATCCGGAGGAGAAGGCGCGTGCGCTGGTCGCGATGGTCGACCGGTTCTTTCCCGATCGTACCGCGAGCCTGCGACAGAGCACCAAGCAGGAAATCAAGGCGAGTGCCGTCATCGCGATGGAGATCGAGCAGGCATCGGCCAAGGTTCGCACCAAGGGTGTTGCCGACGATGACGAGGACTATGCGTTGCCGGTTTACGCCGAGCGCATTCCGGTGCGGACCGTGATCGGCGCGCCGGAACCTTGCCCGCGGCTTCTCGACGGTGTCGAGCGCCCGGAATCGCTGGGCGTCTATTCGGAAGGTCGTCTGCTCGATGATGCCTTGCGGGAGGCCCATCTTCTGCATTACCCCGGCGGCTGAGATCGGGCTAGGGTGGCTCGTTCTCGTGACCTGCAATCTTCGATTGGAGCCGCCGCATGACCACCGATACGCAACAAAGGATTCTCGACGCCGTCGATGCCGGCTTTGATGCGCAGCTTGCGACGACCCGCGACTTTGTCGCGATCCCCTCGACCCGCGGCGCCGAGGGGCCGTGCCAGGACATGATCGGCGATCTCCTGCGCGCGCGGGGCTACGAGGTCGACGACTGGCATATCGACGTCGAGGATCTGAAGGATCTGCGCGGCTTCGGGCCGATCGAGCATGATTTCTCCAAGGCGCGCACCGTGGTCGGCACCTACCGTCCGCCGACCAATGGCGGCAAATCGCTGATCCTGCAGGGGCACTGCGACGTGGTGCCGGCCGGCCCGCTCGACATGTGGGAGACGCCGCCGTTCTCGCCGGTGATCAAGGACGGCAAGATGTATGGCCGCGGCGCCTGCGACATGAAATCGGGCACCATCGGCGCGCTCTATGCGCTGGATGCGATCAAGGCCGCCGGCCTGCGGCCGACCGCGCGGATTCACTTTCAGTCGGTGATCGAGGAGGAGAGCACCGGCGTCGGCGCGCTCTCGACCCTGCAGCGCGGCTACCGTGCCGACGCGTGCTTCATTCCGGAGCCGACGGGCGGCAAGATGGTGCGCTCGCAGGTCGGCGTGATCTGGTTTCGGTTGAGGGTGCGCGGCATTCCCGTGCATGTGGCTTACGCGGGCTCCGGCTCGAATGCGATCATGGCGGCCTATCATCTGGTTCATGCGATCGGCAAGCTCGAGGCCGAATGGAACGAGCGCGCCAAGGCCGATCCGCATTTCAAGACGCTGACGCATCCGATCAACTTCAACCCCGGCATCATCAAGGGTGGCGACTGGGCCTCCAGCGTGCCGGCGTGGTGCGATGTCGATTGCCGCATCGCCGTGCTGCCGGGCTGGTCGATCGCCGATTGCCAGAAGGAGATTCTGGCTTGCGTCTCCGCCGCCTCGCGCGACCACCGCTTCCTCTCCAACAATCCGCCCGAGGTGCAATGGTCGGGCTTCCTGTCGGAAGGCTACGAGCTGAAGGACTCCGCCGCACCGGAAGCGGCCTTCGGCAAGGCGTTTGGCGCCGTCTATGGCGGCAAGGTCGAGGACCTCGTCTTCACGGCCCTGACCGATACCCGGTTCTACGGCCTGAACTACAACATCCCGAGCCTGTGCTTCGGCGCCAGCGGCGCGGCGATCCACGGCTTCAATGAATATGTCGATCTGGATTCGCTGCGCAAATCGACCAAGGCCACCGCGCTGTTCATCGCGGAATGGTGCGGGGTGGAGAAGGTGTAATTCTCTCCGCGTCATTGCGAGCGCAGCGAAGCAATCCACTCTTCCTTTCTTTACGAGGCGAGATGGATTGCTTCGCTGCGCTCGCAATGACGGAGGAGTGAGTCGGTGCGGGGTGGAGAAGGTGTAGCTGTGCTTACGGCTTTGCTTTGAAGCTTTCGACCATCGCTCGAAATTCCGGCAAGGCCTCGTCAAATCGCTCTGGCGGCGCCATGCCCAGCAGGACAAAGGGGCGTCCCGACGGATAGAGGGCAACGACGAGGTAGCGGAGCGGGCGGCCACCAGCGCCTTTGCCCTCTCCAAGATATTCGAAGCCAGCCATGGTCGACGTCGTGAGCGGTCTGGTGCTCAGGATTTTCTGGTCGGTGATGGTTCTCGAGTTGAGAAATTGCTGCTCTCCGAAGCGCTGCTGATCAGAGGGCGCAATGGCGGCTTCGGTGGCGAGACTGACGATGAAGCCGACATCCTCCAGCTTCCCCTCCGGCGGAGGCGGCGTTTCCTTCAGCAGCAGTCCCCTGCCGGCCAGCGGCTTGCGATACGCAAAGCGCGCTGTCGGCTCGATCGAGAACGGTAGTGCAGCGATCGGATCGGCCGAGGCCGTCGCATTGATCCGGACGCTGGCAAGCGCGGCGCGGATCACGGCATCCGACAGCTGCTTTGGCGCGGGCTTTGCGATCGAGACGGTCAACATTCCGGTCATGTCGGGGCCGTTGATGACCATGAGCCATTTGTCAAAAACCTGATTGCCTGCGCGCTGCTCCGCACGCACGGTGATCTGCTCGTAAGGCACCCAGTCGATCGTCTCCGTCGACAGCAGGCGCATGCCGCGCTTGGCCATCGCTTCCGCTGTGAGACCGGTGCGGAACTGGGTGAACGCGACGGGAGGGAACTCCGCCAACAAGATCGAAGCATGGTGCACCTGATCCTGAAAGCCGGTGAATGTGGTGGCGACGACAAAGCCTTTCGGCGGCGCGAGACTGATGCGGCTTCCCGGTGGCGTGATCGGATCGGCAGCGTTCGCGAGGCCTGCGAAGAGGCCGCCGGCCAGAGCCAGACCGAAAGCAAGATGTCGCTTCGCTGTCGATAGTAGCCACATGCTTGCACAACCCTCTATCCGTCACGTTCAACACGATGATCCTGAGACCGTTTGTTTCAGAAGTGACCGCGCCGGTTCAATGTCGGCTGTCAGCGTTGCTGTGGCCAGAGCGCGTTCACGATCGCATCCAGCCCGTCCGTCAGCGCGGCGGGGCCCGGCTGCAGGATCAGCGGCGATTTGATCTCGACGATGCGGTTGTTGCGCACCGCCGGGATATCGCTCCAGCCCGGCCGTTGCCTGATCCGCTCGGGCACGACTTTCTTGCCGCACCATGAGGCCAGGATCACGTCGGGCGCGGTCTCGCGCACCGTGTCTGATGAAATGATGCGGTCCTTGGCGGCCTGCTGAAACCGCAGCTTTGGCAGCACGTCTTCGCCGCCGGCAATCTCGATCAGTTCGGACACCCAGCCGATGCCACTGATGATGGGATCGTCCCACTCCTCGAAATAGACTTTTGGTTTGGGTGAGGGACGGGGTATCGCTGCGATGCTGGAAAGGCGCCGTTCAAAGCTGGTCGCGAGCTGATCGGCGCGATGCGCGGCGCCGACCAGCGCACCCAGCGTACGGATCATCGCGAGTATCCCCGCGACGTCGCGCTGGTTGAAGACATGGATGGCGACGCCTGATCGCACGAGGTCGGCGACGATGTCGGCCTGCAGGTCGGAGAAGGCGAGCACCAGATCCGGCTGCAGCGCCAGGATCTTCGGAATGTCCGCCGAGATGAAGGCCGATACCCGCGGTTTCTCGCGGCGCACCTGCGGCGGCCGCACCGCATAGCCGGAGACGCCGACGATGCGGTCCTGCTCGTTGAGCAAATACAGCGTCTCCACGGTCTCTTCGGTGAGGCAGACGATCCGGTGGGGCGGGAACTGGCGCATGCTTGCAATTACCACAGACGTCATTGCCGGGCTTGACCCGGCAATCCATCATTTCAGAAATATCTGTTTGGAAGATGATGGATACGCGGGTCAAGCCCGCGTATGACAAGCGGAACAAAACGGGAGGAATCATGACGCTGCTGGAAAAAATTCAATCCATGAAGATGCCGTTTGCGGAATTGAAGGGCGTGACGTTTGTCGAGGCCGAGAAGGACCGCGTGGTCGCCAGGATGCTGGTGCGGCCGGAGCTCTGCACGCTGCGGAATACGATTCACGGTGGCGCAGTGATGGCATTTGCGGATTCGGTTGGCGCAGCCGCGACCGTCATCAATCTGCCTGAGGATGCCAAGGGCACCACCACGATCGAGAGCAAGACCAATTTCATTGGCGGCGCCAAGGAAGGCAGCACGGTGATTGCGACTGCGACCCCGGTGCACCGGGGACGACGCACCCAGGTCTGGCAGACCCGGCTCGAGACCGAGGATGGCAAGCTGGTCGCGATCGTCACCCAGACCCAGATGGTGCTGTAGGCCGGCGCACGACGCCAAGTCGTAGCCTATCGCGTCATCCTGAGGTGCGCGCCCTTGCGCGCCTCGAAGGATGAGATGCGCCCGTGGTCCATCCTTCGAGGCTCGCTTCGCTCGCGCCTCAGGATGACGTCCGTGGGATTCAACCCAAAGCCATCTTGCTTTAAGTGTTGTCCGCCGGCACGGCGTTCAGCATTCCGGTACGCGGGTGACAATCCAGATATTCAAAAAAGGCTTCGTCGGCCCGCGCCACCGTGACCTCGTGATAGAGCCGCAGCTTCGCGGCAGGACCCAAGGTCGACAGATATTTCATCGCCGCGCCGAAAATCCGGACATGGGTCGGATGCGATTCCGCCCATCGCTCGAGGGCGGCGAGGCTCTTCCACCAGCTCATGCCGTAGGATTTTTCGGTGCGTGTGCCGTCGGGCGCGACGACGGTCATATAGCGGTTGGCGTAACAGCCGATCGAGCGGCCGTCATCGCGCAGGAAGTCCATGCCTTCCCGCAACACCGGCTCGACATCCTCCAGGTACATTTTGCGTTCGGAGGCTTCGGTATCGCCCCAATCCTGGCCCGACCGGATCAGGCAGACATTGTCTGACGGGATGACCCTGATGCGGGCGCCATCACGGACAGCGGTGATGTTTCCTGATGGCGCCATCTCGCTGGTCTGGGATTTGGGAATGCGATCACGCATGCCGCCCCAATAGGCGTGCTCCTGAATCTCGCCGCTCATGCCGTCGGCGAGAACCGCGACGCCTTCGGGTCTTTCGAGGGACGAGAACAGGGTCTCGTAGCCTTCCACGCTGGGATGCAGCACCTCGATGAACGTGCCCGCACCGTTTCGCCGCTCGCCGGTCCAGCCCTCGCGCGCCGCCGGGAACCAGCGGTCGAACCTGGCGCGATCGTCCCAATAGGCCACCGTGACGACATTGGTGAAACCGGCTTCGTCAATATAGCGCGCCCGGTCCCAATGCGTTGGGCCGCCATTCTGCCCGAAAGCGGCGACGATCCACGCCAGCGCTTGCTCGGCGGCTTCTGACGGCTCGCCACGGGTCTGGACACCGAAATAGGCCATCACCACCCGCACCACGGCGGGCTTGTGGCGCGCGACGAACGATGGGTAGGGCGGTGCGTAGTCGTCCGGGACGCGACGGTGGCGTGTGCGCGCGCTTCGCAGATGGTCCGGGATCGCGGATTCCATGGGCTCGCTCCTCGTCAGCTGGCAGAACCTTCTGAAGCTCTCAGGCCTGAAGCCTGATCTCGCTCATGACCTCGGCATCGACCGGTAAGGTAAAATGCTCGACGCGGTTGGCGCGGGAGGTGTTGAGCAACAGCCGCGTGACATCGGGCCGGGAATAATGTCCCGCGGGATCGGCTGCGTTCTTCGCCACGCCGATCATGCCGAGATCGATATCGGCATACAGAATGCCTTCCTGATCGGGCGGCAGTTTTTCGGCGAGCGAACTGCCGTCCGGACCGTAGATCACCGCGTGTCCCCCACCGGCATGCAGGAACGCGTGCTTCTCGGGGGAGTCGCAGAGCTCGTCGATCATGGCCTGCGAGACCACGGCGCAGGGAGCGAGGACGAAGCATGAGCCCTCGACCGCGTAGATCTTGCTCGCGGCGTTGTTGACCTCATGGCCGAGGGCATGCGCGAACGGGTCGTACAGCGAGAAGCTCGGCCAGGCGCCGACATGAACCTGCTCGTTCTGGGCGTACATCGCGTATTTCGACAGCGGCTGCAGATGTTCCCAGCAGCACAAGGCCCCGAGCCGCCCCACATCGGCGCGATCATGCACGGCAAGGTCGCTGCCGTCGCCTTCGCCGAACACGGTGCGTTCGGCATGGGTCGGCCGCAGCTTGCGGCGCCTGGCGATGGTCTCGCCGTCGGGCCCGATCAGCCATTGTGCGATGTAGAGGCTGCCGCCGGCCCGTTCGGACAGGCCGAGGACCGCGGTCAGCTTGGCACGCTTCACGGCGTTGCGAATTTTTTCGGCCTGCGGGCTGTCATAGGCCAGCGAGTTGTCGAAATAGCGCTGCACAAAACCGCGGCCGATCGCCCAGGCGGGGGCGCCGAGCCAGATCTGCCATGGATATCCGGGTATGAAGGTTTCGGGAAACGCGATCAGTTTGGCGCCTTGGGCGGCGGCCTGTTCGATCAGCGCGATCGTCTTGTCCACAGTCGCATCGAGATCGAGAAAGACCGGCGCAGCCTGAACCACCGCTACCTTGTACTTCTGGTGCACGAGACCCATTGAAATCATCCTTCTGCGTTGGGAAGAAAGGCAATCATTGGGTCGAAAGCCTACCGCCGCCCCTGGCTGCGGCGCTTGTCCGTGGCAGAACGAAAACTTGTTTTAACTTGCAATTGTCAGCCGTGACGGCGGAGAACCCGGCGCGTCCGCAGGCGGGCGTTGCCGCCGCGGGAGGCCAGAGCGATCGGAGGAGAATTTATTGCGTCGGGTGGTCTCGCCATTCGCGCGGCGAGGCACCGTACCTCTGCTTGAAGATCCGGCTGAAATGGGCGAGGTCGTTGAAGCCCCACGCGAATGCGATGTCGCTGATGTGCCGGGCCGCATGCGCCGGGTCCGACAGATCGCGCTTGCACCGCTCCAGGCGCTGCATCTGGACGTAGCCGCGGAACGAGTGCTGCTCGTCGGCCATCAGATCGCTGGCATAGCGCGGCGAGATTCCGGTGGCCGCGGCAACCTGCGAGATCGACAGGTCGGGATCGCTCAGGTGCGTCAGGATGTAATTCTTGAGCCGATAAAGCAGCGCAGAGCGGTGAAACGACTGATCCGACGAACGCGCATGCATCCGATCGGCGAAGGCCATGGCAATGAGATCCAGTCCCTGATCCAAGAGGCGGGATGCTGTGGCGGGATCGACGTGGTCGACGACCTTGCTGGTGCTAACCAGAAACTCGTAGGCCAGGCCTTCCAGGGGCCGACTGCTGCAGAAGGTGGTCGCGGTCAGCGCGTCGAAGGCGCCGATGCGTTGCTGCAGAAGTTTTCGCGGCATCTGCAGGATCGTTTGTGAAAAACTGTCATCGAAGCGCAGCTCGTAGGGGCGGGTGGTGTCGTAAATGACGAACTGTCCCGCGCAGACGACGGCATCGCGGCCGTCCTGATACACGCCGTTGACGCCGCGGTTGCCCAGCGCCAGCAGCACGTAATCCTCGCTGGCGCGTGCGATCCGGGATGGCGTGCGGAACACCCGCTGGGCGCAGGAATCGACGCGGGTAAACGTCGCGCGGCCGACCGCGGATTGCGATACCGCGCCCCAAAACCCCTCCCGCATATCGGAGTGGCAATCGAGACCGACAAAGGTATCGCAGACGATGTCCTGCCAGACCGCAAGGCGTCGATCCGGAACTGAAGAACTCGTGTCGAGCACGACAGCCACGATGGGACCTCCGGGAACCGGGATAAGTGTGGGCCAAAGCCCGGCTCAAATCCAGTGCGTGCAAATAGCTTGCCGAGCGCCGCGACTGGCAGTCGATTTGGTTACCGAATTGTTAAGCAGGGAATGGCTTTTTATTAGGCATTTGAAGGGGTTGAACTTCATATTGCGATGCACAATATAGGTGGTCTAGGGATTCGACGCCTCCTCGAGGGCCACCACGAGGAGTTATGACTATGAACTACCAGACTACCGCTCCGAGCCGCGCCAAGGGCGCCGTTCGGATTCTAAGCCAGCAAGAGGAATTGCCGCTTCTGCGCGATCACCTTTTGCGGCTCGACCGCACCAGCCGCCATGATCGCTTTCATGGCTTCATGGACGACAGCTTCATCGAACGCTACGCCGAAAAATGCGCCAACGACGGCACTGTCATCATTGGCTATTTCGAGGATGGCGTGGTGCGCGGTGCCGCCGAATTGCATCCGCCGGAGCAATCGCCTGACGCACTGCCGGAGATCGCCTTCAGCGTGGAGAGTTCGGTACGGCGCAAGGGCGTCGGCAGCATCCTGTTCAGGAAGCTGATCGCGGAAGCGCGGGCCAAAGGATATAAAAGCCTGCGGATCACCACCGGCGCGCAGAATGAAGCGATGCGGGCGCTCGCCAACAAGTTTGGCGCACACCTGACGTTCCGCTACGGCGAATCCACCGGCAGCATCGATCTGGCCAAGCAGAACCAGCCGGAAGGGGCGCCGTCCGCAATGGCGACGACGCTCGAGGCCGCACGGGCGATTACGAACTTCAATCGTGCTTATTGGGCCATGATGCTGAGAATGTCCGGCTGGGGCCGGACGGCCTGACCGGAAGGCCCATCGACAGAGCCCCGTTCCGCTTGCGTCGGAACGGGGCTCTGTATTTTTTGATTTGACGCGTTTTTTTGACGCGAACCGGTGCCCACTTCGCTTGAAAAACGCTTTAGCGGCAATTCGCGGATCTCCTGGATCGCGCGAATTGCCCGGGGGCCTTTCAGGTACCGGTGCGCTTGTCGTTACCGAAGCGCCTGATCACCTTGCGTTCGACCACAACCGAGCGCTGGGCGCCTTGCTCGCCCGTGATGACGCGGGTGGCGGATCGCGCAACGGCGCGGCCGGTCTTCTTCACCTCAGCCAGCACTTCTTCGTACGGCAGCCCCATCAGCGCTGCGGCGATTTCCGCCTGCTGCTGCTGATCGTCGGTAATGCCGACGGCGGCGAAGATCGCTTCTTCCAGCGTCGGCGGATCGCGCCGTACGCGCCGGGTGCCGTATTTCGTGTTCCAGTCTTCGCTCATCGGGGCCTCGCATCTGATGCGGAGATACCTAAGTGCCCTTATGTTGCATTGCAATATGAATTTGGCGTGGCATTACAGCCATGCACCTACAATTTCTCCAGTCTGGTAGCGTCGTACAGTTCGATGGACGTGGCGGCCGCGGCCAGCGACTGCAGCGACTTGACGAAATCGCGCGAAGCGGGGACCGCGAAATGGTTAATCAGCGCCGCGCGGTCGGCCCATTGCTCGAAAAACACCAGCCGCAGCGGGTTTTCGCAATCGACATGCACGGCGTGCGAGATGCACCCGGGTTCGCTGCGCGAACGATGGACGTGCTCGAGGCTCAGGCGGCGGACCTCGTCGAAACTGTCCTGGCGCGCCGTCACACTGCCGGTAACCACGATCATGTTGTCCTCCCGGTTTCACCGTCCTTGTCGGGACTATTCGGCGGCGGTCAGATCCAGCGGTCGTTGCGGCCAGCGTTTCAGCGCGGCCTGTCCGGCATCGGTCAGGACGTAAATGCCGCGCTCGGCGCGATCGAACCAGCCATAGACATTGTGCAGCAATATCTTGCCGGCGTCCGGCATCTCGATCCGCAAATCCTTCACGCGCCGCGGGCCACCTGAAAGTGCCGCAGCACAGGCCAGCGCCTGCTGGCGGTAGGCCGTCATGATCGGCGCGCGCGTAGAGCCACCCATCGCCGGATCGCCCTTGCGTCGCTCATGCTCCCTGATCAGCCGCGAGCGTTTCTTGGGATTGCGGCGAGGGGCTGTCGTGGCGGGTTTGACGATCACCTCGACATCGCCGGTGTTGGTGACCGCGAGCATGCCAAAGCCGAGCCGACGACAGAGGTTGCGATAGCGGGCGTCACTTTCGCGGCCCTTGCCGCGTGCCGACAATTTGGCCGCGAGCCACACCTCGTCACAGGCGCCGGCGCGATCGACCGCCTGCAGGATCAGTTCGAGATTGAATGTGAGCTTCAATTCCCCGATCACCACGACCGGCGGATCGTCGCCGCTCAGCGCCACCAGGTCACAGCCGCCGATCTCGCCCTTGACCGTGAAGCCGAGCTTTTCAAGGAAGCGTTTGACGGGCAGATAAAGCGCGGTTTCCAACGACAGGCTCCGGCGGCAGAAGCGGCCGCGACTCAGTGTCACGAGTTTAGCCCGGATTTGGCCAAATCGCGCGTAGGTGGCTATCTTGGCCGGCGGGACAGGCAAACGGGCGCGATCCAATCCATGATCAGGAACGGCCTCTATCACATCACCGTGGAAATGCTGGACAGCGTCCACGGCGGCAACCAGGGCGTTATGGTCGTGCGTGATGGCCAGTTGCGGGGTGGCGACTCGTTCTTCTATGCCTACGGCACCTACACGGCAGCGAAAGGCAAGTGGAAAGGCGAACTGACCAACCAGGAACATTCGCCGACCTATGGCGAGCGGCCGGTCTGGGAACGCAAGATCGTCACCATCGGATTTACCGGAACCTATACAGACGACACCGCCGAGAGCGACGGTATCGCGCTCGCCGGCAAGCAGAGCATCCGCTTCAAGTCGATGCTGCGGATGTTGATCCCGGACTGAACGCGCACGGCGACATCTCCACCGTCTGGCTTCAGAAAAACAACAAGGACCGGCTGCAGCCGGAGCGGTCATGCTCAAGGGACTTTACAAGGTCGAGATTCACACCGCGCACGACGGCTCCGGCCGCGGCGGTGGCACGCGAAAGGCACAGCGAAAAGGCGCGGAAACCCGACTGACCTGACTTAAACCCGCCCGCTTACCGGCAGCAGCGCGCCGGTGACGGCGGAGGCGGCGTCGCTGGCGAGGAACAGGATCACGTCGGCCAGTTCCGTTGGTCTTACCCATTTGCTGAAATCGGCTTTCGGCATGCTGGCGCGATTGGCCGCGGTGTCGATGATCGACGGCAGCACGGCGTTCACCGTGATCCTGCCCTTGTATTCGGCGGCGAGCGCTTCGGTGAGGCGATGCACGCCGGCCTTGGACGCGGCATAGGCACCCATGCCGGCGCTCGCCTGCAGCGCGCCAAGCGCGCCGACATTGACGATCCGTCCGGCACCGGACGCGGTCAGATACGGGATCGCCGCACGCGAGGCGTTGAGCGCGGTCGTGACGTTGAGCGCGTACATGCGCTGCCACGTCTTCGGATCGCCCTCGATGACCGTCTCGAACGCAAAACCGCCGGCGATGTTGATCAGCGCGTCGAGCTTGCCGAAGTGCGACACCGCGGCGTCGATCGCCTTCTTCGCCGCCGCCGCATCGGTCAGGTCGACACCGCCGAGTTCGAACTGGTTTGATGTCGCCGGTACCTGCGTCGGCGCGTGGTCTACGCTTGCGACCCTGGCGCCGGCCGCCAGCGCCTGGTCAACGACGATGCTGCCGAGCGCGCCGAGGGCGCCGGTCACGACAATGACTTTTCCATCCATAATGGGCCTCCACGGGCCGATAAAAGGGAGCACACACTAGCGCCGGCAGTTTTTCATTTGCAATGCGGCGAATTTCGCATCCAAATGCGGGTGTCAAACAAGATATTCCCGCTGAGGGTGATGAAATGAACGACGTGTCACGTGCCGGCGATCCGGACGTCGCCAACTTCAAATACAAATTGCCGCACCTGACGGCGGCGCTGCAGCGTCCGGAAAAGATCAAAATCGTGGCGATCGGATCGTCTTCGACGGCGGGCGTTGCGCCGGTCGCACCTTATCCGCCTCGTCTGGAAATGCTGTTGCGGCAGAAACTTGCGCGGCGAACGATCGATGTGCTCAACTGCGGTATCAGCGGCGAGGAGGCGCCGAAAGAGTTAGAGCGGTTTCGATCCGACGTGTTCGATGAGGCGCCAGCTCTGGTAATCTGGCAGGTGGGTACCAACGCAATCTTTCATGACATGGATCGCAGGGAGGTCGCCAGAGCCATCGACAGCGGATTAAGGCAACTCGCCGACTTGTCGGCGGATGTGATCCTGATGGACCTGCAATACACCAGGGCGATGACCGACAAGCTCAAGGCATCGGAAGAAATGGTGGCGTTCATCGCCGCAGCCGCTGAGATCGCGAAGGTCAACGTCTTTCAACGCTTCGCCCTGATGCGACGCTGGGTCGATGACAATATCCCGATCAGTGCCCTGGAAGACGGTGCCGACAATCATCTTCACGTCAGTGAGTGGGCGACCGGTTGCTTGGCAGAAGCCCTGAGCGATGCGATCGAGCGGGCCGTGAAGGCGGCGGGTACTACGTAAGAATACGGATCAAGGCCGATAGCTAAAATTTGCCTGAGTTGCGCAAGTCGATTGCAGGTTCCGTTCCCTACAAGGGGAGTCCAATCCTGGCAGGGGCATCACGATGGGATCTCTACCCGATCACGGTTTACCGCTTGTTCAGCTTAAGGAGCAGCGGCGGGACTTGGTGGTCGCGCTGCAAAACCGCAACGGTCCGATCAAGGACTGGGAGCTGATGCAGATTGCGGCGATCCAGCAGGCGATCCAGGCGTTCGAGGACGTCATCGCCGATCTCGATGCTGAAATGGAAATGGAAGCCGCGGCCTGAGCGATCGCGAGACACACTCGCGCCAAAGGTCGGCCGCGTGGATCGTTTCGATGCGGCGGGTGAAACACGAGCAGAGCGTTTTTGAGCGAAGTGGGCCCCGGTTCGCGTGAAGAAAACGCGTCAAAATAAAAACTGTCAGGATTGCAGATAGCGCGCCGCGAGCGCCGCGCGCTCCTTTTCGCCAAGACCGATGCCGTCGCGGAAATAAGCTTCGAGACTGCCATAGTCGGCGTCAATGGCTTCGAACGCAGCGCTGAGGAACGCGGGCTGCACCGAACCCAGCACCTGCTTGACGTGATCAGGCAGGTCGCTGCTGGCAGTGGGATCCCTGCGGTAGAACTGGTTGGTCAACAGATAATCTTCCGCAATCACCTCGTCGGGAACGCCAAGCGTATGCAGGATCAGCGCACAGGCGAAGCCGGTGCGATCCTTGCCGGCGGTGCAATGGATCACCAGTGGCGCGCGGTCCTCCAGCAGATGCGCAAACAGCGCCCGGAAGCGCGGCGTGTTCTGTTGCACATAGCTGCGGTAGGAATCGCGCATCACCTCGACGGCGTGGTCAGTCGACAGCGCCGTACCGCTGGCGGCGATGGCACGAAGTGCGGCGACCACCGTTGGCTCGACCGGCAGCGAATGCACGGTGATATCGGCCAGGCCGCACACCGCCTCGGCGCGCTCCGTCGTGCCTCGAAAATCGAACGCGCGCCTGACGCCGAGCGAACGCAAGACCGCAGCGTCATCATCGGTGAGGTGGCCGAGGTGGTTGGACCGGAACATCTGCCGCCAGCGTACCGTGCGGCCGTCCCGGGTGAGATAACCGCCGAGGTCGCGGAAATTGCTGGCGCCAGCAAGATTGAGATGACGGGCAGGGGAATCTGACATCGGGGCTGCCTTACGGAATTCTTGATAGAATTCTTGGAGATGCAATTCTTGTGTGGCGATCGAGCCGGGGTGTGTCGCGTCTTGCCCTCTGGTCTATACTCGGGCCGTCAGGAGGAGAATATGAATAATCGAAAGATCGCTGGTTTCGCCAAGGCGTTGCTTCTGGGAACGATGTTTTTGGGAGCGGGCGGCTCGACGGCCGCGTTGGCACAGGCGACCTTCAAAAACTATCGTTGCGCCGACGGCACGCAATTCATCGCCGGGTTTTTTCGGTACGATTCACGCGCCCATCTGCAGCTTGATGGCAAGGCGGTGACGCTGAAAAAGGGTGTGGCGTTGTCGGGGGCGCGCTATTCGGGCCGCGGGATTACCCTGAAAGTCACAAAGGCCGGGCTCACCACGCTCAAGCACGCCAAACGGCCGGTAACGGCATGCGAACTGACGTAAAAACAAGGTTTGCATGAAAAAGGGCCGAAACGATTTCGTTCCGACCCTTTTCTACTTCACCGACCGCGCCTGAACTCTTTGACGCGGATTTACCGAACATTGGGCTGGCATCAGTGGTCACGCCCAGGCTTGGTTTCCTCGATGGCCGCTGCGTGGTACCAGCTGCCGCTGCAGTCCGCGACATCGACCGCCGGCGCGGCAAAGTCGGGCTTGGTCTCGCCATAGCGACGTCCCGCCAGGGCCGACCGGCCCCCGGCTGGGAATTGATAGATCTTGGCAGATCCCTCATTCACACCTGTATTGATCATCCTGGTCTCTCCTGGATCGCGCGAACCACCATGGTGCGCCCGACTCGTTCTCCGTTAGTTACCGAGACTGCGATATCGTTCGCGCCCTCCCGGAATGCAAATTGCTCAAAAAAAGTCAGCTGGTGTGCATTTTATGGGCATTTCCTGTTTTGCTTCGTGTGAGGCAATGGGCAGGTGACTAACGCTTGAGCCGGGGAGATGGTTGCCGGCCGCGACCGAACCTCCCGCCGAATGGCCCAAAAGGCTGCTGCAGCTTTAATCGGGTCGGGAGCTGCGGGCCGAAACTGCCGTAGAATCGGGCGTCAGACGGGCTCGAAAGCGCCTTTTGTCCGCCCGCTGCGCATGTCAGGCGCGCTTCTATGTCGCATCAAAAAATGCACGCACGAGGGTGGACATCCCAACGCCGTCCGGTGCCGCGCTGCAGCGATTGGCACTTTAATTGCTTGGTAAGAAGCGGCCTGACGTGGCCGGGTACACGTGTGCGGGGGACTGCAGGGCTTCTAACCTCCAAAGTCCGAGGCTTCCGCACCTAGCAGCATTAAACTCAAGAGAGGCTCAATGACCAAGTACAAGCTCGAGTATATCTGGCTCGACGGGTATACGCCGACACCGAATCTGCGCGGCAAAACACAGATCAAGGAATTCGCTTCGTTCCCGACGCTCGAGCAGCTCCCGCTGTGGGGCTTCGATGGCTCATCGACCATGCAGGCCGAAGGCAGAAGCTCGGATTGCGTGCTCAAGCCGGTTGCGGTTTATCCCGACGGCGCGCGCAAGGACGGCGTCCTGGTGATGTGCGAAGTCATGATGCCGGATGGCGTCACCCCGCACGCGACCAACCGGCGCGCCACCATTCTTGACGACGAAGGCGCGTGGTTCGGCTTCGAGCAGGAATACTTCATGTACAAGGACGGCCGGCCGCTCGGGTTCCCGACCTCGGGTTATCCTGCGCCGCAGGGTCCGTATTACACCGGCGTCGGCTACAGCAATGTCGGTTCGGTCGCGCGTGAGATCGTCGAGAAGCATCTCGAGCTCTGTCTTGCCGCCGGCATCAACCATGAGGGCATCAACGCCGAAGTGGCGAAAGGCCAGTGGGAATTCCAGATCTTCGGCAAGGGCTCCAAAAAGGCCGCCGACGAAATGTGGATGGCTCGCTACCTGTTGCAGCGCCTGACTGAAACTTACGGCATCGACATCGAGTATCACTGCAAGCCGCTCGGCGACACCGACTGGAACGGCTCGGGCATGCACGCCAACTTCTCGACCAAACTTATGCGCGAGACCGGCGGCAAGGCCTATTTCGAGGCGCTGATGGCGGCCTTTGAGAAGAACCTCATGGACCACATTGCCGTCTACGGGCCTGATAACGACAAGCGTCTGACCGGCAAGCACGAGACCGCTCCCTGGAACAAGTTCAGCTACGGCGTGGCTGACCGCGGCGCCTCGATCCGCGTGCCGCACTCGTTCATGAAGAACGACTACAAGGGCTATCTCGAAGACCGCCGCCCGAACTCGCAAGGCGACCCCTACGCCATCGCTTCGCAGATCCTGAAGACGATCGCCGAAGTTCCGACGGCTGCCAAGTCGGCCGCGGCCTGAACCACGCCGCAGACCCGGACGGGGGCGTCCGGATTGCAACCCTGACCCGCCAAAGCGTGCCCGCTTTGGCGGGTCATTGCATTGCGATGACGTTGCCTCAAATGAATCGATTCAAGCCCTTTGCCCGATTCAAGCCGTTCCCCTGCGTTATGAACCGCGCTAGATAGCGGATGCGCTTGCCGGGGACACGGCCATTGCTCGAGGGTTTCTACAAGATCCGGTTTCAGCTCAACGACGCGGTCGGCCGCAGCGTGATGTATGTGCGCGCCGGCAAGATGCTCGGCGGCAATTCCGCCTTTGCTCATATCGGCACCTACCGGGAAGAAGCCGATGGCGAGCTTGCCATCGAGATCAAGACCGTTCGCCATAATCCCGACCCGAATTACCGCGCGATGGCCGGCACCGACGACGCCACCCTGCTGGCGCGGGGCAAGCCGGATGGCAATCTTTACCGGTTTGAAGGCGGCCTCAAGGAATTGCCGGGTGCGAAATTCAGCTCAGTCATGACGCCGATCGGGGAGGAGGAGATCCCGATCGCCGGAGGCGTCGGCCAGGATGGTATCGTCAATGGCCTCTATTCCATTCACATCCGCATGCTCGACGGCGTCGACGGCGGCCTGACTGGCGTGATGCTGCTCAATGACGGCCGCATCCTCGGCGGCGACGCGTCGTTCTACTACATCGGCAGCTACACCTCGGAGAAGGGCCGCTGGAAGGGCCAGATCCTCAATCAGGAGCACACGCCGGCAAGGGGCGAGAACCCGGTGTTCGGCGGCCATGAGGTCGGCATTGGCTTTGCCGGCTCCTGCGACGACCAGGGCGCGCTGCTGGAGGCCACCGCGCTTGCGGGCAAGCGTAGCCTCCGCCTGACAGCCGTGCTCAAGCTGATGCATCGGGCGTAACGCCATGGACAATGCCGTGCGCGTGCTCTCGACACTGGCCCTGAAGGGCGCGGTTCACAATCTGGCTGGGCATTATGAGGCAGCCGGCGGTGTGCGCATCGATGCCGACTTCGCGCCGACATTGGCGCTGCTGGACCGCTTGCGCGGCGGCGAGGGCGCCGATGTCGTTATCCTGACCCGCGAGGGGCTCGACGACATGGCCCGCGAGGGGCGCGTGGTGGCGGATAGCTGCGTGGATCTCGCGCGGTCCTATGTTGGCCTGGCGGTGAAAGCGGGCTTTGCCCATCCCGACATCGCAACCGAGCCCGCGCTGCGCGCGGCGCTGCTTGCCGCCCGTTCGGTGGCCTATTCGCGGATCGGCGCCAGCGGCATTTTGTTCGCGCAGTTGATCGAGCGCTTGGGTATTGCATCCGAGATCAATGCGAGAGCGTGCATCATCCCCTCGGGTTTCACGGCCGAGCGGCTGGTCACCGGAGAGGCCGATCTGGCCGTGCAGCAGATCAGCGAGTTGAAGCAGGTCGGGGGTATCGAGGTTATCGGCCCGATTCCTCGCGAGCTGCAAACGCCCGCGGTGTTTTCCGCCGGCCGCGTGGCGGCCTCCGGCAAGGCTGCTCAAGCGGACCGGCTGTTGCGGTTTCTCGCCTCGCGCGAGGTTGCGCCGGTGCTGCGCGAGAGCGGGCTTGAGCCTTGAATTTGCGAGCCTTGAATTTGCCTGCCGGTCGACGCAACCTGTCGCCCCATGAGGACGCTGTTTCACGGGGTCGCGGTTGCGATGGGTGTGTTGGTGTTGCCCGTTCTGGCGCGCGCGCAATCGGCCGATCTCGTGCTCTGCGACCGTGTCGCCGCCGATCCGTCCGATCCCGACAAGCCGGCCGACGTGAAGGGCACGTCTGAGATTGCGGCCTCCGATATCGCCACCGCGATCAAATACTGCAAGATCGCCGCGAACTCATCGCGGCGGGCAACGTACCAGCTCGGACGCGCCTACGCGGCCAACCGGCAAACACCCGAGGCGGTCGCGGCCTGGCGCAAGGCGGCCGACAAAGGCTCGACCTCGGCCATGGTCGAACTCGGTGTGCTCTACGGAACCGGAGCCGGCGTTGCGCGGGACGAAGCGCAGGCGCGCAAGCTGTTCGAGCGCGCTGCCCAGGCCGGCAATCCGCGTGGCATCAGCAATCTCGCGGCCCTTGGCGGCGGCGCGGGCGGGCCGGCCGACCCGGCGCGGGCGCGCGAATTGCTGTCGAAGGGCGCCGAGACCAATGCGGAGGCGCAATATCAGCTCGGCATGATGCTGGCGGAAGGCGATGGCGGCGCCAAGGACGATGTTGCCGCGCGGGCGTTGTTTGAAAAGGCGGCGGCACAAAATCATCCTGGTGCGCTGGAGCGCATGGGCGCGTTCGCACAGCAAGGCCGTGGCGGCGCCAAGGATTCCAACGCCGCCAAAGCCTACTACGAGCGGGCCGCTGCACTCGGCGATGAAGATGCCAAGAAGGCATTGGAGCGGCTGCGATGTCCCTACACAATCAAGGACAAGCGCGGCAACGTGGTGACCAATCTGTGCTTCTGAGCGGTGAGGGGCGCGTCGTTCAGGCCGCCACTACTTCATGTAATAGCTGATGTAGTATCGCGCCCGCTGATAGGTCAGTTCCAGATATCCGGGATAATCTCTTGCCGCCAGTTCGACCGCGCGCTTGTAACGTGCGCCGAACTCGCCCTTGATCTTGTCGAAGTAACCAAAACAGGCATCGTCGAATCTCACCGCGGCAATGATGGCCTGCTTCACTTCCGCTTCATCCATACCGGGATGGGTGAGTTGCAAGCGGTCGAAGGTCAGACCGTCTTCGGGATGATCGTGCTCGAATTTGACCTCGATCGAATTTTCTCCCGACGGCCGCGACCGGAACACGTCACGCACGTTCGGCGGCATCGCGCGCCACGCGAGCAAGTCGAGCTTGGAGCACTCCCGCCACAGCAGATAGGCCGCGTCCTTCAACGGCAGCTCGCTGGCCTCGGCGATGGTTCGGGCAATGGTCTCTTCATCTTCGCTCATCGGTATCACCCGCAATGGAAATCGCCCATTGGTCGGCTGCCGTGGCCAGCCGGTTCACGTCGCCGGCACCGGTTGCGTGAGGTATGACACGGAGCGCCCAAAACCTGCGCTGAAACGACCGCTGGTACTGCTTCCCCGCCGGTGCTATGCCGCCGCCGCGAGATGGTTCAATAAAGCTGGAAATCTTCCTTGCTGGACGGGCTTTACAAGGCTGAGTACGGCGTGAACGACGCGTTCGGTCGCAGCATCATGTGCATGCATGAGGGCAAGCTGCTGGGCGGCAATTCCGCTTTCGCGCATCTGGGGACCTATCAGGAGAGCGGCGAGGAGATCCTCGCCGAGCTCATCACCCAGCGTCACAATCATGATCCCCATTACAAGCCGCTGATGGACACCGACGTCGCCTCAGCCAGCGTGATTGGCCGGGTCAACGGCAACATGCTGCGCTTCGAGGGCAGCGCCGCGCAGCGGCCGGGCGCGCTGTTCTGGGCCAATCTGACCCGGCTCGACGACGAGGCCTTGCCGCCTGTCGGTGAAGTCGGGCCAGGGGGCATCGTGAACGGGCTCTATTCCATTCACATCCGCGCGCTCGACGGCGTCGATGCCGGCCTGTCCGGCGTCATGCTGCTGATGAATGGTCGCATCCTCGGCGGCGACGCGTTCTTCTATTACCTCGGCTCCTACAGCTCGGCCGATGGCCGCTGGAAAGGCGAGATCCTCAACCAGGAGCACACGCCGGCGAAGGGCGAAAATCTGGTGTTTGGTGGCCATGAGGTCGGCATCGGCTTTGCCGGCACCTGCGCCGACGAGGGCGCGGAACTGGAAGCCATCGCGCTGGCGGGAAAGCGCAGCCTGCGGCTGGCCGCCACCTTGAAGCTGATGCGGGCCGCATAATCTTTTTATTTGACGCGTTTTCTTGACGCGAACCGGTGCCCGCTTCGCTCGAAAACGCTATGCCTAGCCCCCGGAATAGGCTTTCCCCTGCGCCCCACATGGAATAAGAGCGGCCAACAATTTTCATGTTTGGGCAACAATGATCCGTCTCGATAACGTCAGTAAGCAAGTCGGCCACCAGATCCTCTTCATCGAAGCTTCGGCAGCCCTGCAAAAGGGCGAGAAGATCGGCCTTGTCGGCCCGAACGGGGCTGGAAAGACCACGCTTTTCCGGATGATCTCAGGCCAGGAACTGCCCGACGAGGGGCAGGTGTCGCTCGATCGCGGCATTACCATCGGCTATTTCAGCCAGGATGTCGGCGAGATGGCAGGCCGCAGCGCGGTTGCCGAGGTGATGGACGGCGCCGGCCCCGTCAGCGTCGTGGCGGCCGAACTCAGGGCGCTCGAGGCCGCGATGGCCGATCCGGACCAGGCGGATGAGATGGAAGACATCATCGCCCGCTATGGCGAGGTACAGCACCGTTTTGAGGAACTCGACGGCTATGCGCTGGACGGCCGGGCACGCGAGGCGCTTTCGGGCCTCGGGTTCAGCCAGGAAATGATGGATGGCGACGTCGGCGCGCTGTCGGGCGGCTGGAAGATGCGCGTGGCGCTGGCGCGCATCCTGCTGATGCGGCCGGACGTGATGCTGCTGGACGAACCGAGCAACCATCTTGATCTGGAAAGCCTGATCTGGCTGGAGCAGTTTTTGCGCGGCTATGAAGGCGCGCTGCTGATGACCTCGCATGACCGCGAATTCATCAACCGCATCATCAACAAGGTGGTCGAGATCGACGGCGGCACGCTGACGACCTTTTCCGGCAACTACGAATTCTACGAACAGCAGCGTGCGCTGAACGAGAAGCAGCAGCAGGCGCAGTTCGAGCGCCAGCAGGCGATGCTGGCCAAGGAGATCAAGTTCATCGAGCGCTTCAAGGCGCGTGCCTCGCACGCGGCCCAGGTGCAGAGCCGCGTGAAGAAGCTCGACAAGATCGAGCGCGTCGAGCCGCCGAAGCGGCGCCAGACGGTCGCGTTCGACTTCCTGCCGGCGCCGCGTTCCGGCGAGGACGTCGTCAGCCTGAAGAACGTCCACAAGGGTTACGGCAGCCGCAGCATCTATGAAGGGCTCGACTTCATGATCCGGCGCCGCGAGCGTTGGTGCGTGATGGGCATCAACGGCGCCGGCAAGTCGACGTTGCTGAAACTGGTGGCGGGCTCGACCGAGCCTGATGACGGCACCGTCGTGGTCGGCGGCAGCGTCAAGATGGGTTATTTCGCACAGCACGCGATGGATTTGCTCGACGGCGAACGCACCGTCTTCCAGTGGCTGGAAGATTGCTTCCCGCAGGCAGGCCAGGGCTCATTGCGCGCGCTGGCCGGCTGCTTCGGATTTTCCGGCGACGATGTCGAAAAAAAATGCCGGGTGCTGTCGGGCGGCGAGAAGGCGCGTCTGGTGATGGCGCAGATGCTGTTCGACCCGCCGAATTTTCTGGTGCTGGACGAGCCGACCAACCATCTGGATCTCGCGACCAAGGAGATGCTGATCAACGCGCTCTCCGAATTCGAGGGCACCATGCTGTTCGTCTCGCATGATCGTCACTTCCTGGCGGCGCTTTCCAACCGCGTGCTGGAATTGACGCCCGAGGGCATCCACCAGTTTGGCGGCGGCTATACGGAGTACGTCGCGCGTACCGGCCACGAGGCGCCGGGCCTGCGGAGCTGATGCGCGGGACGCACATGGGGCACGCGCCGCGGGCTGCTTGAACCATCATGACCTGCCCGATACGCTTCTTGCAAAATCGGGGGACACTATGCGGCAGATCAGGATCGGTGACATCACTATCGACGCGGTGATCGAGCGCGAGGGGCCGTGGCGGCGGCCGCAGGATTTCTTCCCGGCCTATGACGACGCGGTCTTCAAGCAGCATCTGGCTGATATGGAGCCGGAGTTCTTCGACGCGGCGTCCGGCAAGATGTTCATCACCTACCAGACGTTTGTGGTCCGCACGCCGCGCCATACCATCCTGGTCGACACCTGCACCGGCGAGGACAAGGGGCATCCGCCGCCGTTCGATTTCCCCGGCAAGGCGCGCTGGCGCAACGAGCTGTTCGCGCTCGGCGTCGGCTTCGAGCAGGTCGATTACGTGTTCTGCACCCATCTGCACATCGACCATACCGGCTGGAACACCACGCTGCGCGACGGGCGGTGGGTGCCGACTTTCCCGAATGCGAAGTACATATTCCACAAAAAGGAATACGCGGTGTGGGAAGCCGAATACGCCAGGGGAGCCGAGCCGCCCGGCAAGGTGTTTCGCGACAACTGCCTGCCGATCGTGGAGGCCGGGCAGGCGCTGCTGGTCGACGACGACTACGCGCTGGACGATACCGTCACGCTGACGCCGACGCCGGGGCATTCTCCCTGCCATTGCTGCGTCAACATCTTCTCGAAGGGACAGCGCGCTGTGGTGGCGGGCGATCTCATGCACCACGCGATCCAGTGCCGCGAGCCCGACTGGTCGCCGGGTGTCGACTGGGACCCAAAACAGTCGGCGGTGTCGCGCCGCACGTTCTTTGCTTCCGTCGCCGGCACCGATACGCTGATCCTGCCGGTTCATTTCCCGAATCCGACGGTCGGACTGATCACGGCCGATGGCGATCGCTTCGATTATCGTTTCAAACGGGATTAGCGCTATTGACTGATCGCTCACCGAATGGCGACTTCGTGCGCAATGTCGGGTTCGACGACTAGACCAGCAACACAGGACAGCATCATGGATCAGCGCGACCCAAGGACCGGTAAGGAGCACCGGGAGTTCTTCAACATAGATCTCTCCTCAGGTTGGGAAACGATCGCACCGGGTATCGAAGCGAAGACGCTGGCTGGATCGCTCGATGAAGCTGCCGGCAAGGGCCATCTCAATCGCCTCGCTCGCTGGGCGCCGAATGCCGAGATCGACGCTGTGCGCGTGCACGAGTTTTACGAGGAGGTCGTGGTTATCAGGGGAACCCTCCTTGTGGCCTCGCAGGAGCCGCCACATCGTTTCGAGGCGTTCCACGCTCCGGCTTTCGCCTGCCGCCCTCCGCATGCCAAACACGGCCCCTTCAAGGCAGGTCCGGAAGGCTGTTTGCTGCTTGAAACATCGTTTTTCTATTAGGGTGTTACCGGTGCGCGATTGCTCCAGCGCGCGCAGAATCCCTCGACGTCGCCGGATTGAAATTCCGGCAGGCGCTGAAAAATGGTTTCCGCCGGCCAATTCCACCACGCAATACGTGAGAGTTGCGCAGCGATATCGCGGTTGAAACGCTCTCGGATCTGTTTGGCGGGAACACCGCCCACAATGGTGTAGGGCGCCACATCACGGGTAACCACGGCGCCGGCGGCCAGCACGGCGCCGTCGCCCACGGTTACGCCCGGCATCACGATGACGGCGTGACCGATCCAGACATCGTTCCCGATCACGACGCGGTCGGCGCGGCGTTGCCGGAAGAAGTCGTGGTCGCGCTGCGCGTCCGCCGAGTAATATTCGGGGCAGTAGGTAAATCGGTGCTGCGACGGCCGGTCGAGGGGATGGTTGGGTGCGCCGATGCGCACCTGCGCCGCGATCGCGCAAAACTTTCCGATCTCTGCATCCGCGACCATGCAGCCCGGGCCGAGATAGGAGTAATCGCCGAGGTCGGTGTATTCGATGGCGGTATCGCCGAGAATTTCGCAGCAAACACCGATGGTTACTTCGCGCAATTTGACGGATGGTTCAACGAAGGTTTCGGCAAGTTTTGGGCGCGGCGGTGCCGGTTGGTGCATGTCGAGTGCTCGTCCTGAATCACGCGGCCTGCCGCCGCGAGGGTCATCTACCACAGCTGGCAGATGACCGCGCGTGAAGGTTAGGACTGGCAAGCATGTACTGGCTGCAGGCGCCTGACTCAGGCGGCGCGAACCTCGCTGAGGAAGCGGTTGACCTGGCCGGCGAGGTCCTTGGACTGCGACGACAATTGCTCGGCAGCGCCCAGCACCTGGGTGGCGGCTGAACCGGTCTCGTCGGCCGCCCGCTGCACGCCGGAGATGTTGGCGTTGACTTCCTGGGTGCCGCGCGCGGCTTCCTGGACGCTGCGGGAAATCTCCTGCGTCGCCGAACCCTGTTCCTCGATAGCCGAGGCAATTGCAATGCCGATCTGGTCGATCTCGGCGATGACGTTGGCGACGTTCTGAATGGCCGTCACCGTCTCGTCGCTCGCGGCCTGAATGGCGGCGATCTGTTCGGAGATTTCGGTGGTCGCTTTCGCGGTCTGGCCGGCCAGCGATTTGACCTCGGAAGCGACGACGGCAAAGCCGCGGCCGGCATCGCCGGCACGCGCGGCTTCGATGGTGGCGTTGAGGGCGAGCAGGTTGGTCTGGGCCGCGATGCTCTGGATCAACGTCACGACGTCGCCGATCTTCTGCGCGCCTTCGGCCAGCGAGCGGGCGGTGTCGCCGGTGCGGCGCGCGTTGTCGACGGCACGGGCGGCGATCTCGGTGGACTGCGCGACCTGGCGGCCGATCTCCGAAATCGAGGAGGTGAGTTCCTCCGTGGCGCTCGCAACGGTCTGGACGTTGGTCGAGGTCTGTTCGGAGGCAGCGGCCACGACACCGGCCTGACGGTTGGTGGCGGCGGCGGTCGAGGACATCGAGCGGGCGGTGTCTTCCATCACGGATGAAGCTGACGACAATCCGCCGACGAGCTCGCTGACCTTGGCTTCGAACGAGCGGGTGAGTTCGTCGAGCACCTGGACGCGCCGCATCTTGACGTCGTTCTCCGCGGCCTTTTCCGCCGACAGGTGTTCGGCCTCGATCATGTTGTCCTTGAAGACGCGCACGGCAGCCGCCATCGCGCCGATCTCGTCGCCGCGCTCGGCGCCCGAGATTTCGTCTGAAACGTTGCCGCTGGCGAGACGCGTCATGGTGGCGGTGAGCTGGACGATCGGTTTGCAGACGCGGCGATAGACCATCAGGATCAGGCCGGCGCTGGCGCCGACAACGGCGATCAGGCCTGCGAGCGCGATGATGAAGCTGAGGCGCGCCGAGGCGTAGGCGGCGCCCAGAACCTCCTCGGCATTGTCGTAGAACGCGTCGCGCAGCGTGATGACCGCGCCGAGGCCCTTTTGCGATTCCGCGAAGAACACATCGACGTCGTGCTCGTATTTGCCGCTGATCGCGCCGTCCTTGACGAGCTTCAGCTCCTTGCCGAACCGATCGACATAGGCCTCGTTCATCTTGCCCAGCGCCGCTGCCACGTTGGCTGGCGTTGCGGGATTGCCGCGCAAATCCTGCAGCGACATCAGGATCTGGTCGGCGCGGCCTTGCGCGCGGCTCAGTTCCATTTTCTCGGCGTCGGTCGCGACGCGGTTGGCGCCGACCAGGTTCTTGTGCAGGCTGGCGTTGTAGCCGCCGACATCGCGCAGCGCCCAGGTGATGTTCGCATAGGTCGCCTGGCGGTAAGCGTCGCCGTCGAGCAGCGCCATGCGGCGGACCTGTTCTTCGAGCAACGCGGTGATGGCGGCGTTGAAGATCGCGTTATCGGCGACGATCTTTCTGGCGGCGTCCTTGCGGGCATCGGCGGGGCCGGCGATCGCCTTGTCGATGGATTCGCGCAGGGCATTGAACTTCGCGTTCAACGCATCGATGCCGCTGCCGACCAACGCGCCATCGTCGAGCGAGCCGGGCAGCGCCTTGCGGATTGCGTTCATCTTCGCCAGCGCGCCGTTGGTATCCTTGCGGTATTTGTCGAGGTCGGTGAGCATCTTCGGCTCCACCACCGCCGGCCCATACAGGATGTTGGTGGAGAAGCCGCGTTCGGGGTTCATGTAGCGCGGAATGTCGCCGACGGCCCGCACCACTTCGAGACGGCTCTGGGCGACGGAAACCTTCTCCATGGTCTGGTATTTCGTGACGGCCACATAGACAGCGAGGCCACCGCCTACGGCGGAAAGCGAGACGATAGCGGCGGTCAGGAGGGTACCGATTTTCATGGGATTGGGGCCATTCACGATGGTATGGGAGTGCTGGCCTCCATCCTAAGTGGTGCGCCTTAATCTTGGGTTACGGGTGCGGGCAGATGGCCGCCATCAGCCGTCGTGGCCGATCCGCAGCGCGAACTACCTGACGCCTACAACCAGCGCGTTTAAGAGCAGTGGTCCGGCATCGCGCGGCGGGAAAACACACTTGCGCATTCCCGCGGCTCATTTCGCCCGGGTTGTTCAAATCTCGCCGCCCCCAGAAAAATCAGAGGGCGCAGGGAATGCCGGATGCGCGCTGCACCCGCGGTCTCGTGTGCGATTGTGCAACAAGATGGTGCACACGAGCATACAGGGCAGCGGAGAGCATCCGACATTCCCTGCGCAATGGCTTTACGGCTTATGGCGCGCTCTCCCCGGTGAGACGGTCTCTATTGCCACCGTCGTCCCTCGGAAGCGTTAGCTCCCGAAAGACTTGACGCCGTTACGGGCGCCAGGACCACACGCTTTCGCCGTACGCTTCAGCCGCGACCGTCAATCGCAACGTCTGCGTCCACCGCGACCCGCCCCTCGTCGTGACGATGGCCAACGCCCCTCTGAGTGGGACGGGATGGCCATTGATGTGCAGGTGATTTGGGGTCGAAGGAAAGGGAAATATTTGCGATTTTCGGAAATTTAGGACTTGACATGATTTCCGTAAATCAGAACTGATTTGCCCGTCGCGCTAATTTGTCGCGGCTTGTCTCTATCGATTCCGCATGTGCTCCCCGGGATATGTCCAAGGGACGCGATACGAGTTTGTGATTAACCTGAAGGCCGCAAAGGCAATAGGTCTCACGATTCCTCCGGCATTACTCGCCCGCGCCGACGAGGTGATCGAATAAAGTCGCCTATTGGCACTTCTGAGACATGATAAGGCACGCGACCGGAGTCCGCCTTTAACATCGGAGGCGGACCTCTCTACTCAAGTCAGCGTAAAGGCCGCCTTTAAATTCCGGGCCCCGCAAAGGCTAGGGAACGGCCGCGGCGCGCTGGAACGCTGGCCGCGCAAGCAGGCGCTCACGATAGGCCGTGGCGCGGGGACCGAGCAGCGAGGCGAAGTCGGGCTTTCCCATGGTGTTGAGCGGATAGCCAACCGAAATGTCAGCAAGCGTCATCCGCCCCGCCACCAGGAAGTCACGACCCTCCAGCCGCTGCTCGAGTAGCTTTGCCCGCATCGAGAGCGAGTGGCGAGCATCAGCCAGCACGGCATCGATGCCGGTCTGCATCTCCGGCGTCTTGTTCCGGATGCGGCGGACGCGCGCGATCGCGGAGAGCGGCGCCTGCAGTGTAGCCTCGCCGTACAACAGCCATTGCACGAACTCCGGCCGCTCCGGCTCGTCCGGCGCCACGACCAGGTCGGAACCATGCCGGGCGGCGAGGTATTCGCAGATCGCCAGCGATTCGTAGATCGTCCGGTCGCCGTCGATTAGGGCGGGCAGCGTGCCGGCCGGATTGATCGCGAGATACTCGGGCTCCTGCAGCCGCGGCCGAACACCCAGAGACTTCACTTCGACCGTGGCGCCGATCTCCTCCAGCGTCCACAGCACGCGGAGCGAGCGCGAGGTGGGCACGTGATAGAGCGTGGCCATCAGTCGACCCTCTCCAGCAGCCGCGCGCTGCGATAGGTGCGCGGCATCAGCGACGAATAGCAGATCTGCTCATAGGCGGCGTGCGAATAGCCGACCACACCGGCTGTAACGATTGCCGCCAATCGGCGCTGCTCACGAGCCAACAAAACTCCTCCCACTCGGTTTGTACAAGGGCTCAACCGACAGGGCAATGACGCGGCCGACGTGGCGCGTACATGTCTGCTTCTGGCACTTATGAGACATGCCGACCGGCCCTGACGATGTCCGCTTCCAGGGGAAAACCGGAAGTGGTCCCTGCCGACCACCAAGGTGACGCGATTGACCCAGAGCTGCCCTGCGTCACGCCGCGCGTTTGCAACGCAGCATCTGCATCCGCATCAAGTGCGACGACCATGGACACCTGATACTCTCCGACCGTCTCCTCGAACGACGATGGAGGATCGGATGAAGCGGCGGGAGTTCATAGCGCATTTTGTGGCTACAGCGGCAATCTCGACATGTCCGGCATATGCTCAGAAAGGCGTGCTTCCGGTAGTTGGTTATCTGGGCTTCGACGCCGCCGAGAAAAGCCCGGAACTGCTCGTCGCCTTCCGCGAAGGTCTCCGCACCTTGGGTTTCGAGGAAAACCAGAACGTCGCGATCGAGTATCGCTTTGCCGAGGGAAAATACGATCGGTTTCCGGAACTGGCCGCAAGCCTTGTTCAAAGTAGCGTCCAAGTAATTGTCGCTGCCACTGGTACAAACGGCGTCTTGGCGACAACGGCCGCAACAAAGACAATCCCAATTGTATTTGCAATTGCCATGGACCCGGTATCCGTTGGCGTTGTTTCTAGTCTAAATAGGCCGGGAGGCAACGCGACTGGCGTCAGCATGTACACTCCACAGCTCGTCGCCAAACGACTGGAGCTTTTGGCCGAGTTGACGCCTGCTGGTGGCACAATCTCCATGTTGATCAATCCGACGAATCCCAATGCGAATGTGATCTCTTCAGATGCTGAAGCCGCAGCCAAGTCGCTAGGGTAAGGCAATCGGCCTTTTCATCCCGCCCGTGCTCATCGCCCGCGCCGACGAGGTGATCGAATAGACGGATTGATTTCGCCTGAAGACTGGCGGCGAAATGGCCTTAGGCTAAAGCTGAGTATACCATTAGAGCGCCTCGCGGTTTGAAGGTGCATAAGCGCGATCCAATTAGATCAGCCAGCGACAGACTCGGCTGTAAAATGTCCCTCATCGTGATTGATGAGATGGGCGCGCATAGAGAGTCACTGGCCGATAGCAGCGACGAAACCCGCTCGAAAAATTCTCACTCGCGCGATGTCGGCTGTTGGCACCTTTGAGACATGCCTGCCTATCCTGAGAATGTCCGTTCACCGAGGTAGACCGGAAGTCGCCGTGGTCCGGTTACACCGACGCGAATGACCCCAAGCCGACATACGCGGGAAGAGTTCGCTGCCGCGCACAAGCTTATAGGCGAGCGCCCCGGTTAAATCAGACATTTTGTGATGGCCGTCACATACCGACGAGAGCGGTGATGCCAAATATGGCCGCATCGGCGTCGGATGATCGCGCCGGCAATTCAAAGGGGAAATGCGATGACTGGAAATGCAATCAATGCAAAGAGCGAAGCTCTGGAACTGCACGAGTTGTCCTCCGAGGAACTCGATGCGGCCTCTGGCGGCAACAAGGTCAAGGTCAACTTCAAGGAACAGGAAAACCGAAAGCAGACGGAGGCGCTCAATACATTTCGCAAGGCACTCGAGTTTCTCTAAATCCCTCCACAAGGACGGGTGGTACCTGTGTCGAAACGGCGGCGGCTCAGGAGGCCCATGCCTCAAGACCGCCAAGACGCTCGGCCTCACTGTGCCACTAACGTTGCTTGCCCGCGCCGACGAGGTGATCGAATAAGAGCTTCCTTTGCTGCAGTGCATGAGTCCGCTTCTGGCACTTTTCGGACCTGATGGGCCACATCGACGATGTCCGTTCTTGAAGGCGAAGCCGACCTGCCGGTTGAACGTCCGGGCTTCTCACTTTGACCCAACACGGACATTCGATGAGGTTGTGGTGACGCCTGCAGTTGGCCTACCTTCGGGTTGAGAAGCCGGGGGCGAACAATGAATGATGGCGGCAAGAGCGAAGAGCCTCACGAGGGCGCATGCTTGTGCGGCGCAGTACGATTTCGGACGGTGGGAGCGCCGATAAAGGTCGCGGTTTGTCATTGCCCGCTCTGCCAACGTACCTCCGGTAGCGCATTCACTGTCGAACTGATTTTTCTTCGAAAGGCCGTAAGCTTCGAAGGTGCCCCTTCCAGCACGTACACGTATCGCTCGCCAGATCACGGACGACTGCTACACTACAACTTCTGCCCAACTTGCGGCACTCGCCTCGGCGTAACCCTGGAGCGGTTTCCCACTCTTCAGATCATTTACGCCGGCGTTTACGATGATCCATCTTGGGTAAAACCTGACTCGCACATCTTCACGCGCAGCGCCGCGGCATGGACTCTCCTTCCCGAGGATGTTGACTGCTTCAGCGCCAATATGATGGACGAACAAGGCAATCCTCAAAAGCCACTCGCGCGGAAGGTCTAGTGAGCTGCACGCGGTCAAGTTCGGCATTCCCGGCAACGTAGCCGAATGACCGCTGTTGGCACCTTTGGGACATGCCCGCCTATCCTGAGAGCGTCCGTTCACCGGCGTAGACCGGAAGTTGCCGTGGTCCGGTCATACCGACGCGATTGATGTAGTGGACGACGCCCGCTCCAGGCATCGAATGTGCCAAAGGGGTGATCGTTGAACAACGAATCACCG
>NZ_JAFCLX010000003.1:0-303485 GCF_018130205.1 Bradyrhizobium sp. AUGA SZCCT0222
CCTTTGATGCTCCATCGACTGAAGCGCCGGAACACGCTGTTCCAATCCCCAAACGCCTCCGGAAGATCGCGCCAGGGGGACCCCGTGCGCACGATCCACAGCACCCCTTCCACGAACATCCGGTTGTCGCGTCCCGTCGAGCCCTTCTGGTCGGGCCGACCTATGATCAGCGGCGCCAGCCGCTCCCACGCCGCGTCGCTCAAAACCAAACGGTCCTTCACACCCAAGACTGCCTCCCAAAAAGAAGCCTTGAATCTGATTTGCGCCTAAAAGGGAATCCTTAGAGTCCACACCACCTAGACCACTTCAAGATCCAGCGCCGGCATGTTCAGGATCGAGATCAGCCCGCGGTGATACCGGATGATGCCGCGCTGCTGCATGCGCGCGAGTTGAACGGTGACCCATTGCCGGGTTGAGCCGATCAGATTGGCGAGGTCGCCATGCGTAAACGGCACCGCGATGGTGGTTTCGCGGCCGTTGCGGATGCCGTGTATCCGCGACAGGAAGATCAGCAGGCGATGCAGCCGCTCGGTGACCGAGCGCGTCCCCAGCATTTGCGCCATCGCCGAATAGCACCGCGCCTTGAACGCGAGCGCGTCCAGCAACGCCACCGCCAGTGGAGCGGACTCCAGCGCGACTTTCTTCAGCGCCGGTCCCGGCAGAAACGTCAGCTCGCTCGCCTCAACCGCCACCGACGTCCACATATGCGGTCCGGTGCCGAACAAATCCGGGCCGCCGACGAAGTTGCCCGGAAACCAGTAGGCCAGCGTCACCTCGCGCCCTGACGGCGCGACGTAATAGCTCCGAATGCGGCCGGATCGGATCAAATAGATTCCGGTCTGACCATCGCCCTGCTGCCAGACGAACTGGCCGGTTTCGAGAGGCTTGTCGCGGCCGATACCGCGCAGGCGCTGCCGATCTGCCTCGCACAATTCATCCAGCAGACCCGGCAGCGGGCGGACGAGGCTGTCCGATTCCGCCAGCATGATTCCGGCCGCGGCTCTCGCATGGGCTGCTGTCATGGTCGCCTCCTTGAACTGAGCTGATCAATTCAAGACTCGTGCCAAGAAGGCGCAATTTGGCGCCGTAAGAGCCTTTTCCGTTCCGATGGAATCGGAACAGGGCTCTAGATTTTTGATTTGACGCGTTTTCTTTAACGCGAACCGGTATCCACTTCGCTTTGAAAACGCTCTAGCCGGCGCTCGACTGATCGAAGGCGCGACGGCCTTCGGACCGGATCAGGTCGAGACAATCCTTCTTCAGCGCGAGGTAGGCAGGATCGAGCATGATGGCGTTGGAACGCGGCCGCGGCAGATCGACGCCAAGATCGCGCAGGATGCGTCCGGGGCCCGCGCTCATGATCAGGACCCGGTCCGCCAGCAGAATGGCCTCGTCGATGTCGTGGGTGACGAACACGACCGTTGCATCGATACGCTCGCGCAATTCGAGCAGGCTGTCCTGCATCACGCTGCGGGTCTGAGCGTCGAGCGCGCCGAACGGCTCGTCCATCAAAAGCACGCGCGGCTGGTTGGCAAGCGCGCGTGCAATCGCAACGCGCTGCTGCATGCCGCCGGACAGCGTGTGCGGATAGGCGTCGGCGAAACGATTGAGACCGATCATCTCGATCAGGCCATCGGCAATCGCCCGGGCCTCGCTCCGCGACTTCCCCAGCATGCGCGGACCATGGGCGATGTTCTTGCGGACGGATTTCCAAGGAAACAGATGCGGCTGCTGGAACACCATACCGACATCGGGCCGCGGGCGCTGCATCGGCTTGCCGTCCACAATCACCGCGCCGCCGTACGGCGTCTCCAGGCCTGCGATGGTGTTGAGCACCGTCGACTTGCCGCATCCGGATGGACCCACGATGCAGACGAACTCGCCGTGAGCCACGCTGAACGTCACCCGATCGACGGCAATCACCTGCCCCTGCGGCGTGTCGAACACGATGCTGAGGTCGGCAACGCTGATGATGGTGCGGGCCGCCGCACGATCTCCTGCAACTGACGGCTGCGGATGCGCAAGCGACAACGCCGGCTCGGACCGATGTACCATCTGCTTCATCGCCACCACACCGTGCGTTCCGCGACCGCCGCGAACAGGCGGTCGGCGACAAAGGACATCAACCCGAGCGCGGCCAATCCGCCCATCACCTGGCCGGTCTGCAGATTCTGCTGCGCGATCTCGATCCGGTAGACGATGCCGGCAAAGGCGCCCGCCAGTTCGGCCGCCACCAGTGTGTAGAACGAAATGCTGATCGCGGTTCGAAGCCCGACCACGATGTAGGGCAAGGCGCCGAGCAGCACGATCTCCTGCAGCATCTGGCGCCGCGGCGTTCCGAGCATCTGCGCCGCCCGGATCAGGCCGCGGTCGACCTTCTGCACGCCGATATGCGTCGACAGCCACACCGTGAAGAAGACGCCCCAGACCACCAGGAACAGCTTGCCGGTTTCAGATAGGCCGAACCAGAGGATCACGATCGGAACGAAGGCGATCGGCGGTATCGGCCGCAGGATATGAAACAGCGGCGACAGCAGGCTTGATAGCAGCGCGAACTGCCCGGTGAGAACGCCGAGCGCTATGCCCAGCGCCGCGCCCACCACGAACCCGGTCACGACGCGATAGAGGCTCGCCCCGAGATCGAGGAAGAACTGCCCGCTTCGCACCCACTCGACCAAGGCGACCGCGACGACCGATGGCGGCGGAAACAGCACGGCGTTGACGATTCCCGACCGCGCGACCACTTCCCACGCCACGACAAAGAGCGGGATCGAGAGCGCGCCGACCAGGATATTGATCCGCTTCATCTGCTATTTGGCCGAGACGGTCACGCGACCGGCATCGATGCCGCGCAGCGGCTCGAGCGCAAGCACCTTGGCGAAGTCAGGCATCGTCGCGCCCGGCGGGTGGTTGCCGCTCTCCAGCCGCCACGCCGCATGCAGCTTGAGAATGCCGAGCAGCTGATCGTCGATACGGACGCGGTAGATGTAGTCCTGCCAGATCGCAGCGAGTTCGTCGCGCTTCATGCCGACGATATCGGCGATGGTCGTGATCGCCTCGTCCGGGTTCGCCTTCAGCCAGGCCTCGGCGTCCAGCAAGGCCCGTAAGAATTTCTGCACCAGCGGGCCGTTGGCGTCGAGATAGGGCCGCGTCACCACGATGTTGAAGGTCTCGGAGTAAATACCCTTGGTGTCGAGCAGCACCGCGTTCTCGCCGAGGGCTTTCCTGGCATTGGCGATATGCGGCTCCCAGGTATCGAACGCGTCGATGCTACCGGCCGCCATCGCCGGCAGCATTTCCTGCGGCCGCAGGTTGACCAGCGTCACGTCGCCCGGCGTCAGGCCCGCGGCCTTGAGCAGCGTCGCGGTGTAGACCTCGCTGCCGGTGCCCGCTGTGAAACCGATCTTCTTGCCGCGCAGATCGGCCTTGGTCCTGATCCCGGCCTTTGCCGCCGTCATGGTCTTGAGATCGGAGTATTCCATGCCGGCGACGAACGCGATCGGCTGGTTTGCCATCGCCGCCGCGGTCACGGGCGCTTCGGCCGTGGTCGCAAAATCGGCGCCGCCGCCCAGCACGGTATCCAGGCATTGCTTGCCCGAGGTGAAGTTGGCGACGGTAATGTCGAGCCCCTGCTTTTCGAACATTCCCTTCGCCTTGGCGACGATGACGAGGCCCGATATCGGACCGAGATTCTGCGCCAGCCGCGCTTTCACAAGATCCTGCGCCGCCGCCATCGTGGGCGCGACGATCGACCAGCAGAGCACGGCACATGCCGCAAACGCGGCGGCGGGGATGGATCTGGCGCGCGGCATGAGTGATCTCCATGGGCCGCCAGGGGCTCTGACGGCATGCTTGGTGACAATGATGGCGCCGGCCCCTGACCGGTCCCACCCGCAAGCCCCGCGTCCTCCCTTTGGACCTCCCGGCCAGCCTGTTGGGACCGTTGAGGTGATCCCGCTGTTTTCCGAGATGCCGATCGTCGGTTATGGCCCCCGTCCAAGGAAGCAATTAATCGACATTGGACGCGGGCAAGCACGACGTGACGCAGGGGTGCTTGCGCACCCCGGTCACGAGGTCAGGTCGTGCTGGATTGGGTTACGATCAGGCGCGCATGCGCGGCGGTATCGTCGAGATGAATTTGTGGAGGTGGGATTTCGGCATCGTCCCGGCGAAGGCCGGGACACCGGTGGCGATTGCGTGGAAGGTATCAGCCACTGCCTCAATCAGCACGGCCGCAGTGTATGGGCCCCGGCCCCCGTGCGCAATTGCGCACTAGGCCGGGACGACATATCACTGCACGAGCAGCGGCACGAAGCGCAACTCGCCTTCGCCGTTGGCAACCATCAGCAGGACCGACTTGCGCCCGTCCTTCTTGATCTGATCGACCCGCTTCTTGACGTCGGCGGTGTTCGTCACCGCCTCCTGCGCCACCTCGACGATGACGTCGCCGGCGGACAGCCGCTTCTCGGCGGCATCGGAGGCATTGTCGACGCCGGTGATGACCACGCCCTTGACGCTGTCCTTGATCTTGTATTTTCCGCGCAGATCCTTGCTCAGGGCGGCCAGATCGAGACCGAGCACCTTTTGCGTCACCGGCTTCTCGGCGGCGGGCTCGTCCTTCGACTTGGCGGCGGCCTGCTGCACCTTCTCGTTATCCTCGAGCCGGCCGAGCGTCACCTTCTTGGTTTCCTCCGCGCCCTTGCGGATGACGACGACTTCGACTTCCTTGCCGACCGCGGTGTCGGCGACCACGCGCGACAGGTCCTTCGGATCCTTGACGTCCTTGCCGTCGAACTTGACCACGACGTCGCCGGGCTCGATCCCGGCGGGCTTGGCCGGGCCCTTGTCGTCGATGCCGGCGACCAGCGCGCCGCGCGCCGGCTTGATGTTGAGGCTTTCGGCGATCTCGTCGGTGACCTGCTGGATGCGGACGCCGAGCCAGCCGCGGCGCAGCTCGCCGAACTCCCGGAGCTGATTGACTACGCCGATCACGGTCTTCGAAGGCACCGCAAAGCCGAGGCCGATCGAGCCGCCGGTCGGCGAGATGATCAGCGTGTTGACGCCGACCACTTCACCCTCGAGGTTGAACAGCGGACCGCCGGAATTGCCGCGGTTGATGGAGGCGTCGGTCTGGATGTAGCTGTCGTAGGGCCCCTGGCTGATATCGCGGTTGCGCGCCGAGACGATGCCGGCCGTCACCGAGCCGCCGAGGCTGAAGGGATTGCCGATCGCGATCACCCATTCGCCGAGACGCAGCTTGTCGGACTCGCCGAACTTGACCGCTACCAGCGGCTTCACCGGCTTGAATTTCAACACCGCGATATCGGTCTTCTTGTCGACACCGACCAGTTCGGCCCTGATCTTGGTGCCGTCGTTCATGATGATGTTGATCTCGTCGGCATCGGCGATGACGTGATTATTGGTGACGACGACGCCAGCGGTATCGATGATGAAACCGGAGCCGAGCGAATTGGTCTTGCGCGGCTGCATCTCGCTTCGCTCGCCCCCCTTGGGAGCGCCGCCGCGCCGGTTCTTGAAGAAGTCGTCGAAGAATTCCTCGAACGGGGAACCCGGCGGCAATTGCGGCGTGGCCTGCCGGTCCCCGCCACCACCACCCTTGGCCTCGACGTTCTGCGAGGTCGAGATATTGACGACGGCGTCGATCACCTTTTCGGCGATGTCGGCGATGCCGTCCGGGCCCCGCGCGAAAGCCGGCGCTGAAGCCAGAGCGCCGACAGCGCCGAGTGAAATCGCAGCCCCCATCATGCGCAGGCGACGGCTCAAAGCGGGTCTGGCTCCGGTCATGTCAGCTTCTCTCCAACGGGTCGATTTGGGGTCCACAGTGCGCCCGAACGGGTCTGAGGCGCAAGCATTTGAACCGGGCATTTCGGCGAAAAACCGGCCATCGGCGGCTCACGATTTCGTTCATTCCGCAGGCGATTTGCCAAGGTCGGCTCGGCTGGCGCGCTAGCGGCGAACCAGCCAGATCAGGAGCAGGCCCACGACCGCCGACCCGATGCCCACCGCGCGCAGAATGTTGTCCGGCGTCGTCATCGCGCTCTTCATCGCCCGGCGCATCCAGGCCGGGCTCGCCGCGAACATCAGGCCTTCCAGCACAAACAGGATTCCCAGGCCGATGAGGAAGTCGGCAAACGCTATGGACCTCATCGGATGGCAACCTCCCGCTGAACGCAGTTCTTGCTTTTATCGCAGGCGAAGCGGGGTCCGCTTCGCCTGATATGGTGTGGCCGGCCGAGAGCTATTGCTTCGGCGCGGCTGGCGCGGCGGCGGCCGGCGGGTGACCGGCCGAATTGGCGAAGAAGCGGAAGAACTCCGAATCCGGCCGCAGCAGGAAGCGGGTGTCGTTGCTGCGAAGCCCGGTTTCATAGGCCGACATCGAGCGATAGAACGCAAAGAAGTCGGGATCCTTGCCATAGGCCTCGGCGAACAGCCGGTTGCGCTCGGCATCGCCGGCACCGCGCGTCTGTTCGGACGTCGAATTGGCTTCCGCGATGATGACGGTCGCCTCACGATCGGCCTTCGACCTGATCTCCTGCGCCTTCTGTCCGCCCTGGGCGCGGAACTCGGCGGCTTCACGCGCCCGCTCGGTCTGCATGCGCTGATAGACCGCCTGGCTGTTCTGCTCCGGCAGATCGGCGCGGCGGATTCGCACGTCGACGACCTGGATGCCGTAACCGTCGGCCTCCTTGTCGAGTTGTTCGCGAATACGCAGCATCAGGGCTTCGCGCTCGTCGCGCACCACCGTGATGAAGGAGACCTCGCCCAGCACGCGGCGCAGCGACGCGTTCAACAGCGTCGTGAGCTGGATGTTGGCCGCCTGGATCGAACCGATGCTCTGATAGAAGCGCAGCGCGTTCTTGATGCGGTAGCGGGCGAAGGCGTCAACCACCAGCCGCTTCTGATCCGAGGCGATTACTTCCTGCGACGGATTTTCCAGATCGAGAATGCGCTTGTCGATCGTGATGACGGTGTCGATGAACGGCGCCTTGAAGTTCAGGCCCGGTTCGGTGACGACGCGGATGGGCTCACCGAGCCGCACCACCAGCACTTGCTGGGTCTGGTCCACGGTGAAGACGGAGCTGTAGCCGAAGATGACGACGACGAACAGCGTGATCAGGAGGACAATGCCTGTGACGGGAGACCTCATCGGTTGCCTCCCTGCTGCTGCTGCTGCTGACCGGTGGCGGGCGGCGCCGGTGCACGCCGCGGCGACAACTCGTTGAGCGGCAGATACGGCACCATGTTCTGTGCATTCGAACCGCCGTCATAGACGAGCTTCTCGGCGTTGGCGAGGATACGTTCCATTGTCTCCAGATAAATCCGCTGCCGCGTCACGTCTTTCGCCTTGTTGTATTCGTCATAGACCTTCAGGAAGCGCGCGCTCTGGCCCTTGGCCTCGGCGACCGCCTGTTCCTTGTAACCTTCGGCGACCTGCAGGATCTGCGCGGCGCGGCCGCGTGCGTCGGGAACGACGCGGTTGGCGTAGGTCTGCGCTTCGTTCTGCAGACGCTCGAGGTCGGCGCGTGCGGCCTGAACGTCACGGAACGCGTCGATCACCTGCGCGGGCGGATCGACCTTCTGCATCTGCACCTGCGTGATCTGGACGCCCGAACCATAATTGTCGAGCGTCTTCTGCATCAGCTCCTGCACGCCGGCTTCCGTGGTGGTGCGGGCGCCGGTCAGGATCGGCTGGATGTTGGAACGGCCGATCACTTCGCGCATCGCGCTTTCGGCGACCGCCTTCACGGTGCCTTCAGGGTTCTGGATGTTGAAGAGGAAATTGCCGACGCCGTCGGGCTTGATCCGCCACAGCACCGTGAAATCGACGTCGACGATGTTCTCGTCGCCGGTCAGCATCAGGCTTTCTTCCGGCACGTCGCGCATGGTGCGGCCGCGCCCGCTCGGATCGCTGATAAGCGTCATGCCGATCGAGATGGTGGAAACGCGCAGCGCCTTCGGCAGCAGCACGGTCTCGATCGGATACGGCAGATGGTAGTTCAGGCCGGGCTGCACGGTCTTGATGTGCTTGCCGAAGCGCAGGATCACGCCGAGCTCTTCCGACTGAACGCGGAAGAAGCCCGACAGGAACCAGATCGCCAGCGCGCCGATCAGAACCAGCGCGATGCCCATGCCGCTGAAATGGCCGCCGGGCAGAAGATTCTGCAGCTTGTCCTGGCCGCGACGCAGAAGGTCCTCAAGATCGGGCGGGCGCGGCCCAACCGATTGAGGTCCGTTGCCCCACGGTCCCTTCGGACCCGAGCCCCACGGGCCCCCGCCTTGATTCTTCCACGGCATATAAAAGTCTCCTCCGCGGGCCCGGGTCCGCCTGATTGGGCAAAATGCCCGGCCTCGCATGTCCGACCGGCTTTATAGGGGACCGCCCGGGCCCTTACAACGCAAGCTTATGGTCTCAAGCAGCTATGATTGGGGCCAAAATTGTCAATGCAAACATTGGCTAGCGAGGTTAATGCGACAATTGACGCGTGCTGCGCCGACGAAATGTCACATAGGAGAAGTCGGCGCTGTCGTCGGGTCCGGCCGGATTCCGCACGCGCGCGACCTCTTCCCAGTCCGAAGCCGCAATTGCGGCGAAACGCGTATCGCCGTCGGGCCGGGCATGCACCTCGGTGATTTCCAGCCGATCGGCACGATCGATCCATTGCGCATAGATTTCCGCGCCGCCGATGATCGCGATCTCAGTGGCGAAACGTCGCAGCGCGTCGCCGGTGGCGATTGCCCTGGCGTCCGCGAAGGAAGTCGTGACCACGGCGCCGGCGGCACGATAGGTGGCATCGCGCGTCACCACGATATTGGTCCGCCCGGGCAGCGGCCGGCGCGGAATCGACTCGAAGGTCTTGCGGCCCATCACGATCGGCTTTCCCATCGTCATCGCCTTCAACCGCTGCATGTCGGATTTCAGCCGCCACGGGATGGCGCCGCCAGCGCCGATCACGCCGTTTTCGGCGACCGCGACAATGAGAACAATTTCCATCAACGCGTCCCTTGCGCCAACGCCGTCAACGCCGGACCGCTTACCCGGCACACCGTCCACTCGTCCATCAGGACCGCGCCCAGCGATTTGTAAAAGTCGATCGACGGCGTATTCCAGTCCAGCACCGACCATTGCAAGCGCGACCAGCCGTTGGCCACACATTGCTTCGCAAGCTGCGCCAGCAGCGCCTTGCCGATGCCTTTGCCGCGCTGCGCCGGCCGGACGAACAGATCCTCAAGATAGATACCGGACCGGCCGCTGAACGTTGAGAAATTGACGAACCAGACCGCGAAGCCGGCCGGCTCGCCCTCCCACTCCGCAATCTCGCAAAACAGCCGCGGATGGCTGCCGAACAGCGCGGCGTCGATGTCAGCTTCGGTGGCCTCGACCTCGTGAAGCAGCTTTTCGTACTCGGCGAGTTCGCGAACCAGGGACAAGACAAGCCCGGCTTCATCGGGACGCGCGCGGCGGATCGCAAGAGCCATTCAATCGCTCACACTGCATCTCATACAGCCACCGCAGCCTTGATATGCGGGTGCGGATCGTAGCCTTCGAGCACGAAGTCCTCGTAACGGAACGCGAAGATGTCCTTGACGTCAGGATTGATCTTCATGACCGGCAGCGGCCGCGTCGGCCGCGTCAGTTGCAGCCGCGCCTGTTCGAGATGGTTGGAATAGAGATGCGCGTCGCCGAGCGAGTGCACGAAATCGCCCGCCTTCAATCCCGTCACCTGCGCCACCATCATCGTCAGCAGCGCGTAGGACGCGATGTTGAAGGGCACGCCGAGGAATACGTCGGCGGAGCGCTGATAGAGCTGGCACGACAGCTTGCCATTGGCGACATAGAACTGGAACAGGCAGTGACAGGGCGGCAGCGCCATCTTGTCGACGTCGGCCGGATTCCACGCGCTCACGATCAGGCGCCGCGAATCCGGGTTGCGCTTGATCATGTCGATGAGATTGGAAATCTGGTCGATGCGGCGGCCGTCGGGCGCCGGCCAGGATCGCCATTGCGAGCCATAGACCGGGCCGAGATCGCCATTGGCGTCGGCCCATTCGTCCCAGATCGAAACGCCGTTGTCCTTGAGATATTTGATGTTGGTGTCGCCGGCCAGAAACCACAGCAATTCGTGCACGATCGCCTTCAGCGGCAGCCGCTTGGTGGTCAGCATCGGAAACCCGGCGCTCAAGTTGAAGCGCATCTGGTGACCGAAGATCGACAGCGTGCCGGTGCCGGTGCGGTCGTGCTTCTCCGCGCCGTCAGCGAGGATCCGTTCGAGCAGGTCGTGGTACTGATTCATTCTTGATCAAGGAGCCTTCTTGGCGTCGGTTTCGCAAGCCTTTCGGGACGGCGAATTTAGCGGCCGGACGCGGCAATCGACAGCACCGATTCGGCTACGCCCCGATTATACCCGGAAAAGTGATGCGCCTTCCGTGAAACAACAAGGGGCGGAACCTGCGTTCCGCCCCTCACCTATCTACTTGATCGGATTGATCAACCTGCCGGCTTGAGGACCGGCGTCCACTTCGCGATTTCGCTCTTCACCAGTGCGGCCAGCGCTTCCGGCGTGCGATCCTTGGGGCCCGGGATCACGCTGCCGAGTTCGAGCAGGCGCTTTTTGACGTTCTCGTCGTCGAGTGCCTTGACGATCGCCTCGTTCAGCTTGGCGATGATCGGCGCCGGCGTTCCCTTGGGCGCGAAAATCGCATTCCACGCCTGGGCCTGGAAGGCCGGCAGGCCGGCTTCCGTGGTGGTCGGAACATCGGGCAGCGACGGATTGCGCTCGGCGGTCGCAATCGCATAGGCCTTGATGGTGCCGCCATTGATCTGCGGCACGGCGTTGACGATCTGGTCGCACATGTAATCGACTTGTCCGGCCACCAGCGCGTTCATCGCAGGTCCGGTGCCGTTGAAGGGCACGCCGACCGGCTTGACCCCCAGCACCGAGTTCAGCAGTTCGCACGACACGTTCGAGACCGACCCGACGCCGGCATGCGCCGCGTTGACCTTGGTTTCGTTCGCCTTGACGTAGGTGATGAATTCCTTGAGGTCCTTGGGCGCGAGATCCTTGCGCGCCAGGATCAGGATCGGCGTGCCGGCGAGCAGCCCGACCGGCTCGAAATCCTTCTCGGGATGATAGGCGAGCTTGGGATAGAGCGGCACCGAAGCCGCATGCGTGCCCATGTGCCCGGTGATCAGCGTATAGCCGTCATTGGCGGCCTTCGACGCGCGGGTCGTGGCGGTGGTGCCGCCGGCGCCGACCACGTTTTCGATGATGATGGCCTGGCCGAGCGTCTGCGCCATATGACCGGTGACGATGCGGGCGATCACGTCGGTCGGACCGCCCGCCGCAAACGGCACGATCATGGTGATGCTGCGCGTCGGGTAGTTTTGCGCCTGGGCCGGCGCGGCAACCGCGACCAGCCCCGCAAGGATGGCCAGGCAACCACCCGCCACAGAGCGACGACCATACAGTTTCATCTAATTCTCCCAGCTAAAGCCATTGAAGCAAATGCCGGCCCGACCGGCCGGCATTTCCATTTCACGAAACAACGAACGAAGTCGATTCGACTTCGGGCTGTGGCGAGCCGACGCAGGTCAGTTCTCGGACTCCACGAACACCTGATCGCGCTTCTTGCGGAGCGATGGCAGTACCGCCAGCACCAGCAGGCCTGCAGCGATGGCCATCAACACCGCCGATAGCGGACGCGTCAGGAACACTGACCAGTCACCGCGCGAGATCAGCAGCGCCCGGCGCAGGTTCTCTTCCATCAGCGGTCCGAGCACCATTCCGAGCAGCAGCGGCGCCGGCTCGAAATCATGCTTGATCAGCCAGTATCCGACCAGCCCGAACACGCCGGCGAGCACCACGTCCGTCGGCGCATTGTTCACCGAATAGATGCCGATCGCGCAGAACACCACGATCGAGGGGAACATCAGCCGATAGGGCACGCGCAACAGCCGCACCCAGATCCCGACCAGCGGCAGGTTGATGATCAGCAGCATCAAATTGCCGACCCACATCGAAGCGATCATGCCCCAGACGAGTTCGGGCTGCTTCTGCATCACCTGCGGTCCCGGCACGATGCCGTGAATGGTCATCGCGCCGACCATCAGCGCCATCACAGCGTTCGGCGGGATGCCGAGCGTCAATAGCGGAATGAACGAGGTCTGGGCCGCCGCGTTGTTGGCGCTTTCAGGCGCCGCGACACCCTCGATCACGCCGTGACCGAATTTCTCCGGATGCTTCGATACCTTCTTTTCCAGCGTATAGGCGGCGAAGGATGCGATGACCGCGCCGCCGCCCGGCAGAATGCCGAGGATCGATCCCAGCACCGTGCCACGCAGGATCGCCGGGGTGGAATCCAGCAGGTCTTTTTTGGTCGGCATCAGGCCGGTGACCTTCTGCTGCACCAGCTGGCGATCTTGTTCGCCGCCCGCATCGAGATTGCGGATGATCTCGGCGAAGCCGAACAGGCCCATCGCGACGGTGGCAAAGCCGAGGCCGTCCGCGAGTTCGGGGATGTTGAAAGCCATCCGCGATGCGCCGGTCTCGATGTCGGACCCGACCATCGACAACAGCAGGCCGAACACGATCATCGCGATCGCCTTCAGCACCGAGCCCTTGGCAAGCACCACCGCGAAGATCAGGCCGAGCACCATCAGCGAGAAATATTCGGCGGGCCCGAACGCCAGCGCGAGTTTTGTGAGTGGCGCACCCAGCACGGCGATCAGGACGGTCGCGACGCAGCCCGCAAAGAACGAGCCGATCGCCGCGATCGCCAGGGCCGGACCTGCGCGTCCCTTCTTGGCCATCTGAAAACCGTCGAGCGCGGTCACCACGGAGCCCGCCTCGCCCGGAATGTTGACCAGGATCGAGGTGGTCGAACCGCCATATTGCGCACCGTAGTAGATGCCGGCGAGCATGATCAGTGCGCCGACCGGCGGCAGGCCGAAGGTGATCGGCAGCAGCATGGCGACCGTGGCGATGGTGCCGATGCCCGGCAGCACACCGACCAGCGTTCCGACCAGCGCACCAATCAGGCAGAGCAGAATGTTGACGGGAATAGGAATGGACACGCCGCCAAGAAAAGCGGGGGTCCACTGCACCAGCTGGAATACGACGCCGAAGCCGAGGCTAAGGTTTGAAAAAACGTCACCCATCACACCCTCACCGGATCATAAATTTGGGCAGCATCTGCAAGGGCAGACCCAGCGCGTAAGGAAACAACAGGCTGCAGAACACCGTCAGGCACACGGCGACGATGACGGTTTCCGTCCATTTCGTTTCCGGCGTGCCCAATGCCGCAATCAGGAAGCTCGAGAACGCCGTGACGATCAGGCCCATCGGGCGGATCATGAGCGCAAAGGACAGGATCGCCAGCGATACGAACAGCGGACCGCGCCAATGGTATTTCGCCAGGTGCGCGCCCTCGGTGAGGAGGCCGACGACCATCACCGCAACACCCAATCCGAGCAACAGAAAGGCGAACATGCGCGGTGCGGTTCCGGCTCCGAACGAGAATCCCCGCATGCCCTGCAAATCGCTCGACGCCCACAGGGCGAACAGCGCGATCGCTATCAGCGCGACCCCGCCGACGAAGTCCTGCGGACCGCGAACCCATTTCGGCATGATAGATTTGACCGGCGCGTGGCTCGGCGTATCACTCATCGATATCTCCCCCCCGACAGGGCTTCCCGCCCGTTCTGATTGGATGGCGTTTCTGATTGGATGGCGTTTGTGCACAGTCCCAAGGTCTTGCCTAGCGATTTTCCTCAGACAACGCCAGCAAAACCCAAAGCACCTCCGGCCAGCAATATCCAGACCGGATTGAGCCGCGTCGCAAAGGCCAGAACCGCGGCGGCCGCCGTAATCAGGCCGGCCACCCAGCTAAGGTCCGAAGTCAGCGCCAAAATCAGGCCACTGGCGCCCATCAGGCCGATCGAAAGCGGAACAAGGGCCGCCTGGATAATGGCGGGCCAGCGGGATTGGCTCGACCGCTGCAAAAGGCGGCTCACATAATAGGCAAGGACGGCGGTCGGGCCGCACATCGCCAGGGTCGCCGCCAGCGCGCCGGCCACCCCAGCGACGGAATAGCCGATCAGGGTCACGATCAGCACGTTCGGCCCCGGCGAGAGCTGGGAGATGGCGAAGATGTCGGCGAATTGCTTGTCATTCATCCAGTGGTGAACGTCGACCGCGATCCGGTGCATCTCGGGTATGGCCGAATTCGCGCCGCCAACCGCAAACAGCGACATCAAACCGAAAGTCCAAACGAGCGTCGAAATCGGATTGTCGTCCGAATTCATGCGGCCACCCGCTGGCGCAGAAAATAGGTAATGCCGAGGCTGAGCGGGACCGCCACCAGCAGCACCGTCTGCAGCGGCAGCCGCAGCAGGCCGATCGCAATGAACACCGCGAGCAGGATCACGAGCCCGACCAGGTCGCGCTTTTTGATCAGCGGCATCGTCATCTTGAAGACGACCGCCATCAGAAGCCCGACTGCCGCGCAGGAGACGCCGGCCAGGATCCGCCGCAGCGCGTCGATCTCGCCGTAGCGCGCGTACAGCGCCGCGAGGATCGTGGCGATCACCATGGGCGGGCCGACCAGCCCGGCAAAGGCCGCGATGCCGCCGGCAATGCCACGAAAGCGCGAGCCGAACACGACCGACAGGTTGACGATATTGGGCCCTGGCAGAAAATGGCACAGCGCGAAGGTTTCGTTGAATTCTTCCGCCGTCATCCAGCGGTGCTGGTCGACGATGCCGCGCCGGGCCCAGACCAGCACCCCGCCGAAGCCAGCCAGCGACATTTTCGCGAACGCCACGAACAGCTCAAGCAGGCCAGGCTGGTTTGGCGGGTGCGATGCAGGAAGATCCGGCGCCGGGACGGCGGCCGGCGGGGATTCCGAAGCCGGGGATTTCGAAGGCATGGATTTCAAAGGCATGGCCCAAAATCTAGAACGGCGGTACCGCCAGGGCCAATCCCAATTCGGCCGGTTCCCGCGCTTTCCACGCCCATCCCGGCACTATTTTTCTCAGCCTTTGCCCCCTATATTAGGGGTGCCGGTTCGCCGGCTATGGAAATAAATTGCCGTCGCAATAAACCATTCGGACCCGGGGGCAGTACCCGGCGCCTCCACCCAAGCCCACCCCTTTGAAGGCGGGTTTCGGCGGGGGCGAAACAGGATCGACGAGGGCGTAAAGGGCGTGTTTTTTCTCGGTATGGTTCCGCCGTTATCGGGCTATGCAATAGTTGCAAACGACAACTATGCTCCGGTTGCTCAGGCTGCGTAACGCAGTTTGAAAAACCAAGTCTAAAGTCCTGGTGGGTTAAGCTCCGCTAGGCGGGGTTCGGAGGCACCTGGCAACAGAAGCCTCCACTTTATTTGCGCCTGCTTTTCCTGCGAGATTTTCTTGTGAGTTTTCTTGCCAGTTTTCTTGCGATTTGCCGCCCGGCGGAACGCTTCTGCCGGAAATTCCACTCATGACGCCTGCTGACCTGCGGCCCCCGCCGGGGTAGCATGGGTCAAAATGGCGAGTCGGGCGACCGGCAGTGCCACCCATCTCAACGTGACAGGACCACCATGGCGACCGACCACATCCGTTATGACGTGCTGGCGCGCGACGCGCTGCGCGGGGTGCTGCGCCGCGTGCTGACCGACGCCGCCGAACACGGGCTGCCCGGCGAGCATCATTTCTTCATCACCTTCCTGTCTACCGCCGACGGCGTCAAACTGTCGCCGCGGCTGCTGGCGCAATATCCGGAAGAGATGACCATCATCCTGCAGCACCAGTTCTGGGATCTGGTGGTGAGCGAGGATCGCTTCGAGGTCGGCCTGTCGTTCGGCGGCATCCCCGAGCGGCTGGTGGTTCCGTTCGCGGCGATCAAGAGCTTCCTCGATCCTTCGGTGAAGTTCGGGCTGCAATTCGAGCCATCCGACGAGGCCGCCGAAACGCCCACCGCCAACCTGACCGCCGTTCCCGCAGCCCCCAGCCTGCCCGTTCCTGCACCGGCTACAGCCGCCGAAAGCAAGGACGAGAGCAAGGACGAGCCGGCCAAGCCGAGCGAGGGCGCGGAAGTGGTGCGGCTCGATCGTTTCCGCAAGAAATAACTGGAGACAATCTACGCGCGGGAAAATCCGCGGCGCGCTACAATGACCGTTCCGCATCCACGCGTAACGGAATTCATTGATGGCCCGACGAGCGACACCCAAGCGATCCAAATCCACCCGCAGCGAAACCGACAGTTTCGGGCCCATTGACGTCCCCGCCGATCGCTATTGGGGCGCGCAGACCGAGCGCTCGCGGCAGAATTTCCGCATCGGCCATGACCGCATGCCGACCGCGCTCGTCCATGCGCTCGGCATCGTCAAGCTCGTCGCCGCGCTGACCAACCGCGATCTCGGCCTGCTCGACGCGCGCCGCGCCACTGCCATCACCCGCGCCGCGCGCGAGGTGATCGAGGGCAAGCTCGACGATCATTTTCCGCTGGTGGTCTGGCAAACCGGTTCGGGCACCCAGACCAACATGAATCTCAACGAGGTGATCGGCAACCGCGCCAACCAGATGCTCGGCGGCGACCTCGGCGCCAAGAAGCCGGTTCATCCCAACGATCACGTTAATATGAGCCAGTCGTCGAATGATTCATTCCCGACCGCGATGCATATCGCCGCCGCCGGACGCATTATTGACGATCTGATCCCGGCCCTGAGCGAATTGCATCGCGAACTGCGCAAGAAGGAAAAGGCGTTCGCCAGGATCGTCAAGATCGGCCGCACCCATACCCAGGATGCGACGCCGCTGACGCTGGGTCAGGAATTTTCCGGCTACGCCGCACAGGTGGAAAGCGGCATCGCACGGCTGCGCGTGGCGGTGAAGGATCTATTCCCGCTGGCGCAAGGTGGCACCGCTGTGGGCACCGGCCTCAACTCGAAGCCGAAGTTCGCGAGGACATTCGCAAGGCACGTCGCCAAGATTACAAAACTGCCGTTCACGAGTGCCGCCAACAAGTTCGAGGCGCTGGCTTCCAACGACGCCTATGTGCTGGTGCATGGCGCGATCAACTCGGTGGCAACCGGCCTGTTCAAGATCGCCAACGATATTCGCCTCTTGGGATCGGGCCCGCGCTCCGGCCTCGGCGAATTGATCCTGCCCGAAAACGAACCGGGTTCGTCGATCATGCCGGGCAAGGTCAATCCGACCCAATGCGAAGCGCTGACGATGGTTTGCTGCCAGGTGTTCGGCAACCAGACAGCCATTACGGTTGCCGGCAGCCAGGGCCATTTCGAGCTGAACGTGTACAAGCCCGTGCTGGCATATTGTATGTTGAATTCCATCCAATTGTTGTCGGACGTGGTTCGCTCCTTCACCGAGCATTGCGTGGTGGGAATACGCGCCGACGAAAAGCGCATCCGCGATTTGATGGAGCGTTCACTGATGCTGGTGACGGCGCTCGCGCCCAAGATCGGTTACGACAACGCCGCCAAGGTCGCCAAATCGGCGCATGCGCGCGGAACCACGTTGAAAGAAGAGGCTGTGCGGCTTGGGTTCGTTACTGCGGCCGAGTTCGATCGCCTGGTCCAGCCCGACAAGATGACACACCCGGGCTAACGGTCGCGCGACCCCGGTAAACTACGGACGTGCGTGACGTGATTATTGATCATAACTCCCAAAGATTGAGTTTGCTCATCTATCGCCATCTCGCGGACACAAGGTACGAGCACAAATTATTTGGTTTTCGCAGAGCGAAACTTATTTTTTGATGCTATCAGAGAGCGCTACACGGGGATTCTGATGACTATCGATTTTGCACGCGCGCGGCGTGATCACGTTTGCATACGTAATGGATTTTCATACCTTCAAGTCGCCGGATGATGGAGGCGAGCATGGGGGACGTGGTCAACCTGAAGCGCTTCAAGAAGCGCAACGAGCGCGAAGCCTCGGCCAAGCAGGCCGACGCCAACCGCGCGCGGTTCGGCCGTACCAAATCCGAACGCGCGCTCGACGAGCAGGCCAAGGATCGCGCCGGGAACTTGCTGGATCAACATCGCATCGACGGCGGAGACGCATCATGAAGTCGCCGGTCGTCAAGCGCTCGATCGTGGTCGCCGGCCACAAGACCAGCGTCAGCCTCGAAGAGGCGTTCTGGAACGGCATGAAGGAAATCTCGGGCCTGCGGAACATGACGCTGTCCGAACTGGTCGGCGAGATCGACAGCAACCGCCAGCAGGGCAATTTGTCCTCGGCGATACGTCTGTTCGTGCTGGACTATTTCCGCACCCGCGCGATGCCGGCGGCCGCAGCTGCTCCCGAGGCCAGACCGCAAAGCTAGAACGCATTTCGTTGGGCTGTAAGCTGATCGCCAGCCCAAACTAGCCGCAGGCGCTTCTCGCAAGGGAATATGCCCGCGGCGATTGTCTCGCACACCTCAATAGACGAGGCTCGAACCGGGCGGCTTCTCAAGCGCGGCCGCGAGCGAACGATACTCCGTGCAGTCGGTGCCGCAGATCGCAGCGATCCGGCTCAAATGATATTGCGCAGAATCTCGGTTGCCCTGTTCGATCTGCCACAGGCCGTAGTACTGCCAGGTCAGCACGTGGTTCGGATCCGCCTTGAGCGCGCGCTCGTACCAGGCTTGCGACAGTTTGTAGTCACCGAGCTTGCGATAGGAGTAGCCGATCAGATTGGCCACGTTGGGATGATCGTCGTGGCCGAGCGCCTTCAGCTGCTCGATGGCGCCGGCATACTCGTTGCGGTCATAGATCGTCGCATAGGCTGCACGATACCCCTGGATAAAGGCGGGGTCGCCGAGGCTGGTTTCCTTGGCTTTCTTCTTGGCCTTTTGGGTGCTGCTTCTGGCGGGCCGCGGCGCCGACCTGGTTTCCGGCGGTGGGGTCGTCGCCATCGGTGAATCGGCGCCGCCACCTCCGGCGGCAAAGGCTGGAACCGGTGGTGACGCAACGGCCAGCGCCATCAAGGACATTGCCAGTGTTACTAACCTGATCACGGATTTGACCACGCGCGCCTCCTGCTCTCGAGGGGTAGGAATTCCTCCAGCCGTATCCATCAACCCCGCTGCGCACCGTACATTCCCCGACTTGGTCGGGGCGTCCTCACAAATCGGAGAGACCGGCGAGGACGCCCTTGCCTTGGGGCCGGCAAGTTTCTAGGAAATGCCGATCCAGCCACACGGACACATGGAGAGAGCAATGGACATCGCAATGCACACCGCGCCGCGATCCCTGTCCATTTCGGAAGCTCTTCATGCCCGCCTTTCTCATTCTGGATTCGATTTCCCTCAATACACCTGACGGCCGGCCACTGTTCGACGGACTGACGCTTGCGCTTGGGCGCGAGCGGACGGGGCTCGTCGGCCGCAACGGCTCCGGCAAATCCACCCTGCTGCGCCTGATCGCGGGCGAGAGCGAACCTGCCGGCGGATCCGTGCAACGCATCGGCTCGATCGGCATGCTCGCGCAGCTGGCGGATGACCGGCAGACGGTCGCGCAAGCGCTCGGTGTTGCCGGCGACCTCGCCCGCCTGCGCCGTCTCGAACGCGGTGAGGGCTCGCTCGACGATGCCGCGGATGCCGACTGGGCGCTGGAAGCGAGATTGCAGACCGCGCTGGTCGAAACCGGCCTGCCCGCGATGCCGCTCGATCGCGGGGTCGCCTCGCTGAGCGGCGGCGAACGAACGCGCGTCGCGCTGGCGCGCCTCTTGATCGAGGCGCCGGACCTGCTGTTGCTCGATGAGCCCACCAACAATCTCGACGCCGATGGACGGCAAGCGGTGGCGCAACTGCTCGAACGCTGGCAGGGCGGCGCGCTCGTCGCCAGCCACGACCGCGCGCTGCTGGAGCGCGTCGACCGCATCGTCGAACTGACGCCGGTCGGCATTACCGTGTTTGGCGGCGCGTGGTCCACCTTCGCCGAGGCGCGCGATGCCGCCCGGGCACGCGCGGGAGCCGAGCTCGAGCGCGCGTCGGACGCGCTGCGCGACACCGAACGCTCTATACAGAAGGCACGCGAGAAGAAGGCACGCCGCGACAGCGTCGGTCGCGCCTACGCACGCTCGGGCAGCCAGGCAAGGATATTGTTGGGTGCTCAAAAGCAGATCGCGGAAGCGAGCAGCGCCCGCGAGGGTCGTCTTGCCGATCGCCTGCTCGGCGACCGAACCGACGCGCTCGAAGAGGCCCGCGCCAAAGTGGAAGTCCTGACGCCGCTCGCGATCGACTTACCCGAGACCAACCTGCCCCGTGGGCGTGAACTCATCGCCTTCAAGGACGTGATGATGTCTTTTGAAAGTCGCGCTTTGTTCGGCCCGCTGTCGTTCGAGGCGCGCGGGCCCGAGCGGATCGCGATCCGCGGTGCCAACGGGTCCGGCAAGACCACGCTGTTCCGACTGATCACAGGCGAACTGAGCGCGGTGAGCGGCGACATAACCCGCCCGACCGATCGCATCGCCGTGCTCGACCAGCATGTCGGGCTGCTTGATCCGGCTTCATCGATCCTCGACAATCTGCGCCGCCTCAATCCGGAGCTGATCGGCAACGAGGCGCACGCCGCCCTCGCCCGCTTTGCCTTCCGCAACCGTGCGGCGCTGCAAATCGCCGGCACGCTGTCCGGCGGCGAGCGGCTGCGCGCGGGAATAGCCTGCGTGTTCGCAAGACCTCAACCGCCCTTCATGCTGCTGCTGGATGAGCCGACCAACCACCTCGATCTCGCCTCGATCGAGGAGCTGGAACATGCGCTACGTGGATTCGACGGCGCGCTGATCGTGATCAGCCACGACCAGGCATTTCTGCAGGCGATCGGAATCCAGCGCGAGATCGTGCTCTAATTATTCTGCAGTGCCGGCCGCGGCGGTGGATTGGCGACCTGCGGCGTCAGCGACAGCGGCGGCTTCGGCCTCGGCTTGGCTACCGGCGCAGCACCGGGCGCCGGCCTGACTTCGATCGGCGGCGGCAGCGGCGCAACCTGCGGCTGGCTCGCCAGCGGCGCGGGCGGATTTGGCGCGGGCGCAGGCGCAGTGGCAACCGGCGCCGGCGGGCGCGGCGGTGTGGCGGCCTTTGGCTTCGCTGCCGGCGGCCGGCGCGGATCGCGGCCGGGCACCGGCACTGGCGACAGCGCCTCGCTCGGCGACGCCGCTTCCGGCGCTAATGGCACCACCGCATCCGGCGGCAACGATATCGGCGCCGGCATCGGCGGCGGCGGTTCGCCACGCTCGATCGCATCCAGCCTTCGTGTTTCGTGATCGATCGTCCGTACCGCCAGCCAGGAAGACAACGCCGTCACATCGACGCTGCGATTGAGCGCATCGGGCGTGCCCACGGCAAACAATTGAATTTCGGGGCGGCCGGTCGCGGGCCCCACCATCGTCAGCGCCAGCGCGGCGCGGATGTCGGCCTGATCGGCCGGAATGTCATAGCCGCCGGAGACGGTGGCGCGCACACCATTGGCGTCGAGCGTGGTGGCGCCGACGCGCAGCCGGCCATCCCGGATGTTGAACGGGATTTGCGCCGAGCCGACCGACAATGCGCCGGCCAGCAGCGCCGGTTCGACGATTTGCTTCAGCCTCGCATCGTCCTTGGCCTGGCCGCCATCGCTGGCGCGAACCGCCACCTCAAAGGCGCGCGGATCGAGCCCGGCAATCCTCGCGGATTCCAGCGTCACGGTTCCGCTGCCGGAGAGTGCGCCCGTGAGCGCCGCTGCGCTGCGGCCCTGGCTTGCCAACGCCATCTGCAGCGACGCGCGGCCGCCGGGCATCGCCAGATTGCGATAGCGCAGCGCCGTGCCATCGACGCTAACGAGCTGCACGCTCGCGTTCAGCGCTATGCCATTTGGGGCCTGCCTGGCGTCGATCGTGGCCGTGGCCTCGCCGCCGCCGATCTTGCCCTTGATGGAATCGAAGGTCAGCGACTGGCCGTCGCTCTTCACAATCCCGCTCACCGGCTGCAATTCGGTGCCGCCCGGCAGCAAGCCACGCAATGCCTGGAACGCGACCTTTCCGCGCCAGCCCTTGACCAGCCCCGCGGTGAGCGGCTCCGCCGCATCGTGTCCGGCAGCCCCCATCGCCAACGCAAAGGCCGGCGCCAGCGCGATTTGGTCGAGGCCGATTTCACCTTCGATATTTTTTTCATCGCCCAAGGTAACCGCGACGTGTCCGCGCAGCCGTGAACCGGCAATGCTGCTGTCGAGATCGTCGAACGTGAGCTTGTTGCCTGCGAGCGACACGCGCGAAGACAGGCCGATATTCTGTGCCAGCGTGTCCGTCGGCTTGAGGTCGAGCAACGGCCCGAAATCGGCGCTGCGAACTTTCAGGGAGAAACTGCCCTTGGCCTCCTGCGCCCATGGCTCCGCCGTACCGTCGGCATCGGCGTCCAGGCCCTTTCCGGAGATCTTCGCCTTGAGCCGCAGCGATCCACCCCATGCCCCCGTCGCCGAGCCTTCGAATTGCGCCGGGCCGTCGCCGGCGGTCATCGCGCGATCCAGCCCCAGCAGCGCCAGCAAGGCACGGCCCTGCCCCGACGACATCTTCGAATCAATCCCGATTTCGCTGCGCCCCAGCGCCTGCAGATCGATGCCCTGGATCGCCGTCAGTGCCGGCTTTGCGGTGATCGTGGTGATACCCTTGAGCTGCGGCGCCTCGATGTCGACCACCGCGCGCGCGTTGGCAAGATCGGCCTGCCCGGCGCTCTTGTTGAGTTCGAGCGCGAGTTTGACGCGCGCAGGCCCCGGGCTCGCCCCCATCGCATTAAGCCGCGCGGCCAGCGACGGCGCAAACGGCGCCACCAGCGCGGTGATCTGGCCAAACGACGACGCCGTCGAATGAAACTCCAGCTTCCCTATCGAAGCGAAGCGATCGAAACGGCCGATGCCTTCCAACGCGACCTTGTCAGGCTGGCCGATATTCAACTGGTCGAGCGAAAACGCTTTCGGTCCGTAACCAAGCCTGGCCACCAGCGGCCGCAACTCCTGGCCGGCGGAAATGGCGCGGCCGATATCCAGTGACAGCCGCCCTTCGTCCGGCCATTCGGCCTGCGGGCCGGCCAGCGAACGCGCCAATGCCGTGGCCGCATCGAGGTCGAGGCGCTCGGCCTTCAACTCCGCCGTGATCTTCGAGCCGCTGCCCGCTTGCCGGTGTGACACCGCGATACGGCCTTCAACGGCGCCGCCATCGATCTCGGCCTTCATCGCATCGATGGCAAATCCATCAGGCGCGATGGTGACGTCGCCGCGCAGCCGCAACGGCTTCTGGCTGCGATAGCCGATGTCGCCGCGGCCCTGCAGCCAGGTCATCAACGCGTCGGGATCTGACGAGTCGACGTTGAGCGCGGCCTTGAACTGATCCGGCGACGCGCCTTTTGCGATTGCCTCGCTCAGCGAGACCCGCGTCGTGCCCGGCGCGCGAAACTCCAGCTTGCGTACGCTCCAGGATTTCGCATCGCCATGCAGTTCGGCAGCGATGTCCTGCAACGGACGGCCGCCCAGCATCACCTGCTCGGAGGCTAATCCGATCTGCGCCGCGATCGGGACTTGCGGAAGGCCCGACATCAGCGCGCGCACCGCCGGCAGCACACGGACCGGTTCGGTGGCGACAACGTCCTTGCTGTCCTTGGCGAAGAATCGGTCGGCATCAAGCTGGCGCGCAGCGAGCGAAGCCCGCAGCAGCGGCGAGGTGCCGAAGCGCACGTCGCCGTTGCCCGCCAGTTTCAGCGCGCGTTCGTCCGCGCCATACGTCACTTCGAGCGCATCGAGCCGTGCGGTTGAGTAATCGGCCTTGACGCGGGAGCTGACACGCCAGGATGGCGGCGACGTATCGAAGTCGCCGGCCTTTGGGCGGGGCGGACTCGCCAATACCATCGTGCCGTCGAAACGCGGCGCCCGCGTCTCGAAAGACAATATGCCGTCGAGATCGGCCGAAAGCGTGTTCGGGCCGGGATCGATGTTCAGATGGACACGGGTGCCGTTGCCGTCGGCGGTCTGGCCGGAAGAAACCCGAAACGGATAGCGCGTGCCCGACAGCACGAAATTGCCGTCGCCACGGATCGAGCCCGCCAGCGAACGCACATCGCCGGAAAAGGCGATGTCGTTCAGTTCGAGGGTGCTGCGGCTGGCAGCGTCGTGCAGCGCGATCCGGCCGGTGAGATTGAGCCGATCGATCGCCAGCGAACCCGGATTGAGCGTTCCGGTCGAGGCCGGCCAGTCGATCCGGCCCTTTGGATCGAGCCCGAGATCGAGCGACATGCCGTTGATGGAAAGCTCGGTGGCACGCACTTCGCCGCGCATCAGCGAACCCAGGCTGAATTCGACGTCGAGTTTGTCGGCGCGCACCTTGCCAAGGTCGTTGGCGCCGCCGACCGTCACCCCGCGCAGCTGCAACGACGGGGCCGGCAACAGCCGCGCGTCGAGCTTGCCGCCGACGCGCACCGGCGCGCCGATAATCCGGCTCGCTTCGGCCTCGAACTGCGGCCGGAATTGATTCCAGTCGATGAAATACGGCCCGATAAGCGCGGCCACCAGCGCAATGATAAAGGCGATTGCCAGGCCGAGCAGCGTCGTCTGCACGGTGTCTCCCCATGAACCGCTCCGGCACAGACCGCGCCACGCGAACTCAGGGCCGGAGCAGCCCAATATATAGAGTGAAGTATGGCGAAGTCACAGCGGCATCAGCGCCATAGTCCCGCCGGTTCCGATTTATTCAGAACCTGAGGGCTCGTCGATGTCGAGGCGATATGGTTACCAGCTTGCCGGCAGATGCTTCAGGCCCCGGAGCACGAAGGTCGGCCGCCATTCCGGGTTCACCGCGTCATCCAGCCGCAGGTCGGGAATCCGGCGTAGCAGGGTGGAAAGCGCGATCTCCGCCTCGATGCGCGCCAGTTGGGCGCCGAGACAGAAGTGGATGCCCCCGCCAAAGGACAGCGGTTTCACATTGGGCCTGACAATATCGAGACGCTCGGGGTGATCGGGGTAGACCGCCGGATCGCGGTTGGCCGAACCCAGCAGGCACAGCACGGTCTCGCCTTTTGGAATCCGCTTGCCGCCGAGGTCGTCGATGTCTTCCAGCGCCACCCGGCCGGTCAGCTGCACGGAGGAATCGTAGCGCAGGAACTCTTCGACCGCATTGGTCATGAGCTCGGGCCTGGCCTTGAGCAGCGCCAATTGGTCCGGATTGCGATGCAGCGCCAGCAGACCATTGCCGATCAGGTTGACGGTCGTCTCGTGGCCGGCGCCGAACAGCAGGATGATGTTGGCCGTCAGTTCCTCGTTGGAGAGCTTGTGACCGTCTTCCTCCGCCTGCACCAGCTGCGTGGTGAGATCGTCGCCGGGGCTTTTTCGCCGCAACTCGAACAGTTGCTGGAAATACATCTCGGAAATCATTGTGCCTTCGTTGGCCTGCTTGATCTCCTCCGGCGACAACGGCACCGGATCGAGAATGCGGCCACCCCCGCGCGCCCTGGTGTAGAATGCCTCGCGATGCTCTTCGGGGATGCCGAGCATGTCGCAGATGACGGTCACCGGCAGGCGGAAGGCGAAATCCTCGATCAGGTCCATCTTCCCCTGCGGGATGATCCGGTCGAGCGTCTCGTCGACGATTTGCTGGATGCGCGGGCGCATGTCCTCGACCCGGCGCGCGGTGAATGCCTTCACCACCAGTCCGCGCAGACGAGTATGGTCAGGTGGATCCTGCTGCAGCATCATGAGGCCCAGGCTGCGAAAGGCCGGTTCCTCCATGATGTTGGGCCCATAGCGCCGGATCGTGCGCTCGACATGCTGCTTGCCAAAGCGCTTGTCGCGGATCACCAGACTGCACTCGGCGTGCCGGCTGGCGACATAGAGGCCGAGCGGCGTCAGGTGCACGGGATCGGTGTTGCGCATCCGCTCGTAATGCGGATAGGGATTGCGGATGAACTCGGGCGACAATGGATTGAAAAGCGGTTCGCTCGTCGCAGCCTGAACGTGCTCGTTCATGATGACCTCGATTGGTTTCCACACCGCAGTTTTTATTGGCTTTGTCAGCGTATCGCGTTTTCAGTTGCCGGATGTCGTGATCCGGCCAACGCAACTCGATACACTGTTGTATTGAGTTGCATTCTGACCTAAAATGGGCCGATGTCAAGGTTGCGAACCAGACCTACCCGGGACGATACCCGTGAGAAGCTGTTCGAGGCGGCGGCGCGCGTGTTCGAGGAACAGGGCATCGGCGGCGCCAGCATCGAAACCATTGCCGCGGCGGCCGGCTTCTCGCGCGGCGCATTCTATTCGAATTTCACGAGCAAGGACGAGTTGATCATCGCCATGCTCGAAAATCACGTCGAGCAATCGATTCTGCGCCTTCACGATCTGCTCGCGAAGCACAAAAGCCTGCCGGATTTCATCGACGCGCTGAAGACCATGGACCGCAGCCAGCAGGATCCGCTCGGCCGCTCGCCCTTGCTGCACATGGAGATGATCCTGTTCGTGGCGCGCGCCGAGAAGCGCCGGCCTGAACTCGCCAAGCGGCTGCGCGCTCGCCGAAAATTGATCGCCGACATTGTCGAGACCACGGCGAAGAACAGCGGCGTGAATCCAATGCTCGATCCGGTCTGGTGGGGCGCTATCGTTCTCGCGATGGAAGACGGCTTCCGCCTGCACCGCCTGATCGATCCCGAGACCACGCCATCAGACAGTTTTCTGCGCGCCATCGGCGACCTGCAGCGCGCCATCGGCGCGGCGTCGGCATAACTATTCTAACCGCCGCCTTGCATCTTGTGCAGCTGCCCCGCGACCGCGCGGATCTTGCGCGGTGATGCCTGCCAGATCGCGAACGCCGACAAGGCGCTCACGGCGATGCCGATCGCAAAGGCCAGCGTGTAGCTGCCGTAGCGGTCGAACAGAAACCCGGTCGCCCACGGGCCGGCCGCGCCGCCGGCCAGCGCCGCCAGCATCATGGTGCCGAAAATGCTGCCATATTGCTTGCCCTGGAAGATTTCGAGCACCACCGCGCCCATCACCGAGGTCAGGCCGTAGCCGAGCACGCCCTGGGTCACGATCATCAGATAGACCAGCGGCAATACCGGCGCGAATTTCAGTCCGATCAGCGCCGCAAAACAAATCGCAAAGCCCAGGCAGCTGATCGCCCATATCCATTCACGCCCGATCCGGTCGGAGAGATGCCCGAGCCAGATCTGGCCGGGAATGCCGAGCAGGCTGACCACGCCGAGCGCCCAGACCGCGACATTGGCCGAGAAGCCGATATCGAGCAGGAACTTGGTCTGGTGCACCTGCACCGCGTACCAGACATACAGGCCGCAGAAATAGCCGAGGCAGATCCACCAGAATCGCGCGGTGCGCAGCGCGCGCCGCAAGGTCCAGTCGGTGGCGGCCCAGACCGGATCGACGATGTTCGAGACCGGTTTTGCTGAAGTCGCCGTCGCGCGGCGTCGCCATCCGGCAGCAGCCCGATATCTTCGGGGCGCATCCGCAGCAACAGATTGATCGGCGCCAGCACGACCAGGACCACGATGCCCATCGCGGTGCAGGCGGTGCGCCAGCCGGTCTGCTCGATCATATGCTGCACCCAGGGCAGCAAGGTCACCGAACCGATACCGACGCCGGCAAACGCCAGCCCCATCGCAAGGCCGCGGCGGCGGATGAACCAGTTCGGCACGAACAGCGATTGGCCGGAATAGCCAAGACACACACTTCCCGCGCCGACCAGCACGCCGATGGTGAGATAGAGATGCCAGGGCTGCGTCGTCAGCGGCGCCAGCAGCAGGCCCGCGCCCATCAGGGCGACGCCGAGTTCCATCACCGCGCGCGGGCCGTGACGGTCCATCAAGCGGCCGATCAACGGGCTGACGCCGCCGGAGACCACGAAACCGAACGAGAAGGCGCCTGCGGTGAGGCCGCGTTCCCAGCCGAATTCGGAGATGATCGGCGGAAAGAACAGCGAGAACGCGGTCCGCGCATTGACGCCGATCGCCATGGTGACGAACGTCACCGCGACGATCATCCAGCCGTAAAAGAAGGGAAGACGCATTGTGATGTCATTCCGGGGCGCACGAAGTGCGAGGAGAATCTCGAGATTCCCCGATGTGCAATTGCACATCTGAGGTCTGGTCCTTCGGACCATCCCGGAATGACGGGGTCAAGAGCTTTCGCAACTGTTCAAGCGCCGAGGCGTCTGGATAGCCATGAATGCTGCAGAGCATCAAGGACGTCGCATCCAGCTGATGGCATTGACGGCGCCGACCGGAATCTCGCCCGCGATGATCTTCTCGACCTGCCGGACCGTTTCCAGCGACTGGCTTTCGATCGCAGGCGGCGTCAGCCCGCCGATATGCGGCGTTGCGATCACATCAGGCAGTTGTGCCAGTTCCGGCGTCGGCATCTGGTCCAGCGCGCGGCCGACATCCATTGCGGCGCCCGCAATCCGCTTCTCGCGCAGGGCCGCGGTCAGCGCCGCCTCGTCGACGAGATTGCCGCGCGACAGATTGATGAAGAACGCATGCGGCTGCATCCGCGCCAGCGCCGCCTGCCCGATCAGATTTTCTGTCGCGTCATTGGCGACCGCGAGACAAACGACAAAGTCGGAGCGGCCGAGCAGATCGTCGAGCGGCAGATGCTGGATGTCAGGCTCGCTCACACTCGCAAAGGGATCGGCGACCAAAACTTCCATGCCCAGCACTTTGGCAATCCCGGCAAGGTAGCGGCCGATGCTGCCATATCCGATGATTCCGATGCGGCTGCCGGCCAGTTGCCGGCCCATGATAACCTTCGGCTTCCGGCCGGCATGATAGTCGGCGCTGGCACGCGAGACGCCGCGCGACAGGTCGACCATCAATCCCACAGCGAGTTCGGCCACCGACTGGACGAAGCCGGGTCCGGCCTGGGTGACCAGCACGCCCGCGCGCGAAGCCTGCTCGACGTCGATGTTGCGAATGTCGACCGCGCAGCGAACGAAGGCGCGCAGCTTTGGCAGCCGCGCAAATATCTCGCCGGGCCCGGCGGTAAGCCGGTCGGCGACGATAATTTCGACGTCACGTGCGGCGTTGATCAAGCCGAACGCATCCAGCGCATTGTCACCCTCGTGCAGTTGCACCTGCGCGATCGCCTGCAATCCGCTCAGGCTGCGCGCCCCGTAATATTGCGCCCTCGCCTGCGATGTATGGGTAAGCAGGACTTTCACGTCAGTATCCGAACGCGCGCGGCAGCGCCGTGCTGATCGAGGGCACGAACGCGATTACCAGCAGGCATAGCATCAGCAGGCCGAGATAACCCATGATCGGCTTGATGGTCTGTTCGATCGGCACCTTGCCGATCAGGCAGGCGCCATAGAGCCCAAGGCCAAGCGGTGGCGCGAACAGACCCACCCCCATGGAAATCACGAGCACCACGCCGAAATGCAAGGGATCGATGCCGAGCTTGACTGCCACCGGCAGCAGCAGCGGCCCGAAGATGATCAGCGCGGCAGCGCCTTCCAGCACCGACCCCATCACGATCAGCACCACGATCGACAGCAGCATGAACAGCCAGACGCCCTGCGACGCCGACAGCGACAGCATGATGTCGCCGACCATATGCGGCACCTGTTGCAGGGTCAGAACGAACGCCAGCGATTGCGCGGCGGCGACGATGAACAGAACCAGCCCCGAACGCGTCGCCGATTGCACGAAACTATGCGCGGCGGACTTGAAGCTGAGCTCGCGAAACACGACGCTTCCAACCACGATCGCGTACACGACGGCAAAGGCCGAAATCTCGGTCGCGGTCGCAAAGCCGCTCTTGAAGCCGAAGAAGATCATGAAGATCAGCCCGAACGAGGCAATCGCACCGCTCCACAGGCCGGAAACCGGGATCTGCGGCTCGGACTCTTCAATCGGCGGCGGTCGCTTGCCGAGGATGATCGACAGGATGATCAGGGCCGATGCCATCAGGGCCGACGGCAGCAGGCCCGCGACGAACAGGCCGCCGATCGACAGATTGGCGACGAAGCCGAGGATGATCAGATTGATACAGGGAGGAATGGTTTCCGCCATCACGGCGGAGGCCGCCAGCAACGCCACCGCGTTGCCCGGGTTCTGCCGGGAGCGCCGTGCGGCCGGAATCAGCACCGAGCCGACGGCTGCGACATCGGCCATCTTGGAGCCGGATATCCCCGAGAACAGCACCATCGACATCACCATCACGACGTTGAGCCCGCCGCGCATGCGCCCCACCGCCCGCTGCAGCAACTCGATCAACCGCACCGACATGCCGTTGGCTTCCATCAGGTAGCCGACGAGGATGAAGAACGGGATCGCGAGCAGCACGAAATTGTCGATGCCGCGCGCCATCTGCTGGGCGAAGATCACGCCGGGCAGCGTGCCCTCCACCCAGATGAAGATCAGCGCCGCCAGCGCCAGCGCAAAGCCGATCGGCAATCCGCCGAACAGCGTGATAAAGAAGCCGACGAACATCAACGTGCCCGACGACGGCACGGATGCCGGCGCCAGGAAATCCCACGCCAGATAGAGCCCGGCGATGGCGGCGGTCGCTACCACACCGGCGACCATGTCGCGCACCGGACGCCCGCAAAACAGATCGAACGCGAACACGGTCATGAACAGCGCGCCGAGGCCCATTGGATAGAACGTCCATTCCAGCGGCAGTCCGGAGCCGGAGGTCTGTCCCGTCGTCAGCCAGCCCATCTTGATGGCGTTGAAGGCGACATAGGCGGAAATGATCGTCACTAGCAGCGCGCCCATGGAATCGACCACACGCCTCGCGCCAGCAGGCAGCATGTCGATGAAGAACGCCACGCCGAGATTTTCGCTCCGCGCCAGCGCACTTGCCGCACCGAAGAAGCTCGACCCGACCATGAGGCCGCGCGCGACGTCGTCGGCCCACTCGACCGGCGCGTTGAACAGGAAGCGCAACAGGACGGATACGACGACGACCAGCAAGTCAGCGACCAGCAGCACCGCCGCCGTAACGTCGCTCACCGCGAGAAGTGCGGCTGATATCCGCAGGCCGCCGCTTGGCGCGTGCACCGCGACTGACATGCCCTGCTACCTCAGGCCTGCGTCGAGCGGATTATGTCCACCACGGGCTTCGCCTCGGGGCGCGCCTTGATGAAATTGTCGGTCTGGGGAAGCACGCGCTTGCGGAAGGCATCCTTGTCGCATTCGACGATCGTGACGCCCTTGTCGACGAGGTTCCTGAGCGCTTCCTTTTCCATTTCAAGGCCGTGGGCGCGGGTATCGGCCGCCGCTTTATTGGCGGCGTCGAGAAATCCTTCCCGCAGCTTCGGATCCATCCGCTTGAACGTCGCGTCGCTGAAATAGATCGCGAGCGGCGAGAAATTATGCTGCGTCAGCGCGTAGTGCTTGGAGGTCTCGTAGAACTTGCTGGCGAGGATGGTCGGCGGGTCATGCTCGAGACCGTCGAGCACGCCGGCCTGCAACGCCGTGTAGATTTCGCCGAACGCCAGCGGCGTAGCGGCGGCACCCATCAGGCGCAGACACTCGGTGATAACAGGGTTCGGCAGGGTTCTGATCTTGAGGCCGGTCAGATCTTCGGGGCCCTTTACGGCCTTCTTGGCCAGGACGCTGCGCGAACCGAAATTATAGGCCCAGGCGATGATCCGGATATTGCCGCCCTTGAGCAGTGCGTCCTCGATCGGCTTGGCCGCGCCGGCCTCGAAGGCCTTGGTCTGCTGCGGAAAGCTGGAGAAGAGATAACCGAGGTCGAAGGTGCCGACCAGCGGCACCAGATTGGCCGAGATCGACGAACCCGACAGCATCAGGTCGATCACGCCGAGTTTCACGGAATTGATGACGTCGATTTCCTGACCGAGCTGATTGTCCGGGAAAAACGTGACGTCGATCTGCTCGCCGAGCCCATTCGCCTTCAGGCTCTTGACCAAATTGTCGTAATAGACCCGGCCGTTGGCATATTTGGGATCGTTCGGCAGCGAGGACGAACATTTCAGTTTCAGCGTGGCGGCCTGCGCCCGCCCGATAATGGCCGGCGACAGCACCAGGCCCGCGGCCGCTGCTCTGGAGGATTGCAAGAACACGCGCCGGCTGATGAACCCAGTCTTCATGGCGCACTTCTCCCAGTTTTTTTGTTTTGTGCAGTTGAGGTATCTGCCGCTCTGTTTGTCCAAATGTATGAACAAAACGGAAAGCCCGCGCAAGGGTATTTGGAAAAAACCTCGGCGAATCGTGCGGGATGCCGGCAGTATCGCGTAACGCGGCCGGCACCCGTTTGGCGGCTTTGGCGCCTACTTGGATTTGGCGACGGTCGTGCCGTCCCATTCCTGGTCGCTCGGATTCTCGAGCTGCTCCCTGCAGCGCGCGATCATGACCGATGCCGCCGCATCATCCTTGAACTTCATCACCTGTTCGAACGCCCTGATCGCGGCCGTGAATTCGCGCGCCCGCCAGCATGCGAGTCCGGCTTCATAGGCCTTCACCCAGTCGATCGCACCGCCGCCCTCGTCCGCCATAGCAAGCAATTCGTAGATTTGCAGGCCCCCGGCGCGGCCGTAGACCGCCAGGCGATCGAGTTCGCGCACCACGATGCGGTCGCCGGCAAGACGCCGCGTTTCGGGGCCGATGATGATGGTGGAGCCGTAGACCTTGTTGGTGCCTTCCAGCCGGCTCGCAATATTCACGGCGTCGCCGATCACGGTGTAGTTCAGCCGCACCTCAGACCCGATATTGCCGACCAGCATGTCGCCGGAATTGATGCCGATGCGGATCTTGACCGGCTGGCCATGGTCGTCGACCAGACCGACCTCTGCCATCGCACGCTGGCAGGCCAGAGCGGCGCGGCAGCAATCGACGGCGTGTTCGGGGTTCGGCGTTGGCGCCCCCCAGAACGCCATCACGGCATCGCCGATGAATTTGTCGATGGTGCCGCCCTGCGCCTGGATCTGCGCCGAGACGGAATCGAAATAACGCGACAGCAGCGGGATGATGCGGTCGCCGAGCCGCTCCGAGATGCCGGTGAAGCCGGCGAGATCGATGAACATCACGCTCATCGGCCGCACCGCGCCGCCGAGGCGCGCGCCGTTGCCGTCGCTGATCAACCGCTTCACCAGATCAGCGGGGATGTATTTGCGGAACGCGGCCAGCCCCTGCGCCATGTCGCCGATGGCGCCTGACAGGTTCTCGATCTCGGTCAGCCGCGACGGATGGCGCTCGACCTTGTCCAGATCGAAGCGCTCGACATGCCTGATCTCGCCCACCACCTTGATCAGCGGCGCGGCGATCAGGCGCTGGGCGAGCCACGCCGACAGCAGCCCGGCAATCACGATCAGGACCGCAAGCCCGATCAGCAGGTTCCGGATCGTCATCTGTACCGGACCCAGAAATTCCGACTCCGGCACCACTGTGACCAGCGACCAGCCCGGAAACGAGATCGGCGTCAGCACCGCCTGATAGACCTTGCCGTCCCGCGTCACCTGGCGCTTCAGCGGCTCGCCTTCGCCGGGATTGTAGGCGGTGCCGGCATTCTTCATCGCATCCACCGCGACCGCAAACAGCGGATGATCGGTCTTCAGCGGCGTCACTTCGCTGGCATCCGGATCGGGCGCCGCGACCAGGCCGCCCTCGCGATCGAGGATGAATGCGCCGGCCGATTTGCCGACCGTCAGCTGCGACAGGAAGTTTGAGACCCGCGTCAGTTCGATGATGATGGCGATGACGCCGGCGGGTTTTTGATCGACCTGGATCGGCGCTGCGAAGGCGGCCGCCAGACGTTCGCCGTTGGGATGCCTCGTCAGCGTCGACCAGTTTTCGTCGTTGGAGCCGGCCACCTCGCGGAACCATTCCTGATCGGTGACGGAATAATTGGTGTCCTGGACGCGGCTGGACTTGAGCAGCGTGTCGCCACCTCCGAACTCATAACGGTTGATCTTCGCCTTTCGGTCACCCGCGATCTCGATCATTTCGATGACGCCATTGCCAAGCTTGTGCCCGGCAAAGAACGTCCCGTCCGGCCATCCGAACGCCACCCAGGAAATGGTCGGTTGCGACCGCAACTGCGATCGGATGACCACCTCGCGCATCTCGGCGTCGCGCGCCTCGAACACTTTTCCGAGCAACAGGGTGCGCACCGCCGACATGGACGATCGCGCTTCCGAGGTGATCGATTGCAGTTCGTCGCCGACTGCCGACACGATCTGGTCGTTGATGGTGTCGGCAAGGGTCTGGCTGACCTGCTGGGCGGTCCGCCACCACAGCAAATGCACGCCGACGGCGCTGACGACGATCGACGTCAGCACGAGGGCCGAGATGGCGTTGCGAATGCCGATGCGCATTGCGGGGTCCTGGTTCGCGGGGTCGGTTACCGCAATACGGAACGATACTAGCGTCTGTTTCACCGGCGAGGCTATCCCGGCGTGTTCATATGCCTTGTCATATCCTTGGACACGGCTCTGTGACCAGAGTTGAGCCGGAAGCCGACGAAACTTATCGATTGCCTGTTCCGTACCAGCCAAGACGGCGCTATGCCTTGCGGCGGTTCTCGAAGGTCATGCAATGCACGATGTTTCCATCCCGGCGGCCCTGATTGCCGGACTTGTCAGCTTCCTGTCGCCCTGCGTGCTGCCGCTGGTGCCTCCGTATCTGATCTACCTGACCGGCGCGACCATCGAGCAGGTCAACAATGACGGGGCGACGAAGGCCTCGAAACGCGCGGTGATGGCCGCGGCGCTGATGTTCGTGCTCGGCTTTAGCACCGTGTTCGTGGCGCTCGGTGCCAGCGCTTCCATCATCGGCGGCCTGATCCGCGCCTGGTCGGCAGAACTCTCGATTCTCGCCGGCATCGTCATCATCATCATGGGCCTGCATTTCCTGGGGCTGACCCGCATCGGGCTGTTGATGCGCGAGGGACGGCTGACCGCGCCGAAGCCAGTCGGGCTGTGGGGCGCCTATGTCATGGGACTTGCGTTTGCGTTCGGCTGGACCCCTTGCATCGGGCCGATACTCGCAGCGATCCTGTCGATCGCCGCCGCCGAAGCCACGGTGACCAAGGGCGCGGGCCTGCTCGCGGTCTATTCCCTCGGGCTCGGAATTCCGTTCCTACTGGCCGCCTTCATGATCGAACAATTCTCTGAGCTGTTCGCGCGGATGAAGCGGCATCTCACCAGCGTCGAGCGCGCCATGGGTGTATTGATGGTCATTACCGGCATCGGTTTCTTGACCGGCGCCGTCACCAGCATCAGCATCTGGCTGCTGGAAACGTTCCCCGCACTGCAAAATTTCGGCTAACGCCCCGTAACAAGCGGGCTATCCGTTGCGAAACTCCTGCCATGACCAGATTGCCGCCTTGCGCGGCCGCAGCGTTTTTCGCGCGCACTTGATTTGAGGGGCCGCCGGTGCGGCCTCGCGTCACGATAATAATTGGAGGGGGCCCGCATGAATTTCATCGTCAATCTTCTGATCCTGTTGCCGGCACAGATCGCCTCATATTTCTCCTGGGCCGGCCCGCTGATCATGCGGCTGGTCGTCGGTTACACCTTCATGCTGGCCGGCTGGGGCAAGCTCACCCATTTGCCGCAGGTCACCGAGAATTTTATCGGCTGGGGCATCCCGTTTCCGAAAATCCTCACCCCTTTCGTATCAGGCGTCGAGTGCTTTGGCGGCGCCATGCTGATCCTCGGCCTGTTCACCCGGATCCCGGCCGCGATGCTGGCGGTGACCATGCTCGTCGCGATCAAGTCGGCCAAATGGGGCGACGTCGATTCGCTGCAAACGCTGCTCGGCTTCGAGGAAATGACCTACTTCGCCGCCTTCACGTGGCTCGCGATCGCAGGCCCTGGTGCCGCCTCCCTCGACCGGCTGCTGATGAAATTCGCCGGGTACAACGAGGTGCCAGCCTGAGGGTCAGCAGCCCCCGCGGTCTCACAATGCCGTGACATCGCGGATAAGTCTGAGCCCGGATTTTGGCGCGCGCGTAGCTGTCGAGACACCAGCGCTTCCGGAAAGCCGCCATGAAACTCGTCCGCCTCGCCGCCTTCGCCCTTGCCGCGCTCGCGGCAGGTTCGGCCCACACATCCGATGGCGTCAAATGGAGCGAATGGAACGACGATCTGTTCACCCGCGCCGCCGCCGAACAGCGCTTCGTGATCCTCGATCTCGAGGCGGTGTGGTGCCACTGGTGCCACGTCATGGAAAAGACCACCTATGCCGATCCGCAGGTCAAGGATCTGCTGGCGTCGAAATATCTGCCGGTGCGTGTCGACCAGGACGCCAATCCGGATCTGTCGAGCCGCTATGGCGATTGGGGCTGGCCGGCGACGATCGTGTTCGGACCCGATGGAACCGAGATCGCCAAGCTCCGGGGCTATATCGAGCCCGAGCGGATGCAGGCGCTGCTCAAGGCCATCATCGACGATCCCTCACCCGGGCCTTCGGTCGGCGAGGCCTTTGAAGTCAAACCTTCGGCCTCGGCGTTCCTCAGCAAGCAGCAGCGTGCGGACCTAACCAGGAATGTCGACGAGTCCTATGACGAAAAGCTCGGCGGCTGGGGCGAGAACCAGAAATTCATCGACGCCGACAGCATGGATCTTGCAATCACCCGTGCCGAGGCCGGCGATGCCATTGCGATCAAGCGCGCGCGGCAGACGCTGGACGCCGCAATCGCACTGATCGATCCGGTGTGGGGCGGCGTGTATCAATATTCCGAAGCCGGCTCCTGGACCCGTCCGCATTTCGAAAAGATCATGTCGTTCCAGGCGCAATATCTGCGGCAGTACAGCCAGGCCTACGCGCTGTGGAAGGACCCGAAATATCTCAAGGCCGCCCGCAATATCGAACGCTATCTCGCTGGCTTCCTCTCAAGCCCCAGCGGCGCGTTCTATGTCAGCCAGGATGCCGATCTCGATCACGACACCGACGGGCACAAATATTATGCGCTTGATGATGCCGGGCGCCGCAAGCTCGGCATGCCGCGCATCGACAAGAATCTGTATGCGCGCGAGAACGGCTGGGCGATCTCGGCTCTCGCCGCCTATTACAACGTCACCAACGACGCAAAAGCGCTGGCGATTGCCGAACGCGCGGCGAAATGGGTCAACGCCAACCGCGCGCTGCCGGGCGGTGGATTCCGCCATGGCGAGAAGGATCGCGGCGGCCCCTTCCTCGGCGACACGCTGGCGATGGGCCAGGCCTTCCTCGATCTCTACGCCGCCACCGGCAACCGCGACTGGCTCACCTCCGCAGCCAAGGCCGGCGATTTCGTCGCGGCTTTTCGCGACGAGGCCGGTGGCTTCGTAACGTCGAGGACGGCGGAAGGTAAAACCGGCGTGCTGGCAAAGCCGGCAAAACTGCTGGATGACCAGGTGCAGGTCGCGCGCTTCATGAACCTGCTCAACCGCTATTATGGCGACGAAACCTATCGCGAGCACGCCTCGCATGCGATGCGCTATGCGAGCAGCGCCTCTGCCGGGATGATGCGCCCGCTGCCCGGCGTGCTGCTCGCCGACGAAGAACTCGCGATCGAGCCGACCCATATGACGATCGTCGGCCACAAGGATGCGCCCCGCGCGCAGGCCCTGCATACGCTCGCGCGCGCCCTGCCGGCCCGCTACAAGCGCCTGGAGTGGCTGGACCTGCGCGAGGGCAAGCTGCCCAATCCCGACGTCGAATATCCCGATCTCGGCGAGCCCGCGGCGTTCGCCTGCAGCAACCGCATCTGCTCGTTCCCCTCGTTCAATGCCGAGGAACTGCAGGCCACGGTGAAGCAGATGGCAAGGCTGAAACCTTCGCGCGCCGCGATGAACTAGAGGGCCTAGTCGTAACGCCCCCAATGTGACCAGCATCACAGCGCCTCCACCCCCATCCAGCGACAAACGGCCAACTGGAATGAACCGGTGTTGGTCGTCATGGCTCGCTCAAAATATGCTTGCTGGTCGAATGTGGCGCGCGGCTCGCTCGCAGCGATGCTGCTGGCCGTTTCGGTGTTTTTGGCCAACCCTGCCGGCGCGGAGATTATCAGGAAGGAAGACTCGCTGCGCGGGATCACGATGACGCGCGAAGAGTGCGTCGCGAAACCGCAGACCTTCTGGCTCAACGTCTACAGCCAGGATTTCTGCGTCCGCTATTATCTTTCCACCGCTGGAGGCCAGGGCTCGCGCCCGGTCATCATTCTGAACGGCGATCACAACGGTCCGGTTGATCCGACCCGTTGGGCCTGGGCAGATCCGTCCAAGGCCAGTGACGTCAACACCGACAAACTCGTCGCTATCGCCGACCATTTTTCGAAAATGGCGAAGACCACGGCGATCTATCTTGGACGCATCGGCGTCGAGGGCACCTCCGGCACCCATCTGTCACGCAAGACCCTCGTCGAGCTGCACCTGATGGACATGGCGCTTGAGGCGCTGCGGCAACGCTACCAGTTCGAAGGCTTCCATCTGTTCGGGGAGTCCGGCGGAGGCCGTCTTGTGTTCGGCCTGGCCGAGATGCGGCGCGACGTCGCCTGCCTGATTTCCGGCTCGGGACAGATCGTGACCCGGGGTCCCGCAAAGCCGGGCGATCCCGCAAGGACTTATTTCGACATCACGGGAAAGGTGCAATGGCTCGCGCAGAACCGCGCCTTGCGCATGATGGTCATCAGCGACCCGAACGACCAGCAAGTGCCGACCGCCGTTCAGCAGACCCTCATGGTGCAGACCCTGCGACAGGCCGGCCACGTGGTCCCCCACCTGCTCGTCGAAGCCACCGACCCGAAGCGCCACGCGGTGCTCGACTATGGCGCGATCGCGATGGGCGGCTGCGTGCTCGGCCGGCACGACGACGAAATCGCGCGGGCGATCGGAACGCTCGTTCGCCGCAACGCCGAGACCAACCGGCGTCTGCAGGACGAAGCGCGCGCCAAGTCCACGCCCCAGACGGCTTCCGAAACGATCGCGCGCCAGCCAGGACGCTCATGACATGAAAGCGACGCAGCAGCCTGGATCAGCAACGGGACAGTCAGGAAACATGGAGCGCGCGATGCGGGTGCTTGCCCGTGTGCTTCTCACCGCCGTCACAATCATCCTGGCACCGGCAGGCGCGCAGGCCGAAGCGCAGCAGCGCATCTGCCTGGACAATGCCACCCCGCCCGCCCCGAGGGCTGCGGCCTGCTCATTCGTCATCACGAACGCGCCGCCCGCCGAGGCCAGGGAACTCGCCCGTGTCTACCTCATCCGCGGCAACGCCAATCTGGCCCTCGGCGTCTACGACCGGGCGGTGGCGGATTTCGATGCGGCTACAAGAGCCCATCCGACCGCCCATGGCCCGTTCAACAGCCGCGGTGTCGCGTTCCTGCGCCAGAAGCAGCTCGACCGCGCGATCGCGGAGTTCGACCAGGCGATCCGGCTCAATCCCAACGATCCCCTTGCCTTCACCAACCGCGGCGACGCCTACCGGGACAAGGGCCGCGTCGACCGCGCGATGCAGGATTACGACGCCGCGATCGTGATCAATCCAAAGTGGGGCAATGCCTACTTCGGCCGGGCAGCGGCGTTGCAGCAGAAGGCCGGCTCCGATTTCGACGCCTTCGTCAACGAGGGCCGTTTCGAAGAGCTGGCCATCGCGGAATACGGCAAGGTGCTGCAGATCGCGCCGCGACACGCCGGCGCCCTCAGCAACCGCGGCCAGCTCCATCATACCTTGCGCAAATACGACCTTGCCATCGCCGACTTCACGCAGGCGATCGAGATCAATCCCGCAAATCCCGCCTTTCTGCGCAACCGCGCGCTGACCTACCGGATGATGCGGCGGTTCGACCTTGCGATCGCGGACTATCGCAATGCGTTGGCGATGACGCAGGACGCCGACGGGCGCAAGCTGATCGGAGAGTTGCTCGCTCAGCTCGGCGCCGCCGTCTGAGGTCGCGGCCGCACGCCGGCGTCTTACGGAGCACACGCTCGCGCAGCAGCCAACACTCCCGTTGTGCAACGCAACGAGATTTGCCGCCACCGGTCATTGAAGCTTACCGATTTTCCCGCGCGAACGGCTTCTGTTGCCATTCTGCCGCGCAACGAAATACTCCCAATGCATCGGGGGTTGGACATGGACGGGTCATCCAAATCCAAGAAAAGAAAAATTTCTTTCGAAACTCTGTAACCAAATCGCCCGATGCCCCGTAGCTGTGTCCGGATGAGCACTCAAATCACGGAGGCTAACGGCCTTCGCGAGCCACCGCGATCTGATTGGCATCCGTTGCTTCCTTAGCGTTGTGCGGGTCGATGATATCAAGGTCATCGAACGCTCACGGCGTCCTATTGTCGTCAAAACAATCATCGAGGAGAACGTCATGAAGTTGAATACAAAATCCGGTGCGACGCTCGCAGCCGCCGCTGCCACTTTGTTCCTCGCCGGCGCGGTTGTGTCGACCGGGTCGACCTCTGCAAACGCCGCGGCCGGCAAGTGCATGGTCGGTAACGCCTGCAAAGGCCAGAGCGCCTGCAAGGGCGGCTCGAGCGCCTGCAAGGGCCAGAATGCCTGCAAGGGTCAGGGCTTCTCGATGACCACCGAGAAGGCGTGCACCGCCATGGGCGGCAAGTTCGTCAAGGCCTGATCGTCCCGAATTGACGCAAAAAGGGCCCGGCATCGTGCCGGGCCTTCACGGTCCAATTCCAGCCCGGGAATGTTTCACTTAAGCCCGCCGATCATTGAAATAAATTTCGCTCGCCGTGTAACCTAGCCAAACCCGCCGCGTATTTATCCCCGGGTACCATCTGTCGGTCCTGATGTCAGTGGCTTGCGGGTGGTGCACCTTCACACTTCTTTCTCGAGGAGACGTCCATGAAGATGACTTCCAAATCCGGCGCCACGATTGCCGCCGCTGCAGCCACTCTGTTCCTGGCTGGCGCGACGATGTCGACCGTCACCTACGCCGCCGGCGAAGGCAAATGCGTCGGCGCCAACGCCTGCAAGGGCCAGAGCGCCTGCAAGGGCGGCGCGAGCGCCTGCAAAGGCCAGAACGCCTGCAAGGGTCAGGGCTTCTCCGCCATGACCAAGGAGAAGTGCGACGCCGCCAAGGGCAAGTATTCGCCCGCCTGATCGAGGTAATCCGGAACGGGGCCCGGTGTATGCCGGGTCCCCTTTCCATGGTAATTTGAGGCAATAGCCATCGCCTGATCGCGATGCGCGAAGCGGAGACGACATGAACGTCGCAAGCAGATTGCCCAACTCCCCGGCGGCGCTTGAGCGTCCGTTGCAGTCGGATAAGCCACCTTTCCTTGGCTTCGGGCTCGGCCTGCGCGCGCAACACTACGACGAGATCCTCGGCGGAAACCCGCCGATCGACTGGTTTGAAGTCATCAGCGAAAACTACATGCTGCCCGGCGGCCAGCCGCTGCGCGTACTTGACCGGATTTGCGAACGCTATCCCGTCGTGATGCATGGCGTGTCGCTCTCGATCGCATCGACCGCGCCGCCGAATTTCGAATATCTGCAGGGCCTGAAAGATCTCGCCAGGCGTGTCGAACCAAAATGGATTTCCGACCATTTGTGCTGGACCGGCGTCCACGGCAAGAACCTGCACGATCTCTTGCCGATCCCCTATACCAACGAGGCGCTCGACCACGTGGTCAGCCGCGTGCAGCTGGTGCAGGATTTCCTCGGCCGCGCCATCGTGCTCGAAAACGTCTCGACCTATGTCCAGTTCAACAATTCCGAAATGACGGAATGGGAATTCCTTGCGGAATTGTCGCGCCGCTCCGGGTGCTGGCTGCTGTTCGACATCAACAACGTCTATGTCAGCGCCTTCAACCACGGCTATGACCCCATGACCTTCCTTAACGGGATTCCTGCGGACCGCGTCGTGCAATTCCACATGGCCGGCCACAGCCACATGGGCACCCACATCATCGACACCCACGATCATCCCGTCTGCGAAGACGTCTGGGATCTCTATGTCGCGGCCATCAAGCGCTTCGGCCGGGTCTCGACCATGATCGAGCGCGACGACAACATCCCGCCGCTCGACGAGCTTGTTCTGGAAATAAACCGCACTCGCGAGATCGCGAAGAAGGTCTTGCCGCCCTTGGGCAAGCAGGCGGGATGAGCGACTTCGCGCGGCAGCAGGCTGATTTCCAGCGCGGCATCCTGACCGGCGACGACACGGTGCTCGCCGAAATCCTCGACAGCCCCCGCGAGAAACGCGAGACGCTGTACGGCGTCTATCGCTATGCCTATGGCTCGCGGCTGGTGGAGGCGCTTGGTAACGACCATGAGCTGCTGCATTCGTATCTCGGCGATGAGACGTTCGACGAGATGGGTCATGCCTATGTCAAGGCGCGCCCCTCAGAACATCCGAACCTGCGCTGGTTCTCGCAAGGCCTGCCGGAGTTTTTGAGATCGGTAGAACCCTATTGCAACCATCCTGTTCTCGCTGATCTCGCAGCGCTGGAGAAAGCGCTCAACGACGCCTTCGACGCCGCGGAAGGTGAGCTGCTTGACCTCACCGCCATGGCCGCGTTTGCGCCGGAGCAATGGAACGACCTCACATTCCGGCCGCATCCGAGCGCGGCCAGGCTCGATTTGTCGACCAACGCGTCCGCGGTCTGGATGGCGCTCAAGAACAACGAGACGCCACCGGACGCGGCCACGCTGGAAGAACCGGCGCGCATCCTGATCTGGCGCCAGGACACCACGCCGATGTTCCGCGAACTCCCCGCTGAAGAGGCGATGATGTGGGACGAGGCCGCGAACGGCATTCCGTTCGGCGTGCTCTGCGAGATGTTAGCTACCTATGACGATCCCGATGGCGCGGCAGCGCGCGGCGCGGGCTATCTGCACGGCTGGATTACATCGGGCACCCTGACGGCTGTTTCCACCTCAGTGTCGCGATGAAAACCCTCGGCGGCATCAGCTGGATCGTGTTGACCGCCGTCCTCACAGCCATGCCGGCATGCCTGATTTCGTCCCGCGCCGATGCGCAATCGGAATATATGCGCGGCGACAGGATGCCGTATGACGCGTTCGACCGGATGCCCAAGACCGATATCGAAATCGAAGGCAGCACCATCCATGTCGGATTTGCGCCCGGCGAGTTGGCGCTGCCGAGAGAAAAGGTCCTCGACTGGGTCCGGATGTCGGCAAAGGCCGTCGCCATCTATTATGGCCGGTTTCCCGTCGAACAGCTGCGGCTGCTGCTGGTGCCGGTCGACGGCGCCCGCATTCGCGGCGGCACGACCTGGGGCTATCGCGGCGCCGCGATCCGCATTCCGCTCGGCCGCGATTCCACCGAGGAGGTTTTGCGGCGCGACTGGGTGATGGTGCACGAGATGGTGCACACCGCCCTGCCCGATCTGAACCATCGCCACACGTGGCTGTCGGAAGGTCTTGCCGTCTATATCGAGCCGGTGGCGCGGGTGCAGGCCGGTGACCTCACGGCAGTGGAGGTCTGGCAGGCGATGATGCGCGACATGCCGAAGGGCTTGCCGCAGGCCGGCGATCAGGGCCTCGACAACACCGACACCTGGGGCCGGAGATATTGGGGCGGCGCGCTGTTCTGCCTGCTCGCGGACATCGAAATCCGCAAGCGAACGAATAATCGCCTCGGCCTGCAGGACGCCATGCGCGGCGTCCTCGCCTCGGGCGGCAATCATGAAAAGGATTGGCCGCTCGATCGCATTCTCTCCACCGCCGACAAGGCCGTCGGCGTCGACGTTCTGGCTACGCTTCATGGCGAGATGGGTTCAAAGCCCGTGACGCCCGATCTCGCGGGCCTGTGGCGCGACCTCGGCCTGAAGCCGCAGGGCGAAAGCCTCGAATTTGACGACGCCGCGCCGCTGGCGGCGATCCGCAAAGCGATTACGGCAGTGCCGGCGAAATAGGGCGTGCGCTCATAAATACCCGGAAGCTCCGGAATTCGAGATGACAGCGCTACACCCGGGAGCGGACCTCGGGGTTAACCTCCAGCATGCTGCCAAGGGCCAGAAGCGTGCGCTATCAAAAACGGGGCAGTCCAAACGATGGCATGCATAAGCGCACAAGGCCGCTTTGGTCCTGTCAGATTTCGTCACTTCTTTGACCTAGAGACACCTGCGTTTTGATAACTCGGAAAAGACCAATCAATAAAACGATTTGGATTTACGTGAACGTCCTTTGGAAACCGTACTGGGGGACATTTTTCGAGCTGTCGTAACAACTCAGATGCGGCCTGCGAATATGCGTCAGATTTATCAGGGTTCACTAAACCTGGTCGGCTCGCCATCGTGCCGTCGGGTTTGTAGCTGAGCTTCACCCAAATTGTCGGCCCCGTCCGCGGCCGCTTCCAGCACTTCTCGAAAGTCGCTCTAATGGCGTCGGTCATGCTCAGATGCATTTCCTCGTGTTCGAATTTGAAGACTTGAGTAAAGCCTTCTCGCACGCGTCTGAAAGGGTCAACGATGTACGGCTGGCATCCTCGCAGCTTCTTAAGCGCAATTTGGACGTCAGCTCGGAAATCATCAGTGTCGATTGGAGACAATACTTCCGGCTCCCCGACGATCATGCCGTCAGAACCAATCGTAACGTGCAATGCGAGCTTATTTCGGACTTTACCCGGCTGCTTGAGGAAGCACTTTTTGGTGTAGGCTGTATACTCCGTCAGCTGCCATTCGGTGTATGCTAGGCTGTCCGCAGGGTTTCTAGTCTGAGCGAAGGCGGAGGTCGCTGAAACGGCGAGAAATGCCAGGAGAAGATACTTCATAATGCCGTCGAGCATGTGTGACTTCCGAATGCAAGGCTTTAGAGGCAATGCCTTTTTCAATACAAAGAAACGATGAGCATCAATATAGCACTGGATAAAGCGAGGTCTGCGTGACGCCCCCGCGGCTGGCCTACGCCGTGCCCAGCGAAGGATGCTGCTTCAGCACGTCGTCGCTGATCGATTTGGACTGGATGGCGCGAAACAGCGTTCGCGCGGTCGTGGTGTGATTGGCCTGGAGGCAGAGTTCGAGGATATGGCGCACTGCGGTGTCACGCAACAGACCATCGGAAATCTTTATGGCAATTTGCATAGCGACTTTCGCAGCGCGCTCATAACGTTCGACTTCGAACTTGATTTTCGCGTGCGAACGGTCGGCAGCACCGCTGATCTTTTCCGCACTACTGGCCGCAGAACGGCAGATTTCCCGTATCTTGTGCGCAGCCTGGATATCGCCGATCGGCCCCTCGATGGGCTCGTCCCAGATCTCCTTGGGTGCGGGTGCGTCCTTTTTGAACCATTGCATGGAATCAGCAGCCAGCGTGTTTGCGAGACAAACAATGCGATCGTACGATCAGCGGCCGCATTCTCATCCGGGAAAATCAATCGGTGGTGACATTCCGGCAACAGAGGTTTGCAAATCCGGTTCGTTGCTCGTGGCGTGCAGCCGGCCTCCATGATCTCGGGCGACCATCTACGATGGTCGCCTTGGTCCGATCGCCTCGAACTGCGCCTTCTGTTCATCGTCCAGCGTGGCGTAAAAATCCTCCAAAGCAGCGCGCACCTGCTTGACGGCTTGCAGCATGGTATCGAGCCGCTTGGCGATGGCGGCGAAGCGCGCTGGCGGCGTCATCACATCGCCCGGCTGACAGGCCGCCTTCAATATCTCGGCGGCCTCGGCGCTGGTATCCTGAAGCACTTGCAGGGTGGAGCGCTGGGTCTCGTTCGGACGCAACCTGGTTTCGATCTCGCTGGCTGGCCATGCCATGGCGGCAGACCGCGCCACGCCACAGCCCTGTTCGGTCCCTTGCGCAGGCACCTGGACAGATTGGCTCCTCGCATTGTTGGCCACGGATATCCTGCGCTGGTCCTGCGCGAGCGCGTTGAAGCGGGCCTTCTGCTCGTCGTCCAGCATTCCATAGAACTTCTCCAGCGGTGGCCGCACCGTGGCGACCGCCGAAATCATTGCCTCGATCCGCTGCTGCATGGCGCTGAGCCGGCCCGGCGCCGTCAATACGATTTGCGACGGGCATGCCGCACGAATGTTCTGCGCAGCCGCGATCGATGCATTGCCGAGTTCGTCGAGCGCGACAAATTGCGTTTCGGTCGGCAGAACGGTGAGCTGGATTTGATCGATGGGCAGGCCGGCGACGGCGCGCCTGTCATCACCGCACATTTGCGCCAGCGGGGCGGGCCCGCGATGTCTGCGGCCGGACGGCCGCTGTGCCAGATAGCCGGTCAAGGCATCGTAGCCGTAGGGCGCGAATATTCCGGCGTAAATATCGGTGTAGCCGTAGTCCCAGAAGCCGATGCGGTCTCCCCAGATCGTGTAATCGTAGATGTCGTGATAGGCGAACGGCCAGAACAGCGGACCAACCCACCCATAGCCGCCATTGCCGTGTTGCCACCACCCGCCTCCGCCGCGGCCCTGATGCCAGCCCGCAACGGCGAGACCGGCGGCGATCTGTGCCCGCGCCATGGGATTGCTGAGCAGACGCCCGCCACGCAACCCGCTAGCGCGCGACAGCGAATTCATCGCATGGCGGAAGTTTCCGGATCGTACCGAGGCGTTGCGGATCTGGCTGAGATTTGGGCCTCCGCGCCGGGCGAAGTCGCGATGGCCGCGAAAACCGCCGCGCGAATGCGAACGGGATATCGCGAACTTGCCGCCGCCGTGGTGACCGCGAAAATGACGGTGATGCCCGCCGAAATGCCCGTGCCCGCCACCGTGGGCTCGGCCATGGTGACCCCCGCCATGCCCGTGGCCATGACCACCGCCGTGGCCCCCACCGTGACCTCCACCTTTGCCGATCGCCATGCCCGAAAGCAGGGTCGCCACAACAAAGACCACCATTCCGATTGCCGGTTTGGACATGGCACGCTCCCTTGCGACAATCGCTGACGTTTTGCGGCAACAGACAGACGCCGGCAGTGAGCAAAAGTTCCACTTGCGAAGCGGCAAGTGGGGGAGCCTTCGGGGAATTCGCGGGAGAGTTTGCGCCCGGCCCTAAACCGCCGGCACGATCTTCCCGGGATTGAAGATGTTCTGCGGATCGAGCGCCTTCTTCAGCGCGCGCATGGCGTCGATCGCCTCATCACCGAGTTCGGCTTTCAGGTATTTCTGCTTGCCCTGGCCGATGCCGTGCTCGCCGGTGCAGGTGCCGCCCATCGCCTGCGCGCGTTCGACCAGGCGGTGCATGAAATCCTCGCCGCGGGCCATCTCGTCGGCGTTGTCGACGTCGCAGACCAGCGAGCAGTGGAAATTGCCGTCGCCTACGTGACCGACGATCGGCGACAGCAGATTGAGCCGCTTCAGATCCTCCTCGGTCTCGGTGACGCAATCGGCCAGCCGCGAGATCGGCACGCAGACGTCGGTAGCCACCACGCCGGCGCCGGGACGCAGCGCCTTCACCGACCAGTAGGCGTCGTGCCGCGCCTGCCAGAGTTTGGTGCGGTCCTCCGGTTTGGTGGTCCAGGTGAAATCACCGCCGCCGCATTCGCCGGCGATTTCCTTGAAGTTCTTCGACTGCTCCGCGACCTCATTGGCGCTGCCGTGGAATTCCAGCAGCAGCAACGGCGTCTCCGGCAGCGTCAGTTTCGAATAGGAATTGCAGGCGCGCACCTGCTCGGCGTTGAGCAGCTCGATGCGCGCAACGGGAATGCCGGTTTGAATGGCAAGGATCGTCGCCTGGCAGGCGCCACGCACGGTCTCGAACGAACAGGCCGCGGCCGCGATCGTCTCCGGAATGCCGCGCAGTTTTATCGTGAGTTCGGAGATGATGCCGAGCGTGCCCTCGGCGCCGACGAACAGATGCGTCAGATCGTAACCGGCGGAGGATTTCTTGGCCCGCGTGCCCGTGGTAATGATTTCGCCGTCGCCGCGCACGACTTTCAGCGCCAGCACGTTGTCGCGCATGGTGCCGTAGCGCACCGCGTTGGTGCCGGAGGCGCGGGTCGAGGCCATGCCGCCGAGCGAGGCGTCGGCGCCCGGATCGATCGGGAAGAACACGCCCTGGTCGCGCAGATGCTCGTTCAGCGCCTTGCGGGTCACGCCGGGCTGGATCACGCAATCGAGGTCGTCGGCATGGACTGCCAGCACCTTGTTCATGTCGTGCAGATCGATGCAGATGCCGCCGGCCGGCGCGTTGACCTGCCCCTCCAGCGAGGTGCCGGTGCCGAACGCGATCACGGGAACGGTGTGCTTGGCGCAGATCCGCACCACGTCCTGGATATCGGCGGTTTCCTGCGCCATCACCACCGCGTCGGGCGGCTGGGTCGGCAGCCAGGTGGTGGTATGGGCATGCTGCTCGCGCACCGCCTGCGAGGTGATCAGCCGGTTGCCGAACCGCGCCGCCAGCGCCTCAAGCGCGCTTGCCAGCGCCTGCGGCTCCGGCCGCTTCTCATTGCCCGATATCGTCATCGCCACGCAAAATTCCTCCCGGCTTTGAGCGGACCGTGGCAAAGGATATATGAGGGGTCAAGAGAGATCGGCCAAACAGGGATGGATGATGACTTCAGCTTCAGCCGCCAAGAATAACCTATCCGATATGCCCCTGCCTTCAGCACCGTTTCTGTCCTCGGTGATGCAGATCGAGCCGCAATGGATCGATTACAACGGCCATCTCAACATGGCCTACTACAACGTGATGATGGACCGCGCGATCGACGAAATGTGGCTGCATCTCGGGATCGGCCCTGCGTACATGAAGGAGCGCCACGGCTCGACCTTCACCGCCGAATGCCATGTGCGCTATCTGCGCGAGATTCACCTCGGCGATCCCGTGCAGGTCACGGTCTATCTGCTCGCCGCAGACGAAAAGCGCATTCATACGTTTGAAGAGCTGCGCCACGCCACCGAGGGCTGGATCTCCGCGACTTCGGAGAACATGACCATTCATATCGACATGAACGCGCGCAAGGCCGCGCCGTTTCCACCTGATATCCGCGCCCGCATCCAGGCAGTGGTGGGTAGCCACGCGGCCGTCCCACGTCCCGAGGGCACCGGCCGAAAGGTGGCGATGCCCTCGAAATAGCGCTCGAAACTAACGGTTGCGGCTAGACCCGCGTCCGTCCGCGCACCAGACCGACCACCGCCGAGACCAGGAACAGGATGATGGCGATGAAGAAGATCGCCTTGGCGATTTCGATGGAGGCGCCGGCAATGCCGCCGAAGCCCAAAATACCTGCGATCAATGCGACGACCAGAAACGTAACGACCCAGCTCAGCATGACACGACCTCTGTTTGGTTGCGATCGGCGCGGTTAAGAGGATCGCGCCAGCTCATGCCAAAATAATCCATCCCGGCAGCGATGGTTCCTGGGTGCGAAACCGTGAATATTTGCCGAAATGGCGGAACAAAATCGCGGGCGCCTGCGAAAAACGGTCCCGGGATAACGCCGGATTAAACCTGTCAAAATGGCCGGACAGGCCCTATATGGCGCTTAATCCCTGCTAAGAAGGCTCCCCTTCACCGCCTCACGGTGCCATCGTGGGGACAAGACGATTCGCATGACAGAGCCGAGCAAGCTGCCCCATCACGGCGTTCCCGAGCACCAGCCCGCAGCTGGCGGCATCGCCGCGCGTGCGCGCGCCACGGCGGCCCCGCAATATCTCAGCGGGCTCAATCCGGAGCAGCGCGACGCGGTCGTGACGCTGGACGGCCCGGTGCTGGTATTGGCCGGGGCCGGCACCGGCAAGACGCGCGTGCTGACCACCCGCATCGCCCATATATTGAGCCAGGGCCGGGCGCGGCCGCACGAAATCCTCTCCGTGACCTTCACCAACAAGGCCGCGCGCGAGATGAAGCTGCGGCTCGGCCAGATGCTCGGCCAGGCCGTCGAGGGCATGCCATGGCTCGGCACCTTCCACTCCATCGGCGGGCGCATCCTGCGCTACCACGCCGAGCTGGTGCAGCTGAAATCCAACTTCACCGTGCTCGACGTCGACGACCAGGTCCGCCTGCTCAAGCAATTGCTGCAGGCCGAGAACATCGACGACAAGCGATGGCCGGCGCGGATGCTGGCCGGGCTGATCGACGGCTGGAAGAACCGTGGCCTGACGCCGTCGCAGGTGCCGGCGGGCGAAGCGGCTGTATTCGGCAACGGCAAGGGCGGCAAGCTCTACGCCAGCTATCAGGAGCGGCTGAAGATCCTCAACGCCGCCGATTTCGGCGATCTGCTGCTGGAGAACATCCGCCTGTTCCGCGAGCACCCTGACGTGCTCCGGCAATACCAGGGCCGGTTCAAGTTCATCCTGGTCGACGAATATCAGGACACCAACGTCGCGCAGTACCTGTGGCTGCGGCTGCTGTCGCAGGCGCCGTCGCCTTCGAAGGCGCAGTCGCTCTCGGCCGTCATTCCGGGGCCGCTTGATCCAGCCGTCATCCCCTCGCCCGTCATTCCGGGGCAGGCCGAAGGCCTGAACCCGGAATCCAGAGATGAAGAGGACTCACCTCGAGATTCCGGGTCTGCGCTTTCAGCGCATCCCGGAATGACAGAAGCGCAATCGAATGCGCCGCCGAAAAACATCTGCTGCGTCGGCGACGACGACCAGTCGATCTATGGCTGGCGCGGCGCGGAGGTCGACAACATCCTGCGCTTCGATCACGATTTTCCCGGCGCGAAAGTCATTCGTCTCGAACGCAATTACCGCTCCACCGGTCATATCCTCGCCGCCGCCTCGCATCTGATCGCGCATAATGAAGGCCGGCTCGGCAAAACACTGCGCACCGAGGATGTCGACGGCGAGAAGGTCACCGTGACCGGCTCCTGGGATTCCGAAGAGGAAGCCCGCGCCATCGGCGAGGAGATCGAGGAACTGCAGCGCGCCGGCGACAATCTCAACGAGGTCGCGATCCTGGTGCGGGCCTCGTTCCAGATGCGCGAATTCGAAGATCGTTTCGTCACGCTCGGCCTGCCCTATCGCGTGATCGGCGGTCCAAGGTTTTATGAGCGCGCCGAAATCCGCGACGCGCTGGCGTATTTGCGCGTGATCAATTCGCCGGCCGACGATCTTGCCTTCGAGCGCATCGTCAACGTACCCAAGCGCGGGCTCGGCGATGCGACCGTGCAGATGCTGCACGACCACGCCCGCAAGCGCCGCATCCCCTTGTTCGAGGCCGCCCGCGCCGTGGTCGAGACCGACGAGCTGAAGCCGAAGGCGCGCGGGTCCTTGCGCGACCTCATCCTGCATTTCGACCGCTGGCGCGCCCAGCGCGAGGTGACCGCGCATACGGAGCTCGCCGAAATCGTGCTCGACGAGAGCGGCTATACGGAGATGTGGCAGAAGGACCGCTCCGCGGATGCCGCCGGACGGCTCGATAACCTCAAAGAGCTGGTGCGCTCGATGGAGGAGTTCGAGAACCTGCAGGGTTTTCTCGAACACATCTCGCTGGTGATGGACCGCGACGGCGGCGCCGAGGAAGAAGCCGTGTCGCTGATGACGCTGCACTCGGCCAAGGGTCTGGAGTTCGACAACGTGTTCCTGCCCGGCTGGGAGGAAGGCCTGTTTCCGAGCCAGCGCACGCTCGACGAACAGGGCCGCGCCGGCCTCGAAGAAGAACGTCGTCTCGCCCATGTCGGGCTGACCCGCGCCCGCCGCCGCGCCAAATTGTACTTCGCCACCAACCGCCGCATTCACGGCACCTGGACGACCACGATCCCGTCGCGCTTCCTCGACGAATTGCCGGCTGACAATGTCGAGATCACGGAATCCAAGGGCGGCTCGGGCTGGGGCGGCAGCGGCGGCTACGGCGCCTCGCGCTTCGACAATGTGGAATCCTTCGGCTCCAGCTACACCACGCCGGGCTGGCAACGCGCGCAGGCCAATCGGGCGCGCAACAATCAGGGCGGCCGTCACGGCCAGACCCGGGACGGTTTTGAGGAAAGCCAGTCGCCATTTTCAGGTTCGCGCGGCGAAACCTCTGGTTCGCGCAGCGATACCTCTGGTTCGCGCAGCGATACCTCCTTCGGCGGCGGCTTCTCCCGCACCAAGCGCGGACCGATGGTGATCGAGGGCGAACTGGTCGCCAAATCCACCGGCACCGTCTCGGAATTCTCGCTGGACGACCGCGTGTTTCACCAGAAATTCGGGTACGGCAACGTCGTGAAGATCGACGGCAACAAGCTCACCATCGCCTTCGAGAAGGCCGGCGAGAAGAAGGTGGTCGATAGTTTTGTCGAGCGGGTGTGAACCACGGGCTTTCTGTTCGTCCAGGCCTTGACCATCTCATCGGACATTGCCGATCTTCGAGCGGAGCATTCGAAAGTTCGACGAGAGTCTGAGGCTCGGCTTCACGATCCGCGACTGCACGCAGGTCGACGATTCGAGCGCGGAACTCGATGGTTGCCCCCCTTTATGCGGGGGTTGCTTTCCAACGACGCCATTATTTTAGCACTATTTGAGCTGCAAATAGATCGGTCTAGCGCTTTGGGGGTCGCGGTGCCGAGATCCGGACTGGCGTTGATCCTAGTGGGGTTGCTTGGGTTTTTACTCGGCAGCTGCATGCAAGCGACGCTCGCTCCGTCGTCGAATGCCAGCTTGACCCCGAGGGACCGGCAGTTGCTGGCCGACGCGCCTTATGCGCAGGCGAGTATTCCGGAGACTTATCGCCGGCATATTGTCGACTACATCCGAAAAGAGCAGCCGGGTACGATCCTGGTCGATACCAACGCACGCTTTCTGTATTACGTTTTGCCGGGAGGCAAGGCTATCCGCTACGGCGTGACGGTGGGAGAGGAAGCGCTGGCCTGGTCCGGCGTCGCTACGGTTGGCCGTATGGCTGAATGGCCGGACTGGATTCCGACGGCGGAGATCCAAGCCAGGCTCGGCCCTTATCCCAAGCGCGTTGCCGGAGGCCCGGCCAATCCGCTGGGCGCGCGGGCCATCTACCTTTACGAAGGCAACAAGGACACGCTGTACCGCATCCACGGCACCAACCAGCCGGAATATATCGGCCATGCCATCTCGTCCGGCTGCATCCGCATGACCAATGAGGACGTCATTGATCTCGTGAATCGGGTGAAGCCAGGCGCGATCGTCGTCGTCCTCCCACCGGGCCGGAGTGCATAAATTCCGCATCACAGGTTTCGTCATCCGGTATCGAACAAGATCACCATCGTCACTCATCCGAAGCGAGATGTGCCGGTTGGCACAGTCCGCGCGATCTACCGGCAGCTCGGCTGGGACAAGTATTGGGAGTTCGCGATGAGCGGCGGTTAGTCTTGAGATTTCTGGCTTGGTGATGGCGCCGGCCCGGGTGGACCGCCATCAGGAATCGGCATCAAGGCTTAGGACGGTTATTTCGTCTTTCGGAACCCCGGCTTTACGGGCCCAGCACGGAACCGAAAATCCATTCAATCGCAATCGCTTACACGCCCGCACAAGTTGCGCGCCAAGGGAGCGGGAGCGGTCAAATCGATTCCGGCGAACGCGAAGACATCCCGGACCAGATGGCGCACCGCGTGCTGTCTTCCTGCGGTCGCCCCTTCTCGCCTTGAGGCTGCAAGATCGTCAGCAACACGAAACGAGGACCTTGCGCTCGATATGCCGCGAGTGATCAACTCTCGGACCGGAATGCTCCTGCACGGTTGGAGAAAAACATGATGTTCAAGAAGATTGCGATCGTGGCTGGTTTCGGACTGGCGCTCTCCGTCACGGCGGAGGCCCAGACACCGCGCAAGGGAGGCGTCATTCGGATGACGGCGCCCTATGGCTCAAGTTTCACCAGCATGGACATTCATACGACCCAGCGCGCCCAGGACGAGATCGTCGCCAAGGGCCTGCACCGGTCGCTCTACATCTGGAACTCCGCTGACGGCAAGCCGGTTCTGGAGCTTGCCAGGGAGGTCACCGTGTCGGGCGGTGGACTTGTTCATACCTTCAAGCTGCGCGACGACGCCTATTTCCACCATGGTCGCAAGATGACGGCCGACGACATCATCTGGTCCTACAATCGCATCATGGACGGCACCAAGGCGTTTCCCGGCGCGCGTTTTGTCCGCGTGATCGAGGGCGCATCCGAGGTCGAGAAGGGCAAAGCCAAGGAAATCTCCGGCCTGAAGAAAATCGACGACTTCACGCTCGAAATGAAGCTGACCGAGAAAGTCGATCCAGGCTTCTACTTCTTCAACGCGATAACGTCGATCTATCCCGCCGACGAGGGCGCGAAGGACAGCTTCATCCAGAAGCCGATCGGCCTTGGGCCATTCAAATTCGTCGAGCACGTGCCGGGATCGCGCGCCGTTCTGGAACGGTGGGACAGGTTTTACAAGCCCGGCAAGCCCTACGCGGACAAAATGATCGTGTCGCTCATGAGCGAAGCCGCGGCACGCGACGTCGCCTTCCGCAACAAGGAAATCGACACCTCGGTGCTCGGACCCGCGCAGTATGTCGCCTATCAGGCCGACCCCGCCCTCAAGGGCACCATCGTCGAAGTCGCGGAGGTCTTCACGCGCTACATGGGGATGAATCCCGCATTCAAACCGTTCTCCGACAAGCGGGTTCGGCAGGCTATCAACCATGCGATCGATGCCGATCTGATCATCAGCAAGCTGGTCAAGAACAAGGCCTATCGCGCCACCAGTTGGCTGCCTCTGACCTCACCCGCTTACGACAAGACCATCAAGCCCTACGCCTTCGATCCCGCAAAGGCGAAGCAGTTGCTCGCGGACGCGGGCTATCCCACCGGCTTTGAATTCGAATGGACGGCAAGTCAGAATGAAAGCTGGGGCATGCCGATCGTCGAGGCGATTATCCCGATGCTGGACAGAGTGGGCATCAAGGTGAAGGTCAAGCAGGTCGAGACCGCGGTGCTGGCGGAGGTCGCCCGCAAGGGCGAATTCCAGGCCTTCATCTATTCCCAGGCGACCGGCCCGGATCCCCAGGCCGCCCTCAAATGCTTCCACTCGTCGACGCCGCAATCGGCCTGCAACTACACGAGCTTCAAGAACGCGGAATTCGACAAGCTGATCGATGAGGCCGGGCAGACCGACGACGCCGCAAAGCGCGTCCAGCTGCTGCAAAAGGCCAATGCCCTGCTCTATGACGAAGCGCCGGTGTGGTTTTTCAACTACAACAAGGCGGTCATGGCGGTGCAGCCGTGGCTCAAGGGGATTCAGTTGAACGCGACCGAACTGACGCATCAAAACGTCGAAGACCTCTGGGTCGACGAGACCTCGCCCGCCAAGTGACCTACAAGTGACACGCGCTCTCGCCCTCCCTCCATCGCAAAAACGCAAAAAGCGCAAAAAACGATAGAGGGAGGGAGGAACAGGTCTAATGCTTTCGTTCGCGATCCGTCGAATTCTGCAAACCGTTCCGACCGTACTGGCTGTCGTGCTGGTGATCTTTGTGCTGTTCAGCGTCGTACCGGGCAGCATCATATCGAGCATGAACGATGACGGCCGCGGCCCGACGGACCCGCAGGTCGTGGAGCGTATGAAAAAGCAGCTCGGCCTCGACGATCCCGTCTACATCCGCTTCGGCTCCTACATTGCCAAGCTCGCGACCGGCGATTTCGGGACGTCGTTCCGGACCCGCGAGCCGGTCACGACCATGCTCGCCAAACGGATGTGGCCGACGCTGCAATTGATATTCGCGTCCATGACGTTTGCGATTGTGATCGGCGTACCGCTGGGTTTCATCGCAGCGCTGCGGCCGGGCAGCTTCGTCGATACGCTCTCGATGGTCCTGGCGGTGTCGGGGCTTTCAATGGCCAAATTCTGGCTCGGGCTGCTGCTGATGTACCTGTTTGCGTTGAAACTCGGCTGGCTGCCGAGTTTCGGCTATGGCGATGGCGGGCTCAAATATCTGATCCTGCCGGCCGTGACCCTCGGTGTCTCGCCCATGGCGCTGCTGGCGCGGACGACGCGCGCCGCGGTTCTCGAGATCATGACCGCGGATTTTGTCCGCACCGCGCGCTCGAAAGGCATGAGCGAAACCCGGGTCGTGAAGTGGCATGTGATGCGCAATGCGCTCGTCCTCATCCTCACCACGATCGGCCTGCAATTCGGCGCGTTGATGGGACAGGCGGTCGTCGTCGAGAAGCTGTTCTCCTGGCCTGGCATCGGCTCGCTGCTGGTCGACAGTGTCCTGCAGCGCGACCTTCCTGCCGTCCAGGGCTCCATCCTCGTGGTGGTGTTGTTCTTCCTGACCATCAATGTGTTGATCGACCTGCTCTATGGCGTGATCGATCCGAGGATCCGATACGCATGAGGTTAGGCGCCAATCTCGTCATCGGCGGGGCGTTGTTCGCGCTTGCGATCTTCGTCGGCCTGCTCGCGCCCTGGCTGGCGCATACCGATCCCGTCATGGATGCCAACCTGCTGAATGCCGAGGAGCCGCCGAGCTGGATATGGTGGTTCGGCACCGACGCGCAGGGCCGCGACATCTATTCCCGCGTCGTGCATGGCGCGCGCATCTCGCTGACGGTCGGCATCGTCTCGCAACTCGTCAACAGCGTCATCGGCGTGACACTGGGCCTGACCGCGGGCTATTGGGGCGGCTGGTGGGACGATTTCGTCAACGGGCTGACCAATCTCATGCTCGCGATCCCGTCGCTGATCTTCGCGCTTGCCATCATGGCGGTCCTTGGACCCGGCCTGACCAGCCTGCTGATCGCGCTCGGGTTGACCAACTGGTCCTTCACCTGCCGGATCGCACGGGCGTCGACGCTGTCGCTCAAGAGCCAGGGTTATGTGCAGGCTGCACGGGTGCTTGGCTACGGCGATATGCGCATCATGATCACGCAGCTGCTGCCTAACATGGTTGGCCCGATCATCGTCATCGGCACGCTGGGCATGGGCGGCGCGATACTGGCCGAAGCCGCGCTTTCATTCCTTGGCCTCGGCGTCCGCCCGCCCTATCCAAGCTGGGGCAGCATGCTCTCGGAGGCCCGCGACCAGATCACGACGGCGCCGTGGCTCTCGATCTTCCCCGGCCTCGCCATCTTCTTGACGGTACTGGGGCTCAATCTGCTCGGCGATGGCCTGCGTGACATTCTCGATCCACAGTCGCGGAGCCGGCGCACATGACGGGGCCTCCGCTGCTCGAAGTCGAGGATCTGCGCATCGATCTCAACTATCGATCCAGCCATGTCGCGGCGGTCGAGGGCGTTTCATTCCGCATCGACCGTGGCGAGACCTTTGGACTCGTCGGCGAATCCGGCTGCGGCAAGAGCATTACGGCGCTCGCTTTGATCGGCCTGTTGCGCCAGCCGCTTTCGATCGGCGCCGGCGCCATACGATTTGACGGCCGGGAAATCCAGAGACTTTCGGCGGCCGAGCAACGCGCGCTGCGCGGCAATCGTATCGCCATGATCTTCCAGGAGCCGATGACGGCGCTCAATCCGGTCTCGCCCGTAGGCCGGCAGATCGCCGAGATGTTCGTGCTGCACCAGGGCAAGGACTGGCGGGAAGCCAACCAGCTGGCGGTCGAGGCGCTGGCCAGCGTCCGCGTCCCCGCACCCGAACAGCGGGTGAAGGATTACCCGCACCAGCTTTCAGGCGGCATGCGCCAGCGCGTGATGATCGCCATCGCCCTCGCATGCGGGCCGGATCTTCTGATCGCCGACGAGCCGACAACCGCGCTCGACGTCACCGTGCAGGCCGAGATCATCGAGCTGATGCGCAATCTATGCGCCGAGAGAGGCACCGCCATTTTGATGATCAGCCACGATCTCGGCCTGGTCGCCAATGTCTGCCGCCGCGTCGCCGTCATGTATGCCGGCCGCATCGTCGAGGAGCGCGGCTCGGACGACATCTTCCGCGCCAGCGCGCATCCCTATACGCAAGGCCTGGTCGACTCGCTGCCGCGGCTGGGGAGCCGCGCGGCGCTTGGCCGGACGCGGCTGACGGAGATCGCGGGCGTCGTGCCGGCGATCACGGATTTCCCGGACGGCTGCCGGTTCAATCCGCGCTGCGCGCGGGCGACCGACATTTGCCGGACCACCGAGCCGGAGACGACCTGGCTCGGTGCAGGCGGGTTAGTCAGGTGCCATCACCATGCATGAACCTGCGGCGAGGCCCGGCGACGATGTCATCCTCAGCGTGGAGGATCTCGCGGTTCATTTTCCCGTCGGCGGCGGCTTGCTGGGCGGCGGCCGGCGGCTGCTCCGTGCGGTCGACGGCGTCGATCTCCAACTGAAGCGCGGTGAATGCCTCGGTCTGGTCGGCGAATCCGGATGCGGCAAGTCGACGGTGGCGCTTTCGATACTGGGCCTGCAGGCGCCGACGCGGGGCCGCATCGTGCTGGACGGCCAGGTCGTGACGGGGCGGCAATCCGGCGATCGAAAGGCATTGGCCCGCATCGTGCAAATCGTGTTTCAGGATCCCTACGCCTCGCTCAATCCACGCCAGACCGTTCGCCGCACGCTGGAAGATCCGCTGCGCCTGCACGGCGTAACCGCCAAAAGCGAAATCGACGCACGCGTTGCGGCGATGCTCAGGCATGTCGGCCTGCGGCCCGAGCAAGCCGGCCGCTACCCGCATGAATTCTCGGGCGGCCAGCGTCAGCGCATCGGCATCGCCCGCGCGCTGATACTCAATCCCAGGATTGTCATCTGTGACGAACCCGTATCGGCGCTGGATGTCTCGATCCGCGCCCAGATCATCAATCTGCTGCTGGAATTGAAGGAAACGCTCGGCCTCTCCTACATCATGATCAGCCACGACCTCGGCGTGGTCGAGCACATGAGCGACCGGGTCGCCGTCATGTATCTCGGACGCATTGTGGAGAGCGGCCACTGGCGCGAGATCTTCGAACGGCCGGCGCACCCATATACGCAGACCCTCATTGCCGCCATTCCCGATCCGCTGCGCCGCGCGCCGCTCGCTACGACACCGGGCGAGCTTCCCAATCCGCTCAATCCGCCGGACGGCTGTGCGTTCAGTCCGCGCTGTCGTTATGCCGAAGCCGTGTGTCGTCGCGAGCCCCGGCCATCGCTTGAAACGCGTCCCGACGGACACGCGGTCCGCTGCTGGCGAGCCGACGAGATTGCCGGTCAGACGGCGCTCGCCTCGACCGAAAGCTGAGATCCCCGGTAGCGTTGCCCCGCACGGCCCAACTGCCACTTATCCCGTTCAGGTCAGCCATACGGAGTACCCCCAGGTGGCGGCGCCTCCCGGTTGAAAGGTCGCGTAGACTCGATGACTTACAAGAGCGGGTTTGGGGGGGAAACGGAGGTTTCCATGACCAACTCGAATGGACGACCGACGCGTCTCTATCGGTTGCTCGCAGCTCGCATGGCAGGATTGAGTGCGGCTGCTTTTCTCGGGATCAGCACAGCCTATCCGCATGACGCGATGCGGCCAGAACTCAACACGTGGTTCAAAAGTCTCAAGAACAAGGCGGGCGTAGGGTGTTGTGACTCCGGAGATGGCCAGCACGTGGAGGCCGAGTGGGATATGGCGAAAGGTGGCTATCGGGTCCTGCTGAAGCATCCGCATCGGCCAACCGAACCGGGGCAATGGTTCGAGGTGCCATACTCCGTCGTGATCGACCAGCCGAACCTCAGCGGCATCGCGATGGTTTGGTGGTGGGCGCGCTTCGACACCCGAGGAAGTATGATCCCTATGTTGCGCTGCTTCATTCCGGGACCGGCTGGGTGACCCGACTAAGTACGCGGAGGGCCTGACTGCACTAACCCGCCCTCATCGGACTCAGAGCTGCGAGCGCTGCAGCCCAATATGCGGCCGGTTCAGAACCAGTGAGAGGTGCTCGAATGAAACGCCGAAAGTTCATTGGAACCATTGGTGCGGTCGCCTTGCTCCCGCTTATTGCACGGGCGCAACAATCGAAAAAGCTATACCGGATCGCGATATTGCATCCATCGCACCCAGTAGCTGAGCTGACCGAAGTCAGCAGTTTCCGGTACTGGCGCGAATTCTTCCAGGAGCTTCGCCGACACGGCTATGTCGAGGGACAGAATCTGACAGTCGAGCGCTATTCCGGCGAAGGGCGTGTCGAGAGCTACCCTAAACTCGCCCGTGATGTCTCAACTCGCAGTCTCGATTTGATTTTTGCGATCACGGTGTGGATGGTGGCTCCTCTCAAAGATTCGACCCGCACCACCCCGATCGTTGCGATGACCAGCGATCCGGTCGATCTGGGCCTTGTGTCAAGCATGGCACGGCCGGGTGGCAATATCACAGGTGTCAGCGTCGATGCTGGTCTGGAGATTTGGGGCAAGCGGCTTCAGCTTTTCCGGGAGGTCGTCCCAGCAATATCGAAGCTGGGAATTCTGGCTTTGCGACGAAACCCCGAAGGAGCTGCAATGCAGGCGACGGCAGAGAAAGCAGGCATCAGTGTTGTAGGCTCCACTTTTCTCGATAGTGGGAGCGAGCCAGAATATCGTCGTGTCTTCGCCCTCATGTCACACGAAGGCGCCGACGCGCTCTTTGTCGATGGCAGTCCGGAACACATTACGAAGCGACAACTAATCGGCGAACTGGCTGAGAAGTACCGGCTGCCGGCCATTTATCCATTTCGTTCATTTGTGGAGGCCGGCGGCTCATGGCCTATGGCATCGACTTTCTGGAGATTTTTCGCCAAGTCGCCCGTACGATTGATCAAATCCTCAAGGGTGCGCAACCCGGTGGTATTCCATTCCAACAACCTACGAAATTCGAACTCGTCATTAACCGCAAGGCTGCCACCAACATTGGGTTACTGCTTCCCGAGCCGTTGCTCGCTCGCGCCGACGAAGTAATCGAATAAGCGGATTGTGACTTCCGTTGCGCGTCAAAATAATCGGGCTCAAACGTCCGCTTTTCGCGCAACGATGCTGATCGAGGGCGAACTGGCCGCCAAATCCACCGGTAGGCTTCGGAGTTTTCGCTGGACCACCGCGTGTTTCACCAGAAGTTCTGGCTACGGCAGCGTCGCTAAGATCGACGGCAACAAGCTCCCATCGCGTTCGAAACGGCGAAGTGTAGCAACGCGCCGGCGTCAAGAACAAAGCGCCTCACATGCCGCGGCTGGCAAAGACCTTTTGGCAGCTCGAGCTCAGCTTGGCCCTGTTTTGCTGCAAGCATTGTTGAACCGCTCCATCATCGCCCAATTGCGGCCGGCAAAAGCGCTGCGCATCCCGTGTGCAGGCCTGCTGTTCCTGTGGCGTACCCTTCTGACCCTGCGCAAAAGACAGCGAAGTCTCCGTCAGCAAAATGACCAGAACCAGGACGATTGATCGCATAACGATCTCCCTGTGTTGACGGGAACAAAACGTTGCTCCCTGTCCGCGGTTCCTCGATCGGCATACTCGGTACACCTCACCTGGGATGCACTGCTGGCCCTCCTGCGTCGCAAAGCCGCAATGACGATCATAGATCGATTGCCGCGCTCGCGCGTTGAGAGTGACGGGCGACTAACGAGCTGCCAGGTAGCGACGATCATGCTTGCACCCAGCCTTCGCCTTTCAGCAATTCTTCTCGGCGTTTCGATGGTAGCGGCGAGCGTGGGCTTTTCCGCCGCCCAGGAGAAAAGGCATGGACCGCCTGCGGCCGCGGGCCGGCCTGCGGGACCGCCGCCCGGCATGGCTCACCCTGCACCGCCTCCCGCCATGGCCCGTCCTGCGCCACCTCCTGCCATAGCGCGGCCTGCCCCACCTCCCGCGATGGCCCGCCCTGCACCGCCGCCCGCTATGGCGCGGCCCGCCGCGCCGGCGTTCCGTCCGGCTCCGCCGCAGCAGCGGCCGGCGATGGCGCCCCGTCCGGCGCCACAGATCGCCGCGCCACCGCGCCCCGTCGCTCCGAGAGTAGCAGCACCGTCGCGCCCCAGCGCACCAGCTGCCGCGAGCCCATCCCGGCAGGATCGGATCGGCCAGCGCGAGCAGCGCATTCAGCCGCCGCAGCAAGCGTTGCAGGAGCGGCAGCGCGACGGGCTTTCGCCGCAAAACGCGCAGCGCCAGGAGCGCATCGACCGGTTGCAGCAGCGCGTGCAGGATTTGAAGTCGCAGCAGCCGGAAGGCCAGCGCGCACAACGCGCGCAGCAACGGTTGCTGCAAACCGAACAGCGGCAGCTGCAGCGTGAGGAGCGCCTGCAGCGGCTCCAGCACACCACGCAGGAACGGCAGCGCGACACGCTCAACCGCGAGAGCGCGCAACGCGAGCAGCGCATCGATCGGCTGCAGCGGCGCGTGCAGGAGCTGCAGTCGCGACAGCCGGACGGCGTGCGGGCGCAACGCGCACAGCAACGACTGCTGCAAACCGAGCAGCGGCAGCTCCAGCGCGAGCAGCGCCTCCAGCAAGGTGATGTGGCGCGCCGGCAGGAACTGGGAATGCCGCCTTCCGGCAGGCAGGCCGAGACCGCCGCTGCCGCGGTGCAGGCCGCCGCCCGCGGGCGGTTTGCCGAGCGCTTCCGCAGCAATCCTGATCCGCAGGTCCATGCGGTGCTCGAGGGCGGGCGGCACGGCTGGGCGCCCCGCCACGCCTGGAAGCGTGGCCTGCGCGCGGCGTTTGTGCCGTGGGCCGGCCACGTGTTCTGGCCCTATGCCTATTCCGACATATTCGAGTACACGTTCTGGCCCTCCGGGTACGACGTCGGTTATTGGGCTTACGCCTACGATGACTTCGTCGATACCGTGTTCTGGGGCGCGGATAGTCCGTATTCCGCCTATGCCAGGCTCGGCTCGACTGATTCCCGGGAGAGCGACGGCGCAATCGGCGGCTCCCGACCGCGCGAAAGCGCGGGCATGAGCCCACAGGCTCTCAAGCAACTGTGCAAGGAGCCTGAAAAGGGTATCACCGCCTGGCCGATCGCTTCGATCGAGGAGGCGGTGCGGCCGACGCCCGAGCAGCGCGCAGTGCTTGACGATTTGAAGAACGCGGCAGCAATGGCCGCCGATGCGTTCAAGGAATCTTGCGTCGACTCGTTTGCGATGACACCGCCCGGCCGCTTGCGGGCGATGATGAACCGCCTCAGCGCCACGCTCGAGTCCGCGCGGATCGTGCGGCCGGCCCTGGAGAAATTCTACAGCTCGCTCAGCGACGAGCAACAGGCCCGCTTCAACGCGCTCGGCCCCGACATCAGCGAACGTTCGCAACCGCAGCCGCAGCAGGAAGCGAACGCGCAGCCGGATAGCTGCGGCGAGCCAAAGCCCAGCCTGACCAACCTGCCGATCGAGCGGATCGAAACGGTGATACGTCCGGCGGGCAAACAGAAGGAAGCGCTCGACCGCCTGCGCGAGGCCACGGAGAAGGCCGTTCAGACGCTGCAAGCTGCCTGTCCGGTGGACGTACCGCTCACGCCGGTTGGGCGGCTGGAGGCGATGGAGAAGCGGCTAGAGGCCATGATGCAGTCGGCCAAACTGGTGCAGCCGGCGCTCGATGAGTTCTATACCACGCTGGCCAGCGAGCAGAAGGCGCGCTTCAACACGCTGGGACGGTTCGCTGGCCGCTGATTGCAAGCGGCCGATCGCCGAAAATTGTGTGCCAATCATCGACACTGTTGTGCCAACAGCGTCACTCTGAGACGCCCGAAAAGCAGTGCGATGAACGTTCATCTTAAATAGTTACCGTAACTTTTGAAACGAGTTTGCGCTCGCTCCAAAAGACCATATCGACCAAAGCGCGATAGCTGAGGGTTCGATATGACGGAAGCGAGTTACGACCTCATCAGGTCCCGGGCAGCACCATTCAATTGGCGGATCGCCGCGATTGCTGCCTTCACGATCTTGGTCGTGGCAGTGGCGGCCTTGGTCCACGTCGTTCCCTACGGACGGGCGGTGTGGGATTTCGTCTTCATCCTCGATGGCGCCTATCGCATCGGCGTCGGGCAAGTTCCGCACGTCGACTTTGCTTCGCCGATCGGTCCGCTGACGCTCTATCTGACGCATTTTGCCGAACGGCTTTTTCCCGGCGGACAGCCGTTCATCGGCCTGCACGCGCTGGCGTGGCTCATGGTGGTGCCGCCGTTCGCCGTCATAGCGTCGCGCATTCAATCGTCCTGGGGATTTGCCGCCAGCTTCGCGGTTCTCGCGGTGGTGGTTCTGGTGCCCTACACGCTCGACTCCACCATGCTCTCCGAAATCAGCTATTTTGCCACCTATAACCGCTTCGCGACCGCGATCCTGTTCCTGGCAGCATTGTGGTATGTGCTGCCGAAGGCCCGTGGCGACGGCGTGTTGCTGGGTTACCTGCTCACCGCCCTGGTCTCCATCAAGATCACCGCCGCGATCGCAATGCTCGGCCTCGTCGCCGCAGCCGTGCTGCTCGGACGCGCGCGACCCGCCGCGCTGTTCGTCATGTTGTTCGTCACCGCAGCGTTGGCGGGACTGGTCGAACTGGCGACCGGAGGGCTCGTCTCCGGCTACCTGCACGACATCGTCTCGATGAGCGCCTTGAACCGGGGCGGCGCCGCTTTCCGGCTCGCCGCCTCCTCGGCGCGCAATTGGCTGCCGCTTGCGGTCACGATCACGATCGTCGTGCTCGCGGCCCGCGAACTCGATTTCACCGCGGCGGTCAGGCGCCCGTTCAATTTCGTGCACGAGACCATCGCCCGGGAAGCCTTCGTCGCGGACGCAGCGCTGCTGGTCGCGGTAGCGCTGGCCGCGGAGAGTCAGAACACCGGCGGCGTCGGATTGATTGCCGCCACGGCCGTACTTTTCCACCCGAGCCTGCGCACGACCCGTGGCTGGCGCCTGATCGCCGCAGCGGTACTCGGCGCGACGCTGGTGCTGCCGATGGCCGACGTCGTCGAAAAGCGCGTCGTCTCGACCTTTGTAAGGGAAAAGCAGGGCACGACCGACCACGGCTTTTCAACATTCCTTCCGGGCATGCGCGTACCAACAGCCACCCTCGCCGGCTCCCGGCTGATGACGCGCCTGCAATCCGAATGGCTGCCCTTCCTCGACGAGACAGCCAACAACGGCTTCGACCTCGACGGCGATCCCGGCAGCACGAGCCCGGCGACGCGCGCGGCGTGGGCCGTCAGCGTTGCCGAGGCCGGCGCGAACTTTCAGCGGCTTGGCTACGCGACCAAGGCGCAGCGTTATACGACCATCGATTTCGCCGAATCCTTCCCGCGGCTGCTCGGCCTGACGCCGGCGCGCGGCACCACCCTGGCGATGGATTTCCGCCGCACTGTCCCTGCGTTTTCCGTAACCGAAGCGTCGACCTATCTGGCGGACGCGGACGGTGTGTTCTTCCGCACCTGTGTTCTCCCCGGCGCGACCGACACCAATCCCGCGACCTTCCGTACCGTGCTGGAACAGGAGTTCACGCGCCACAAGCTGCATCCCTGCTGGGATTTCTACAGCCGTACCCGCTGAAAGGGCCCGCATGTCCACCTCACCCCTGCCGCTTGCACTCTCCGTTTCGCCACTCTCCGATCGGCGCGAGGCGACGCAACCGCGGCCGCTGATCCTCGATCTCGATGGCACGCTGGTGCGCGCGGACATGCTGCTTGAGACCGTGCTCGCGCTGCTGCGAGCGGCGCCGTGGCGGTTGTTCGAGATCGGCCTGTGGATGCTGCGTGGCCGCGCCTATCTCAAGCGCCGTCTTGCCGAGGAAACCAACATCGAGCCGGACGTCCTGCCGTTCAATGAAGAACTGCTGGCCTACGCGGCCGATATCGCGGCGAGCGGACGACCGGTCTACGTCGCCACCGCCGCCGACGCCAAGGTCGCGGAAAAGGTCGTTCGACGGATTGCGTTCATTCGCGGCGTCATCGGCAGCGACGGCTTGCGCAACCTGAAGGGCGAAGCGAAGGCGCAGGTTCTCGCCGAACGATTCCCCGACGGCTTCGACTATGCCGGCGACGCGCGCGCCGATATCCCGATCTGGCGCCGCGCCAGGAATGCCATCGTCGTCGAGGCAGCAAGTTCGGTAGAGCACGCCGCCGCAAGCGTCGCGACCGTCGCCAAGGTGTTTCCGCGAACGTCCCGCATCCGTGCGCTGGTGCGCAGCATGCGCCCGCACCAATGGGCGAAGAACGCGCTGGTTTTCGTGCCGCTCATCCTCGCCGGACTGGTTTCCCACGTTGACGCCGTCTACGCGACGACCTGCGCGTTCCTCGCCCTCGGCCTGGTTGCCTCATCCACCTATCTCGTCAACGATATCTGGGACCTGACCGACGACCGCAGCCACTGGTCGAAGCGAAACCGGCCGCTAGCGAGCGGACGGCTGCCGCTCGCAACGGCGATCGCCGCCGTTCCAATTGGATTGTTCGCGGGCATCGCCGTGGCCGCGCTGGCCGGGCCGGCCACCGTTGCCGTCGTGCTACTGTATCTGGCCGTAACCCTGGCCTATTCGTTCGCGCTCAAGCGCATCCCCATTCTCGACGGTTTTGTTCTCGCCGGATTGTTCACGCTACGGCTCGGCGCCGGCATCGTAGCGTCAGGCGCGCCGCCGTCGCCCTGGCTGCTGGTGTTCGCGATGTTCCTGTTCGCCTCGCTCAGCTTCGCAAAGCGCCACACCGAGGTCGCCCGCGTCATCGAGCGCGGCGGAACCGAAGTCCGTGGCCGCGGCTACAAGTCCATCGACCTGCCGCTGATCATGGGCATCGGCATGGCGACCGGGGTGGCCGCCGTGCTCATCATGGTGCTCTACATCATCAACGACGCCTTCCGGCAGAGTTTTTATGGCAACACCGCCTGGCTCTGGGCTTTTCCCGCCATCCTGTTCCTGTTCGTGTGCCGGATCTGGCTGAAATGCGGACGCAGCGAGCTGCACGACGATCCCGTGGCGTTTGCCGTCACCGATCGGCCGAGCCTGGCGCTCGGCGGCGCCCTGATGGTGTGCTTCGGACTGGCATGGTCGGGCGTGTTTGGCTGATATGCCGCCACTTGCGCAGGACGCGCCGAGGTTCCGCGTCGCCGGACGCGGAAGACACAGCTAGGCGCCCTGTAAATAACCAAAAAAAACCGCAGGACCATGTCGGATTGGGCCGACCCCGTTCGTCGTTTCGCCGGGCCGATCAGGCCGGCTGGATACCGCAAGCGGCAGCCAAGCGAAACGAAAGGATGATAAATGGCCAAGAAGATTGCGAAAAGCACGATCTGCGTCTGGTACGACAAGGACGCGGAGGCGGCTGCCCGCTTTTACGCCGAAGTCTTTCCCGACAGCGCCGTGCACGCCGTCCACCATGCCCCCGGTGACTACCCATCCGGCAAGAAGGGCGACGTGCTGACGGTCGATTTCACGGTTGCCGGCATCTCCTGTATCGGCCTCAACGGCGGCCCCGCGTTCAAGCAGACCGAAGCATTCTCGTTTATGATCACCACCGAAAACCAGGAAGAGACCGACCGCTACTGGAACGCCATCGTCGGCAATGGCGGCCAGGAGAGTGCGTGCGGCTGGTGCAAGGACAAATGGGGCGTCTCCTGGCAGATCACGCCACGCGTGCTGCTGGAGGCGATGGCGGCCGGCGGCGCTGAAGCGAAGCGCGCATTCGATGTCATGATGACCATGCAGAAAATCGACGTCGCCAAGATCGAAGCCGCGCGGCGCGGCTGATATTCGCCGGGCAGCAGTGGCCAGCCCGGCTCGGTCGTCGCGCGTGCAACGCGGACCGAGCCGGCCTCCTGGAATATTCAGTGTCAGGCGTGACGCCGGCTGAACAGCAATAGGCCACCCATCATTGCGAACAGCCCTCCTGTTGCCCTGTTGATCCAGCGCATGTGCCAGCTGGAGCGCAGGACGGGGGCGATCGCGGAGACGCCGAAGGCGCACATCGCCAGCACGCTGAATTCGCATGCGATGAATGTAACGGCGAGGATGGCATATTGCGGAGCGAACGGTTCGACCGGATTCAGGAACTGCGGGAAGAACGCGGTGAAGAACAGGATGGCCTTGGGATTGCTCGACCCGACCAGGAAGCCCCTGACATAGTGCGTGCGCAAGCGCCGGCCGCTGTCCGCTGGAGCGCTCTTGATATCGACGGCTTCAGCGGTGCTGCCGAACGTCTTGATGCCGAGCCAGATGAGATAGATCGCTCCGATCACCTTGACCACGGTGAAGGCAAGCTCCGATGCCGCGAGCAATGCACCGAGGCCCAGCGCCGAAAGCGCCATGACTCCGAGGACCGCGCTGATGCTGCCAACCGCGGCTGCCAGCGCGCCCGACTTGCCTTCGTTCAGCGCCGTCGTCATGCAGGTGAGCATGGTTGGGCCGGGCGACAGCACCAACACGGCCACGGCGGCTAGGTACAGCAAGTAGGTCGTCAGGCTCAAGGTTCGAATCCAATCTGAGTAGTGAGGTTAAGCGACACCCTATCGGGTGTGCCAGCCGGTGACGGCCATGACGGTGGCGGGGTCCGCTTATTAACAGTTTGGCAGCCGCCCACCAGCCCATACTTGTACCAAAGCGACGCGGATTCCCCCGGGCGGCCCCCTCCCCCGTTATTGGAATGTGAGTAATTTCAACCAGCGAGCCGGAATATTGCATCCTCAGCCCTCGCGTGAAGAGCGAAGTTCTACGCGCGCATATCCGGTCTTGCGCTGCTCGTTTCTTCGACCCTCTGGCCTATTTCTTCGTCATGGCCGGGCATAGCCGTCTGTAGGACGCCGTCGCTTCCGCTCGCCTATGCCCGGCCATCCACGTCTTTCTTGCTTAATGGAAACCAAGACGCGGATGCCCGGCACCCGTCTCCGCCAGGGCTTCGACGGGGCCACGAGTGGTCGGCCCGCCGAAGCTTTAGCGAAGGCGGAAAGGCCGGGCATGACAACGTTCGGTACGAGGCGCTATTTCGTTGATCTCTTTTTGAGTCAGACTCTTAGGAAGCCTCCGAGCGGCGCCGGGCTCCCTGCCGCATCTCGAAAATGAAATTGCCCATTTTTGAGCCGCCGGCGGGCGACAATTGTATTTTGGCGAGCCTTTGGAACTTTTCGGAACTTCTGCCATTGCAGATTTGCTGATGGTGCGAACCCCAAGGAGTGTTTGCAATGGCAACCCACATCGTGATGGACCACACTGGCGATACCCGCCATGAGTTTGATGCGAACGACGCGAAGGCGTTGCTTGAAGCGGAAAGACGCTTCGAACAGCTCACAGGCGCCGGCTTCACAGCGGCAACTAGAACTTCCTCTGGCGATCCGACGATAACCCGCAGATTCAATCCGAAAGCCGAAGAAACCCTGTTTTATCCAAGGCTGGTCGGCGGTTAGCGTCTCATGTTGCAGACAACGCTACGTAATGTGGTCCGTAACATCAGGCAATTGCTGGCGGATAGCGCGAACCGCTGGCAATTGCTGCGGGCTCAATATCGGGAATTGGGCTGCCCTCAAAGGGAGGTGCGCGGCATAAGGTTGCTGCAAGCGTGGCTATCGCCTGAACAACTGGTTCAGTTCAACAAGTACGGGTATTTCGAAGTCACGGGCTGCCAAAGCGGCAAGCGCTACCGCATCTGTTATGGCACCGCGACAAATATTCATGAACTTGACCAATATGGGCGCCCGAAAGCCGGTTGGTGTTTTGTGCCAAACCAGCCACTGGTTCCCGGCGACGTCATGTTGGCACAGAAAATCGCTTTGGAGACCGACGAGTGGGCTGCGCTGGCGGTGGCTAAATCGTTCCGGCCGACCTGGCATTGAAAGGACTTGGCATTAAACAGACTTGGCACGTCTGATGGGCCGAGGTCCGCTGCGCAGCCACCGGGCAGCAGAAGCGCTGGCGGTCCTGATGCGGTGCAGCACGGGCTGCGCCGGCGGCGTCGCTACGGAAAATGGATACACGCAGACTGTTTACCAAGTCGGTCAAGGACGCGAAAACCACCTTCCCTAAGCGGCTTGAAACGAATCCGCTCTAGGCTGCCTCCAACAGCAAGAGGCAGCAAATGTTCACGATCATCAGGGCGCTCGTCATCGCGGTATGCGCGTATGCCGGTTCATCGGTAGCAGGCAGTCAATTCCCGGACCTGCCGAACTCCCATCAAATCTATAACGAGTAGATCACAGAAGTTCGTGATCGAGCTCAGCAACAGCAATTCCGGCAGTAACCACGTTCAGTTACGGACTGTCAGGAATTACGGCGTTTGCTCTCGTCAGGTTCTGTGGCGGAGATGGTTATGCCTCTCGGACGATACATAGCCTGGGTCGGCGCATCATTGCTTGTGTTGCTGTTCGTGGCCAACTGGTTCTTTCCGCAACCTTTGGCGGAGCCCGCCGGTGACGAGGTTAACAGGCCGGTCATCCGGATCGCTTCTCTAGAGCAGCCGCCGGAACGGATCGTCATCGACACGAATCTTCCTACGATCGTTCCGCCGCCAGCGCCGGCCGCCGATGCCATCCCGGACGAGCCGCCCCCGCAACCACAATCATTTGCGCCGATAACTTCTCATGCGTCGGTTACTGGCGTGGAAAAAAGCAAGCCAAAAGCCACGAAGAGACTGGTGAAGGAGGCTGCAGCCAAACACCCGTCATCGCCCCATCCGCAAATCAAAACGCCTGTGGTCGCGAGTAGCGGCCCGGCACCGGTCGCACCGCCCACCAGGTTGTCGTTCGCGAACATCATTTCCGGTCAGCTGGTGAGAGAGCTGTTCAACCTTCATTGAGCCTCAGCGCAGAGACACTCGCGCCTCCGTGCATTAACCCTGTTGTCAGACTTACTTCGTCGCTCCTGCGCGCAAGTCAATTCTGCCGCTAACCCGCCGCATTGGATCTTAGAAATCGTTCTGCGACGTTGGGCAGACTATTTCCCCCTATTCGGGGCAAGCACCTTCGTTCTGGAAGAGCAGATCATGATGAGGGCAGGTCTCCTCGTTGTCGGCCTCAGCGCTCTGACCATCATGGAGCTGGGGACACCGCGACGCACCAAGACAACTGCGCCAGATCGGTTCGAGCAACTGACCATCGGCGTCAGCGTATCAGGTGACACCCTGGAGACGACAGACCGGCGCGAAGTCCACCGTTTGCAGCATGAAGCACCGGTTCAGCCGATCTCATCCATCGAACCAACACCGCCGCCGGATATGACGGCCATAACTCCAGAAAAGGAGCCGAGCACTGTTGGAATCGGTAAAGGCGAGAAAAAGCCCGTTGTCAGGAACTCAAAGCCTGAACCCAAGTACACAGAGCCCGACAAATCCAGACCTAAATCCGCAAATCCCGACAAAGCTGCGGTTCGGTCGAAGCCGACGGCCGAGGCCAGGCCGTGTCGACCAAACGCTTTCGATGGTCTGCTCCAAGCATTGAAGCTGCCCGCCCGATGCCAGACCTAGCACAACAGCTTTCGTTCAATTTCGGGTTGGCCGGCGCCGAACCGGCGCGCCTCGCTCATCCCCCAAGGGGAGCAGAGCGCGTGGACGAAATCAGGCCGCCTCGCCCGGACGAGCGGTGCGCACCCGATGCATCGCGAGATTCGCGCTACGCATCAATCGCCGCGATTGTTCTAGCGGCGGCGATCGCGCTCGCCGTCATCGCAAGCCTCTGGATCTTTCGCGGCACGCTTTCAAACCGGCAGACAATCGATTCAATCGACGTCAAGGCGCTGGTGGAGCGTATCATCAAAGTCGAATCGGCGGGAAATACGAACAAGAAGAACAAGCTTTCCAGCGCCACAGGCGCTGGTCAGTTTCTCGATGACACATGGCTCGAAGCCATCCGAAAGCATCGCCGCGATCTGATCAAGGGCCGCAGCGATAAAGAACTGCTGGAGCTGCGGCAGGACGCCGAACTTACGCGGGAAATCATTGCGCGGCTGCTGGGGGAATATGCCAGGACACTGAACAAACGCGGGCTGCCCCTCACATCCGGTTCGCTTTATCTTGCCTATTTTGCCGGACCGGCCGGCGCCGTGGCTCTGCTGTCCGGCGCCGAACATGCCGACGCCGCATCCGTCATGGCCGCCGCTGACTCGACCGGTCGAACCACCCGCCAGAAACTTGTCAGGGCAAACCCGTTCCTCGAGGTACTGACGGTACGCGATCTCAAGAACTGGGCCGATCACAAGATGCGCGGCATCTAGATCGCCCTGTTCCCGACCTCTGACAGTTTGCCGTTATGAATGACCGCTTTGCGATGCGAACGTCCCCTCCGGGTCGGCTTTGAGCCAGCGCGGAGCTCCGGCCGCTCTTGGACCCTCGCCGAAAAGTGCTTACCATCGGGTGAAAGTGTCGAACGCGGGGCCGGCCATGAAGCGACGCGAATTCATCCGGCTGGTCGGCGGCGTGGCGGCCTCATGGCCGATGGCAGCGCGGGCACAGCAACGCATTCCGATCGTCGGCTTTGTCGGATTTGCCAATGCGGACGTCGACGCCGTCACGGTCGGCGCTTTTCGCAAGGCGCTGGTTGAGCTCGGCCACGTCGAAGGACGCACCATCATCGTCAATGCGCGCAGCGCCAACGGCGACGTCGCGCGAGGCCACGCCATGATCGACGAGTTGGTGGCGTTGCCGGTGAATGTATTTCTTTCGCCAGGCCAGGCCGCGGCGCGGGCCATCGTGCGCAAGACGAATATTCCCGTGGTCGCGGTGGCGTTGCCGGCGGTGCAGAGCGATCCCGAACTGTTCCAGAGTCTGGCCCGGCCCGGCGGCACCGTGACCGGCTTCTCGGCGTTTGGTGAGGAGATTTCGGCCAAGCGCATCGAAATGCTGAAGGAGATCGAACCTGGCCTGAAGAAAATCGGCGTGATGCACAACGCCACCGATCCCACCTTCAGCGCCTGGGGCTCGCAGACCATGGCGGATGCGAGGAGCGCAGGTATCGAGCCGGTGCGCCTCGGACTCAGTGCGCCGTCCGCCGTGCAACTCACCGAGCAGATCAGGAAGCTCGCCGACGACGGCGGCACGGCCATGATCGTCATCCGCGATTTCCTGACGGTGGCCATGATGGACGACATCTGCCGGATCGCGGCAGACCTGCGCATTGCCGTGATCGGCGAACATGCCGAGATCGCGCGGGCCGGCGCACTTTTCAGCTATGGCGCCGATCTCGCCGACCTGTTCCGTCGCGCTGCGGGCTATGTCGACAACATTCTCAAGGGCCAGAAGCCGGCGGAGATGCCGATCCAGCTGCCGACGAGGTTCGAGCTGATCGCCAATGTCAGGGTTGCCCGGACACTCGGGCTCACGTTCCCGCCGACAATCCTTGTGCTCGCGGATCAGCTGATCGAGTGAAGCTGCAAAGCGGCCCCCGAGACGCACCTAAGCTGATTGCCCGGAGGGGCCCGAAAGGTCAATTGCACTGCCATGATGCCGCGGTTACGGCAAAGTGGTTACGACAAAGGAACGAAAGTCGTATAGTCCCGTCCATAGATGAGCCAGGGAGGAAATCCATGCGGAAGTCTCCATTCGGTGTCGCCGTCGCGGCTCTTATGCTTTCTACATCTCAGCCGCTGGTCGCCGCGCAGGACGACGTCGATCAGCAGCTCGGTAACGTGAACTTCAAAACCTCCTGCAACGATGTTGCACAGCGTCGCTTCGATCGCGCGATGCGCTATCAGCACTCGTTCTGGTACACCAACGCCAAGGAGATCTTCGAGGAGGCCATCAAGTCTGATCCGACATGCGCGATGGCATATTGGGGCATCGCGCTCACGATGATGGACAATCCGCACGCGGCAATTCCGCGGCCGAACCTTGCGCCCGGCCTCGCCGCGATCACCAAGGCCAGGGAGATCGGAGCCAAGACCGAGCGCGAACGCGACTATATCGATGCGATGATGGTGATGTATGCGGACCACGAAACGATCCCCCATGTCCAGCGCATGCGCGCGCTGCGCGACAAACAGGCCGACATCGCGGCGAAATATCCAGACGATGACGAGGCCCAGATTGCCTACGCCATCACGCTCAACACGTCGGCGGATTTGAAAGACAAGACCTACGCGCAGCAGACCAAGGGCGCCGCAATCCTGGAGCCGATGTCGGTACGGCTGCCGCAGCATCCGGGCGTGACGCACTACCTGATCCACCTCTACGACTATCCGGCGACTGCGCAAAAAGGCCTCGACGCCGCCAACCGCTACGCCAAGATCGCGCCGGCCGCGCCGCACGCCCAGCACATGCCGTCGCACATCTACACCCGCGTCGGCTATTGGAAGGAATCGATCGTCTCCAACGCCGCCTCCGTGAAAGCCGCGAAGTCCGAGAAGTCGGTGGGCAATTACCTGCACGCGCAGGATTACATGGTTTATGCCCATCTTCAGCTCGCCCAGGACCAGCAGGCGCGCGCCGTCATAGACGACATGATCAAAGAGACCGACTTCAAGGTGACGGTCGCGGCGGCCGACTACGCGCTGGCGGCCTCGCCGGCGCGCTTTGCGATCGACCGCGGCGACTGGGACGCCGCCTCGCAACTATCGGTCAGGCCGAGCGGCCTGAACTACGCGATGGCGATCTCGCATTTCGCACGCGCGCTCGGCGCGGCGCGCTCCGGCAAGCCGGAAGCCGCCAAGGCCGATGTCCAGAAGCTCGCGGAATTGCGCGACAAGTTACGCGACGCCAAGGATAATTATTGGTCGCAGATCGTCGACATCCAGCATCAGGTCGCCGTTGCCTGGGTGCTTCACGCGGAGGGCAAGTACGACGAGGCTCTCAAGGCCATGAGCGCGGCAGCGGACGCCGAGGACCTGACCGAGAAGCATGTGGTCACGCCAGGTCCGCTGGCGCCGGCGCGCGAGCTCTACGGCTTCATGCTGCTCGATCGCGGCATGGCCAAGGAGGCGCTTGTGGCATTCGAGGCCACCAAGGCCAAGGAGCCGAACCGCTTCCAGGGCTACGCCGGTGCTGCCAAGGCGGCCGATACGCTCGGTGACAAGGCGGCGGCGCGACAGAACTATCAGCAACTCATGGCGCTCGCGGCGAACGCCGACACGGAGCGGCGCGAGGTAGCGGCGGCAAAGACCTATCTCGCCAGCAACTAGAGCATGATCCGGCTAGCGAGCAGAACGGTGGTGCAATGAGAAGGGTAGCTATCGCCGTCGCAGCGGCCTCGCTGGGGTGCGTACTCGCGGCGGCGTTGGCGTGGTTCGGTCTGCCACGGCACGCGGCGGCAACCGCGACCGCGCCGGTATGGACCGAGGTGGCCTGGCCCTTCCCCATCGATCAGTGGGGAAAGGGCAAAGCGTTCCGCTGCAAGGCGGCTGACTGCGGCGCCGAGGTGAGCCTCTATCTGCGTGCCAAGATCGGGTTCTGCAATTGCACGACCGGCGTCGCCGATGATGAAGATCTGGATCGCATGGGAGATCTTGTTCTCGTCGGCGACGTTGCGCCGCTCGGCGCCGGTCGTCCGGTCAACATTGCGTGGATGAAAGGCCGCAGCCGCGCCTACGCGCTCAACGCGCGCAATCCGCCCGGCAAAACGGCGATATCGGTCGTCTTCAACGAACGCTGCGACATGATCGCCGCAACAGCTGTGCTCGGCCACGACCAGCCGGCGGCGACCGAGCGAAGCGTGATCGAGTTCCTCAACGGCGATCGGGTGATGCGCTGGGCCGAGGTCACGCTTGGCCTCTGATGTGAGTGCAGGCTAGGCTGTCCAAACGGGATGGAGACGGCAAATGGACATGCGCGCCGCACTGAAGGAGCTGTGTGAAGCCTTCAACGCGCACGATCTCGATCGCATCATGGCGTGTTTTTCTGAGGATTGTGTGCTGGAGATGCCGAGGGGAAGCAGCCCGTGGGGCTCCCGTTTCGAGGGCAAACGGAATGTACGGGAAGCGCTGGCAACGCGCTTTGAAGGCTTGCCCGATGTCCATTACGGCAACGAAGCGCATTTTGTCGACGCGGCTGCCGACACCGGCATCTCAAAATGGACCCTCACGGGCACCACCCGCGAGGGCGCGCGAAAGGAGGTCCAGGGTTGTGACTTCTATACGTTCCGCGACGGCAAGGTGATCCGCAAGGACTCGTACTGGAAAATCGTGGATTGAGCGGACGGTTTTGGGCACTTTCGGAGCAACGCGAACCGCCGTGGACCACTTTGAATTTGTCGGTTCACGCCTCGTTCACCTGCAATCTCCGAAGTGAGCCGCCGCGGATGCCCCGAAGGGGGTTCCCCTTCCCGTTATTTGGCAATGTGAGCAATTTTGACCAGCGAGTCGGTGTTGCGACGCGGCATGATGCTATCGTCACCCCACATCGGAAGATCAGGCAGATGACACGGGCTCGCGAGCTTGTGGAAAATAACGCCGTCGAAACCAAGCGCTACACGATGGCGGAGCTTTACGAACTGCGCCGGCTACTTATCAGGCACTCGCGCTCCATGCCGCCCGGGCCAGCCCGCAATGGCACCGGCAGATTGCGGCTTCGATGCGCTCGCTCGCCTGCGACAAAAAGTGGCTGGCCGCCCATGCCGTGGATGGCCATAAGTAGGGCCGCCTCGGACGTAGTTAAATTCCGGACCGCTACGGCCAAAACGGCTAAGGTAGATGTCCTGCCGCGGGATCAAACCGGACATGGCCACCAACACCAATCACACTGCTTTTGATCCCAAGGCGTTTCTCGCCGTCGTGGGCGAGGGCAAAACGATCCTTGAATTTCATAAGGATCAGGTCGTCTTCGCCCAGGGCGACGCGGCAGACACCGTCTTTTACATTCAAAGCGGACGGGTCAAGGTTGTTGTCATATCTGAGCAAGGCAAAGAGGCGGTGGTCGGGATTTTTGGAGCCGGCCAGTTCTTTGGCGAAGGCTGCATGAACGGCCATTCGGTGCGGATCGCGACCACGACCGCGATGGAAGACTGTCTGGTCACCACTATCACGAAGGCCGCAATGCTCGCAGCCCTTCACGATCAACCGAAGTTTTCCGAGATGTTCATGGCCTATCTGTTGACCCGCAACAGCCGCATTGAGGAAGACCTGATCGATCAGCTCTTCAACTCCAGCGAAAAGCGGTTGGCGCGCCTGCTGCTTCTGCTGGCGAATTTCGGCAAGGAAGGCAGTCCCCAGCCGATCATCCCAAATATCAGCCAGGAGACCCTGGCCGAGATGATCGGCACCACCCGGTCCCGGGTGAGCTTCTTCATGAACAAATTCCGCAAGCTCGGCTTCATCAGCTACAACGGAAAAATTGAGGTCAATAGTTCATTGTTGAATGCGGTCCTGTACGACAAACCCGAGATCAAGCGCGAACCGTAACGATCGAGCGCGTCGCTTCAACGGACCTCTTCACGCCCCTGAGTACGTCACGACAAGTGCGGCAACTGCCAGAACGCAGCTCACGATGAGCACCAGGAGAACGGGTCTGCCCAAAAGACCACCTCTGGCCTCCACCGCTGTCTCGACTATTTGCTTTCCATCCTTATGCATTGAACTCTCCTGTGAGCGGACCAACCGCCGCCCCTCGCACAAGTTCCAGGACCATTCGGAACGGTCAACGTTGCCGGATTTCCGGTCCCTATAGTTGGAAGTGAGCAAAAGAGAACAGCGCCGCCGCAGCGAATGTGATCGGCTTGAAGCCGAACGTCGCTGTCCGCAACGGCGACGTTTCCAAGCGTGGCCCCGGCGCGGACCAGCCCCCAAGCCCAAGCGCCGGGGTCATTCTGTCCAAATTCACCACGTTCCACCGTGAACGTGAAACGACGTCGCGCCGCGATGCGGCCTCGTTGATTTCTGGTGATCGCAATGGCGATGTGATCGGCCGGCGCGCCGCGATGAGAGCGGCCCCAGCCAGGGGCTGGCTTCCTGCTGGGGCCGGTCTTTGAGAGCCGGGCGCAGCCGAATGGCGCACCCGTCCTCTGCAAACGTCAGCACATGCCGTTCTTTGGCGCTGTTCAATTTTGACCACTATGCGAAATATGCCGGGTCCTGATTGGGACGGCCCCGACGCGACGCTTGTGCATCGCCATTTTGGAAGGCTTCCAACTCATTAACTTTCGGAATGTGAGCAAAATGGAACAGACGGGGGGACCGGGGGAGTGCCAAGCTGGTTCCATCACCGGCCCGCTTCGGCATCTACCGGTGACTGAGAGTTCTGGAACGCTCCCGCCCAATGCAGGGAAGCATCATGACTTCATCCCAACAATTTCTGATCGCGATCGAGCGCCCGCGCTGTCTCCACTGCCAAACGCGGATGATGCTGGAGCGCGTTTCGCCGGGGCCGATCGGCTTCGAGCACCGGCTGTTCGAATGCCCTAAATGCGATCGCGTGCAGACAAGCGTCATTGTGTCGGATCCCTTGAAGTCGAAGGTGGTCGGATGGCTCGGGGGAGAACTCAGAACACCGAACTGAGGTAACGTCCATGCTCCAAAGACAAAGCCAGGGTCCACAATGCACGGCTTGTGGTTCTCCCATGAAGTTGACCGCTATCGAACCGAGCGATGCGGGCCAGGACCTGCGAACGTTTACTTGCCCGCATTGCAGGAGGATTCAACAGCACATCATCGAAAGCGCGGTGACTGATGCATGGTTGGACCGTGGCGGATTGATAGCCTGATGTATCGGCGCCACGAGTGCATCGCCAAAGCGTCAACCTGTCGTGAGAACGCGCACGAGGATCCAACACGTCATGACTACTGGATCGACGAAGCAATCGTATGGCATCAACGCGCCATCGACGCCCGTCGCGAATACGTGGCCACTCACGAAGTTCATGATGGGCGCGTGATACCGAAGTAGCGCGTTTGATTGGCCACGATCCCTGCAATCGAGCGTTGACCATGCAAAAGTTCTTCTTTGACATGAAAGACGGCGTCCCGATGAGAGACCGCATCGGCATCGAGTTCAACACCAATGCCGAAGCGATCAGGCACGGCAAGGAGATCGCGCAGGACTTCCGCGACAACAGCCTGCGGGACGACCAGGACCTTGAGATATTGGTTGTCAACGAAAGCGGAAAAGAGATCTATCGCGAATTTGTTCACCGCGAACCGGAATGAAGGCGGCAGGGCCGATTGCCCCTGCCCGCGTTAAATAGAGTGGTCCAATGATGATAGCTAACTCAACTCTCGAGTTCGAGCGCTTGCTGGGCAAGGCCGCGCTCGCATTGTGGCCGGACCTCCCTCGCGACGTGCAGGAGAACCTTTTCGAAACCGCCATGGCCGGGGACATCATAGTCGGAAAACATCTGGCGTCGTACCTGCACGACCACCATCCGAAAACGGCTCATCCCGCAACGCCGACGCAGTTAGCATAAAGAGGGTGTCACGGGCCTCTGGATTGACATAACAGGCACGTTGGCCGGGAGCGTCTTATTTGATTTACTTGCACCAACTCAAGGTGAGTATCGTATCCTCTGTTGCTATCGCACTAAGCGTGCTGGTGAATGCAACCTTATGCAGCGCCGAACCCAACGCCGCTGCGGGCAAGGCGTTCGCACAAGCCAACTGTTCGCATTGCCATTCCATCGATAAGTTCACCCTGAGTTCCTTAGCCATTGCCCCGCCGTTTCGAACTCTCCACCTGCGGTATCCCGTCGAGTCGCTCGAAGAAGCGCTCGGTGAAGGGCTTTCCACCGGTCATGCGAATATGCCCGAGTTCAGGTTGGATCCCGGGCAAGTTGGCGATTTCATCAGCTTCCTTAAATCGCTTGAGCCTTAGCCAGTACAACGATCGGCGTTAGCGAGAACTCGCTGTCTGAGCCGCATAATACTCGAACGTGCGACCAGTGGCGATTTGACCCATCTCGGACATGGACTCTTCAGCTCGCTTTCCCGAGTCTGGTGCCCATATAGGAGTTAGCATCGCGTCGTTGTTCGCCGCTATCGGTGACTGAGAGCCACGGCGCTCCCGCCATCATCATCGCGCACCTCGCCCAGGATTTGGGCGATCGCTGCATTGCTATGAGGAGGAAGTCTTGGCTTTCAAAGATATTCTCGTGACATTGACCAGCTATCCCGAGCCGTCTCCTTCATCGGTAGTCGACGATGCGATTTCAATCGCTGCGGTCCTCGGCGCGCATCTCGCAGCGCTGTCCTGCGAAACGCACGTTCAGGTGCCCGGACATTTCCTGTCGGGCTCGTTCGCCAATCTTCCCGAGATCATTGCGGGTGAAGGCGCCAAGAGCCGGCACAATGCTCAGACCCTGCTCGCGGCATGCGACAAAGCCGCGGAAAGGGCTGGCGTTCCTCACGAAGCAATCCTTCAGAAATGTACCCCGGCTGAGGTCCCGAACCTGCTTGTCGACTATGCCCGGCTCCACGATCTGACCATCATGCCAGTTATGGACTCGGACGATCAAATGTACGCGGAGGCGGTTATTTTTGGATCAGGTAAGCCTACCCTGGTCTTGCCGAAAATTCCCCGGTCACGTTCGTTCGAGCTTGGCACGATCGCTGTGGCTTGGGATTTCAGCCGAGCTGCCGCCCGCGCGATATCGGACGCTCTTCCGCTTCTTGAAAAAGCGAGAAAGGTCCATGTGGTCACAATTGTCGGTGAAAAGGACATGGACACAAAGCATTCTGCTGAGCAACTTGCAAAGAACTTGGCTCGGCACGAAATCGATGTTGTGCTGGAAAGGATCGAAGCCAAGGGCAAGCCGATTGGCAGCGTCCTTGAATCGTATTCGCTGTCCCACGGGGTGGATTTGCTTGTGATGGGTGCTTATGGCCACTCGCGGCTACGCCAGTTCATCCTCGGCGGCGCTACCAAGAGCCTGTTATCGAAGCCACCCGTACCGATCCTCTTTTCGCACTAACGACGAACCCGTCAGCGCTATCATTGCTTGACCGCCATATTGAGCGAATGATCGGAATACCCGACGTGACAGCGGCGCCCGGACGCACCGCCGCTACGAGGCCAAAGCTGCGATTCCGGCAGCAATCCGATTTCTGCCCGGTGTGGTTAGGCGCAACTTGCCATCGATATCGGCCATGTAGCCTAACGCGATCAGTCGGGCGCTGTGCTCGGCAGGGATGACCGCCGGACGGTCATTTACGGCGGTATGGCCAACCGCAAGCAGCGATGCGAATTCTTGATGGGTCAGCATTGTCGCCTCCAGGTCATGGTCTGGGTATGGGCCGCTTCGGCAACACCGCATGGTCAATTTGGCTCAGTCGGAGAAAATTGAATCCGAAGAAATTGAACCCGTCAGTCCCCATTTGAAGAGCGAAGTTCTAGGCGCCCATGTCCGAGTCTGCGCCTGGGACCGAACCCGGGCACTTCACATCGCCGGGGACAACTTATGGATCGCAAAGAAGCCGCACATAAGCCTGACTGGAGGCAAAGCCTGTGGGGGGAGGATTCGCCATGGCTTCCAGATTCGTGATCGGTGACAAGGTCCATCAAGCATTCAGCAACCACGCCGAGGGAACGGTCGTTGCGATATTCAAGGATCGGGCCGGTGGGCTCCGGTATGCGGTTGAAATGTTCGGCCACCGCACCATTCAGATCGTAAGCGAAGGCAGCCTGGTCGCCCGCGACGATTGAGTCGTCGAACTGACCCGGCTTTGGGACGGCTATATGTCGGTGGCCTCCCTGATCAATGTCGCTCTGTCTGGAAAATCAATCCGGCCTTTGTCAGGGGATTGCGGGAACCTTAGCCATAACGGTCTGTTGGTTTCGAGCAATCCGACCAGACGCCCTCTTCGACCTTCGGCTGGGCAGCGTGGACTACGGCCATAGAGTTATGGCGAGGTCGGGCGGAGAAATCCGGCAACCTTGGTAACCCGTACGCTGAATAGGTGCTGCAGCATCGTCCCCAGCCGATTCAAAATCCGTTGAGAAGCAGGAAAATACGAAGCTGCGCCTATTCTTGCAATCGAGGCACATGATGGAACACGTTTATCATATCGATGACGGTTTCTTCCGCCAGGTTGACGGACCGCAGGGCTGCGATGTCGTCGAGCAGAGTAAGCTCTGACCAGGACGCGGTTTGGACAATTCAAACCCTGCCCTTGACGTCTTGAACAGAGCTGGCGGCGTCGACCGGGAGGATTGAACAAGGCTTGCGAGGTCGAGGCAACCATGAAAATCGCGCGTCCACCGCCGAGCTGTACCCATTTCCAAACCACGGAGCTGCCGTGCGCCACATGCGGCAAGCCGATGAAGCTGACCCTCATCGAACCAAGCAGCTCCCACATCGAACTGCGCACGTTCGAATGCGCGGGCTGCGACACAGGCGCCAGCTTTTTGATGGCTATTTAGGCGGCGTCACCTCGTAGCCACTTCAACCCGACGGGCAAATCACCAAAGCTCTGTCCCGCCCTGCTTAGTCGCGGATCATTGCAATCAGCTTGAAGTCCTTGTCGAGCTTGATGTCGTACTGCCCATCCCTGCATTTGGCGTCATCGACTTCAAAATAGCTGCTGGCCTCGGTTTCCTTTTCCATCTTGCCGCCCGTGCAGCCAAGGCCTTCCAGGACAGCCTTGATCTTCTCGGCCTCGGCCGGTGTCACGGGGGTGTCAGCAAGCGCGAAAGTGCTGCTTGCAAGCGCAGCAGCGAACGCCGTCAAGAAAAGCTTCATCGGTGCATTCTCCCATTGAGCAAACGAAACCAGCCTGCCCCAGGTTTGTTCCAACGCCCGAAAGGCGTCAGGAGGAACCCGCTTTCTCACGACGCTGCCTGCGTGTTATCGTCCAAAAAAACGAGCCTGAAGGGGAGCAAGTAATGCGCGGACGGCGTGTAGTGATGGATTCGCTGGTGTCGAACGGCGTGAGCCACATCTTCGGCAATCCCGGGACGACAGAAACGCCGTTGCTGGACAGTCTGGTGAGCTATCCGCAGATCGAGTATGTCATGACCCTCCATGAGGGCGTGGCGGTCGGCGCGGCGAGTTTCCATGCGCAGGCCACCGGCCGCGCGGCTGTTGCCAATCTCCACGTAGCTCCCGGGCTCGGCAATGCCATCGGCGCGATCTACGGCGCGCTCAAGGCCAATTCGCCGCTCGTCGTGACTGCCGGCCAGCAGGATACGCGCATGCGGCTGGCCAACCCGGTGCTGGGCCACGACCTCGTCGCCATGGCGGCGCCAGTCACCAAATGGAGCGTGCAGGTGGAGCGTGCGGATGAGCTCGCGCCCGTGCTGCGGCGCGCTTTCAAGGTCGCGACCGATGCGCCCAGGGGACCCGTCTTCGTCTCGCTTCCGATCGACGTGCTGGAGCAGGAAACCAATGTCGAGGCGATCGCATCCGATAAATTGTGGCGTTCGCCACAACCGGACCCCGCTGGCCTCGAAGAACTCGCTTCGCTTCTTCTGAAATCGCAGCGCCCCGCGATCGTCGCCGGCGATGACGTCGCCCGATCAGGGGCCTCTCAAGCGCTCGTCGCGCTGGCGGAGGCGATCGGCGCGCCGGTGTGGTTCGAAGGGTTGCGCGCCCATGCGCCGTTTCCGACCAGGCATCCGAACTATCGCCAATCGCTCCCGGCCGACGCCGCGCAGGTTCGCAAAGCCTTGTCGGATGCCGATCTCGTCTTGCTGCTGGGAGGTCCGTTCTTCGAGGACATCTGGTATGCGGAAGGCAGCCATTTCCCCGACGGCGCCGTTGTTGTCCAGATCGAGGAATCGCCCGAGCGTCTGGCGTTCAATCACCGCCTCGACGGCGGCATCGTCGGCGCCATGGCGGCCAGCATCGCCTCACTGGCAAAGATCATAAGCAGCCGGCAAAGCGCCGAATTCAGGCTCGCCGCAGAGCGCCGCAACCAGGCGTTGGCCGAGTCGAGCGCCCGCGACCGGGAGGCGTACCGGGCGCGGCTGGAGAAAGCCTGGAATCGCGAGCCGAGCTCGATGGCGCGGGTGACGGCCGAGCTTCGGCGGGGGCTGCCTGACAATGTCGTCATCGTGGACGAAAGCATCACCGCCAGTCTCGACCTGGCGCGGTCGTTCGATTATCGCGGCTTCGGTGATTATTTCGGCGGGCGCGGCGGCGGCATCGGTCAGGGATTTTCCGGCGCGATCGGGGTGAAGGTCGCGATGCCGGATCGCCCGGTGGTCGCCGTCTCCGGCGACGGCTCGGCGATGTACAGCATTCAGGCGCTGTGGACCGCGGCCCACCACAAGCTTGCGATCGTGTTCGTCATTCTTTCAAACCGGGAGTATCGCATCCTCAAACATAACGTCGACGTCTGGCGTCAGAATTTCGAGGCGGGAACGCAGCATCCCTATCAGCAGATGGACCTGACGGGACCGGATCTCGATTTTGTGCATCTGGCGGCCGGCATGGGCGTCGAAGGCACAAGGGTCGAAAAGGCCGGCGACATTGCCGCGGTCATGGAACGCGCCATTGCGGGAAATCGGCCTTATCTGGTCGAGATCGCGATCGAAGGAAAGCGGTGAGCGGAGGGTTGTCTGCTTTGCTTGAATCGAATCGGCACACGTCATCCTGAGGTGCGAGCGCAGCGAGCCTCGAAGGATGGGCCACGGGCGCTTCTCATCCTTCGAGGCGCGCAAGAGCGCGCACCTCAGGATGACGCGATAGGGTGTGGGTGAGCCGCTTCAACACTCATCCCGCTCTAGCGCGCCGTTGGCGGCGGCTTCTGCACCGTCGGCGCGGCGGCAGCGAGAATATCCGCGCGTACACCGGTCCGCGGCGGATAGATTCGCTGCCGATTGATAATCTGCTTGGTCGCCTTCGCGACGGCGCCGGAGGCGTGCAGCTGGCGATCCCATCCGACGGTGTGCAGCGCGCCCCAGGCTCCGAGGTCCAGCACGGTGACATACCAATCGATGTCGAGCGGAAGCATCGGCTGCCCAAGCAAATCGGCGACAACGTTGTTTCCGGCAAAGCGGCCCATCGGCCTCGCGAACTGGCAGGACATCACGGTGGCATGTTCGCCGTCCACGACGCAGGAAGCCACGTCGCCGGCGGCAAAGATGTTTGTCGCACCGGTGAGGCGCATGAACTGATCCACGTGGAGGCGTCCGAGCCGATCCCGCTCGACATCAATTGTTTGCGCCACCGGGCTTGCCCGCATCCCGCCGCACCACACCACCGTCCGCGTCGGGATGACTTCGCCGGAGCTCAGCGTGACGGTATTCGCATCGATCGCCGTGACTCTAACGTTGAGCCGCGTTTCCACACCCAGCACCGCCAGCGCTTCACTGACGATCGGGCGCGCTTGTTCTCCGAGTGTCATGCCAATAACGGCATTGGGATCAACAAGAATAATGCGTCGCTCGCCGGTGAGGCCTGCCTTTTCAAGCTTGCCCGGCATCTCGGTCGCGACTTCGATGCCGGTAAAACCCGCGCCGACGATGACCACCGTGGCGCGGCCTCCCGCATCCGCCTGCCCGCCCAATGCGGCAAGGTGCGCCTCGAGCCGGACGGCCGCCGCATAACTGTCGACGTCGAAGCCGTGGGCCGCCAGCCCCGGTATCGCGGGGCGCGCGAGCTGACTGCCGAGCGTCAGCACCAGCCGATCGTAGGCGATGACCTCGCTGCCGCCATTCGTGGTGACGCTCACGCGCTGCTTGACGGGATCGACCGCCCTCACCTCGGCAACCCTGTGATCGACGCCGACCGGGTCGAGCAGTTCGGCGAGCGGTATCGCCGCCTCGCCGATGTCGACCTCGTAATTGCGAACCCTGATGTTGTGGTAGGGGTTGCGGTCGACGACCAGTATCTCGACATCCGCCGCCGGCGCGCCGATCTGGTCACGCTTGCGCGCCGCACCCAGGGCGGCCCAGAGCCCCGCGAAGCCAGCACCGAGGACAACAATGCGCGGCATCTGATTTTCCCGAACGTCTGGCGGGAGCTAATCGTGTGAGAGGACCGGAATCAAGCCTGTTGAGCCAAATCTCGCAGGACGGATTGAGCCGAACTGTCCGCCATGGCTCAAAGAGCGAAGGCGGAAGACATAATCCGCCATTCCGTGCCAACCGCACCGCAACCATTGTCAACGGAATCGCCGCTCAACAACCGCATGCGCGAGGAAGTTCCGGGAACCTTACCCATTACGGCCTGTTGGTTTCGAGCAATCAGACCAGATTCATGCTTCGACATTTCGGCTGGGCAGCGTGGACTACGGCCATAGAGTTATGGCGAGGTCGGGCGGAGAAATCCGGCAACCTTGGTAACCCGCACGCTGAATAGATGCTGCAGCATCGTCCCCAGCCGATTCAAAATCCGTTGAGCAGCAGGAAAATCCGAAGCTGCGGCCTACTCTCGCAATCGAGGCACATGATGCAACACGCTTATCATATCGACGACGATGTCTTCCGCCAGGTTGACGGACCGCAGGGCCGCGATGTCGTCGAGCAGAGCAACGTCTATACGGTCCTCGCACTGCTGCCCGTGGAGGCCGACGGGCGCCTTCGATATCGCGTCAAGAGCAAGGAAGAGAATTTTGAGCGGATCGTGACCGAAGAAGCGCTAAGTCGCTTGAGCTAGCGGCCCGCCGTCCAGTGCAATACAGAGTCCACATTCTTTGAGTGTTGGCAGCGGCATCGCTTTCGCATCGGCCGCAGCTTCAGAAAACGACAGCACGACACTCCAAGTCTGATCAGGCATTGAAAATGCTGGCGGCACTTTCGACCGGTCTATGCCTTTGGGCTTACGGCGTTGCGAAAAGACGATTGGGTCTCGCCAGTTCGACCGGGGCAACGCATGCGCTCGCCGTGCCTGGGTTCAGAATTCGCGACCTGAACTCATGATCGCGCAGCCCACCAACTATCCCGTTCAACGCAGCCCGAGAAAGCTGGCGACGACGAGAATGACGACGATGACGCCGATGATATAGAAAATGTTCATGGTGCACTCCTATTGAAGCACGCGCGATTTCAGCATGAAAGCGCGGCGCTCCAACAAGGAACGTTCCTGTCTGCAAGTAGGTTCCAACGGCCAGGGAAGCTATTCGGCGACGAGGTGGTCAATTTTATACAGGCAGACGACGTCAATGAGCAGCGTGCATCAAGAGCGACCGAGCTGACAGGACTGCAGCGAAGACGCCGACCCGTCCTTGTTCAATGCTTGGTTTCGAGCCGATCAACCTGACCGGCACACGTCCGCGCCATCTGCAGCAGATACGGCTTGAGCGCCGGGCTGAGCGCATCGCGCGCCAACTCTCACGCGATGCCCGACTTGAGTCCGGAATGCGCAGCAAAGCGGCCATCCGTGGACCACGCTGAATTTTTGGATTCAAGCCCTAACTCACCTACGCTCCGCGAACTGAGTCGCCCCGTACGCAATAGCGATTTCCATACGGCGGCTGCGACAAAGTAACCCGACGGGCAAATCAGTTCTGGTTTTCGGAAGTCATGTCAAGCCCTAAATTTCCGAAAATCAAAAATATTCCCCTTTCCTTCGACCCAAATCACCGGCACATTCTGCCCATCCCGTCCCACTCAGAGGGGCGTTGGCCATCGTCACAACGAGGGGCGGGTCGCGGTGGACGCATGGTTCACGTCTGACGACGGCGTGGATTAAGCGTACGGCAAAACCGTGTGGTCCTGGCGCCCGTTGCAGGCGTCAAGCAGTCGGTAGGCGAGAGCTGAACGGCAGCGACGGAGTCAACCAAGAACTCGTCTCCGGGGAGAGCGCGATATAAGCCGTAAAGCCATTGCGCAGGGAATGTCGGATTGCCTCCGCTGCCCTGTATGCTCGTGTGCAGCATTTTTGTGCTAACCGCACGCGAGACCGCGGGTGCAGCGCGCATCCGGCATTCCCTGCGCCCTCTGAATTTTGGGGGCGAACGTTAATTGCAAACCTCGGGCGCATTGCGCCGCGAGAAGGCGAGCGTGTATCCTCCGTCATTGCGAGCGCAGCGAAGCAATCCATGCATCTGTTATGCCGAGACGTGGATTGCTTCGCGGAGCCTGTCATCGGGCGCGCATTCGCGCGACCCGGTGGCTCGCAATGACGCGGATAAGCCGCGGCGTACTGGATCCCCCGCATGCGCGGGGGACGACAGAACCGTACGGAGACGCACCACTCCTACCCTTGCCTGCGAAGACCAATCCGGACCTGGGCGCGCCGCAAGAATGCGGATTCACATCCCCTCGCCGTTCGATATTCGAGTCCGAATCACACAGACGCCTGGTCGGTCGGGCTCGACCTGCCGGCCCCGATATTCCAGCCGGGACCACGGCGAGCCGGCTTGCCGAGCGAAGGGAGGGACCATGAACAACGGACAATATGACAGAACGGCATTCTGTTCGCCCAAGCCCTTGACCAACGGCGGATTCATCGGTTGAGATGCAACCATGTTCCGGGGCAAATCCATCCTGCTGATCCTTGCGCTCACGGCGCCGTCACTGGCGTCGGCGCAGACCATCAGCTTTGGCGAGGGGGCCGCCATTCTCGGCAAGAGCTGCGCCCCCGACATCACCGCCAATTGCCGCGGCGTCAATATCGACTCCACCCGCCTGAAGGAGTGTCTCTACCGCAACCAGGACGTGATGTCGGCGGCGTGCAAGACCGATTATCCCCAGGCGTTCGATGCGATCCAGAAACGCATCGCGGCGCGCGCCACCGTCGGGCGGGAATGCGAGTTCGAAGTGGTCAAGAAGTGCGGCGGCAAGGGACGTGAGGTGTTCAAATCCCTGGCTTGCCTGCTGGCGCTGCCGACCGTGAGCGCGAGATGCACCAAGTCCATCGCCGATGTCGGCTACCGGGCGCAGGACGACGTCGCAACCAAGCTCAGCGGGCTGGAAACACCGCTGGAGCTGGATATCCCCGCGCTGCGCCAGCAGGTCCTCGAGCGCTCGAAACAACGGGGCAAGAACGAGCCGCCGCCGAACAAAAGGCCGCCGATCGCGCCCGAACTGAACAAGCTGCCGAGCTTCAATGTCGACATCCAGTTCGACACCGACACCCCGATCGTGCGGCCGGAATCCTATCAGACCATCGGACGGCTGGCCGATACGCTGGTCAACTCCGCACTGCTGAACTACACGTTCCTGATCGTCGGCCATGTCGAATCGACCGGCAGGCGCGACCACAACGTCTTCCTCAGCCAGCGCCGCGCCGACGCGATCCGCGACATCCTGGTCAACACCTTCAAGATATCGGCGAAGCGGCTGCAGTCGGTCGGACTGGGCGAGGAGCAACTGCTTGATCCCGCCCGTCCCAATGGACCCGTCAATGCGCAGACGCAGATCATGACGCTGGCGAAGGTGCCCGAGCAGACCGAGCCGGCCGCGGCGGCAAAAGGCGCGACTGCGAAAAAGCCGGCCAAGAAAAAGCAGTAGCAACAGATTATAATTCCATTCGCCGATTGCGAAGCGGCCCGCGCATTCCTATCTGAAAGTTCCCGCTGCCCCCGCCCGCGCTAACGCGGCCGCAGCGCTGCGCCATCTCAGTTGCCACAATTTCAGATCAGACTGCGACCATGCTCTCCATGTCCCCAATCATTTCCGTCGCCAACCTGTCCAAGACCTATGGTTCGGGTTTCAAAGCGCTGAACGGCATCAATCTGGATATCCGCCGCGGCGAGATTTTCGCGCTGCTGGGACCGAACGGCGCCGGCAAGACCACGCTGATATCAATCATCTGCGGCATCGCGAACTTGAGCCAAGGCCGCGTCACCGTCGACGGCCACGACATCAACAAGGATTACCGCGCCGCGCGCTCGCTGATCGGGCTGGTGCCGCAGGAACTGCACACCGACTCCTTTGAAACCGTGTGGGCGACCGTCAGCTTCAGCCGAGGCCTGTTCGGCAAACCGAAGAATCCGGCCCATATCGAAAAGGTGCTGAAGGACCTGTCGCTGTGGGACAAGAAGGACTCAAAGATCATCACGCTGTCCGGCGGCATGAAGCGCCGCGTCATGATTGCGAAGGCGCTGTCGCATGAACCGCAGATCCTGTTCCTCGACGAGCCGACCGCGGGTGTCGACGTCGAACTGCGCAAGGGCATGTGGGAAGTGGTGCGCGCACTCCAGGTCGCCGGCGTCACCATCATCCTGACCACGCATTACATCGAAGAGGCCGAAGAGATGGCCGACCGCATCGGCGTCATTAACAAAGGCGAGATCATCCTGGTCGAGGACAAGGCCGGTCTGATGCAAAAACTCGGCAAGAAGCATCTCAAGCTGTATCTGCAGAGCAAGGTCGAGGCGATCCCCGAGGCGCTTGCCGCCTACCATCTCGAACTGTCCGAGGACGGCCGCGAGATAACCTATAATTACGACACCAAGGGCGATCGCACCGGCATCACCAGTCTCTTGAGCGAACTCCGCAACGCCGGCATCCGCATCTCCGACCTCGACACCACGCAATCGTCGCTCGAAGACATCTTCGTCAGCCTGGTGAGGGCACCATGAACTGGCGCGCGGTTCAGGCCATCTACCTGTTCGAAATGGCTCGCACCTGGCGTACGCTGCTGCAGAGCATCGTCTCGCCGGTCGTGTCCACCTCGCTGTATTTCGTGGTGTTCGGCGCCGCGATCGGCTCGCGCATCACCGAGGTCGACGGCGTCAGCTACGGCACCTTCATCGTGCCGGGGCTGGTGATGCTGTCGGTCCTGACGCAGAGCATCGCCAACGCCTCGTTCGGCATCTACTTCCCGAAATTCGTCGGCACGATCTATGAACTGCTGTCGGCGCCGGTGTCGTATTTCGAGATCGTGCTGGGCTATGTCGGCGCCGCCGCCACCAAATCGATCATCCTCGGCCTGATCATCCTCGCCACCGCCGCGCTGTTCGTGCCGCTGCACATCATGCATCCCTGGTGGATGCTGACCTTCCTGGTGCTGACGGCGGTGACCTTCAGCCTGTTCGGCTTCATCATCGGCATCTGGGCCGACGGTTTCGAAAAACTGCAGATGATCCCGATGCTGGTGGTGACGCCGCTGACCTTCCTCGGCGGCAGCTTCTATTCGGTGAGCATGCTTCCCTCGGGCTGGCGCACCATCACGCTGCTCAATCCGGTGGTCTATCTGATCTCCGGTTTCCGCTGGAGCTTTTACGAAATCGCCGACGTCAGCGTCGGCTTAAGCCTCGGCATGACGCTCGGCTTCCTGGCGGTGTGCATGGGCCTGGTGTGGTGGATCTTCAGGACGGGGTATCGGCTCAAGAATTAATGCTTTTCGCCCGTCATTGCGAGCGCAGCGAAGCAATCCATAGCGCGGCATAACGGATGGATGGATTGCTTCGTCGCTACGCTCCTCGCAATGACGGTAGTCACCGGTAACACCTAAAATGCCCATGCCGATTGCCACCGCTCGCGAAAAAGTCAACCCTATCAGCCTGATTCAGCCCCCTCACCGCCTTGTTTGCGCCGCGGGACGCATTAACGATGCCTCACGCAGGCCGCTGGAACAGCGACCGGATTCCGGGCATATTGGATGCCGGGGGACGGAGAGCTGCGGCGCCTGCATTCATGGCGCTTTGGTAAAATGGCCTGGAGGCCAAAGGTAAAATGCGTTCGTTCCTCATTGCCGTCACCGGCCTGATGCTGTTCACCGCCAGCGCCGCGCAGGCCAAAGTCGCCATCACCGTCGACAAGGACAGCCAGCAGATGACCGTCGCCGTCGACGGCGTCGAGCGCTATCGCTGGCCGGTGTCGAGCGGACTTCCCTCGTATGAGACGCCGAACGGCAGCTTCCGCGCCTTCCGCATGGAAGCCGACCACTATTCCAAGGAATTCGACGAAGCGCCGATGCCGCACTCGATCTTCTTCACGAAGGTCGGCCACGCCATTCACGGCACCGATTCCGTCAACCGGCTCGGCTCCCCGGCGTCGCATGGCTGCGTGCGGCTGTCGCGCGACAACGCCGCGAAGCTCTACGCGCTGGTGCAGGAGCAAGGCGTGCTCAACACCACGGTGACGCTGACCGGCTCATCGCAGGTCGCAATGGCGCGCAATCCGCGGACGCGCACCAACGCCGTCGCGCGCCGCGCTCCGGCGCAGCAATATGAACAGCAATCCAACGCGGCTGGCGACCCCGTCGTGATCACGCCGCAGGCCGGCATGGCGCCGCAGGGTCGCGCCGAGGACGGCTACATCTATCCGGCCGACGGCAGTTCCAGCGAGGCGCGTTATCCGGCGCCGCGCGACCGCCGCCTCTACGGCGCACAGGCCTATCCGCAGCCGCAGCCGCAATATTATGACAACCGCGGCTATGCGCCGGCGCCGCAGGGCTATTACTACCAGCAGCAGCCGCAGCCCTATTACCAGCGGCGCGGGCTGTTCACCTACCAGGATTGATCGAGACTTGTCGTTGCAACGGCGGCCGCGACGCCTGCCATTTGTCGTGCAGAATCATCCCGCTCGCCATCGCCACGACGAAGACAACCACGCCCGGCGACAGCGTCGCCAGGCTCTCCAGCGCCGGTCCCGGGCACAATCCAACGAGACCCCACCCTACACCGAACAGTCCTGCGCCCAGCACCATCGGCGCATCGATGTCGGATTTGCGCGGCCAGAAATACTGCCCGGCCAGCACCGGCCGCGCGCGCTGCCTTGCCAGCATGAAGCCCGGAGTGGCGACAGCCAATGCCGCCGCCATCACCACGGCGAGGCTTGGATCCCACGCGCCAAAGATATCGAGGAATGCGAGCACTTTGGTCGGCTGCATCATTCCCGAGACGAGCAGGCCGGTTCCGAAGATCAGGCCACACAACAACGGCGCGATGATCCGCGATATGATGCCCATGGCTCAGCCTCCCAGCACGTGGCGGGTGACGGCCACGGTGATAACCGCCGTCACCATAAAGACGATGGTCGCCGCGATCGAGCGCACCGACAGCCGTCCAATCCCGCAAATGCCGTGACCGGAGGTACAGCCGCCGCCGAGCCGCGTGCCGAAACCAACCATTAGCCCCGCCGCCACGATGACGGCCCAGCTGGCCGGCAGCTTGGGCGGCGCCATGCCGTAGCCGATCCATCCGGCGACAACGGGAATCAGCATCAGCCCCGCGATGAAGGCGATGCGCCAGGCCTTGTCTTCGCTCCTGATATTCAGGAGCCCCGCAAAGATGCCGCTGATGCCGGCGATCCGGCCGGTCAGCAGCATCAGCAGCACGGCGGAAAGGCCGATCAGCGCGCCGCCGATCGCGGCCGACACAGGGGTGAAATTGGCCATGGCGAAATTCCGTTCGTTTGGAAAGCGCGCCGAACCATAAACCTGCAACGAATTATCGCAATGGGCCTATTGGTCGCCGTCGCGCATCCGGCGCCAAACGGCCCCCAGCACGTTGGAGTAATCGTCGGTCCAGACCCGCTGGTGGTCTTCGGCTTCGGTCTCGGCCCATTTGTCCGAAGACGCGAGCGCGCCGACATCCGCCTCGTGCCGCGCCGACACCACCACCGAGGTCGAGAAGATGTACTCACTGTCGCGGCCGGAATCCTCGCTGTAGACCCAACTCTTCATGTCGTTGGCGTCGGCAATGCCGACCACGACGCTGGACAGCTCCAGATGCCGGTTGGAAACGTGCATCGCGACCACACCCTGCGGCGCGAGCTTTTCCTTGTAGATCTCCATCGCCTCTTCGGTCGCCAGATGAATCGGAATCGCATCCGACGAATAGGCGTCGACGATGATCAGGTCGTAGACACCATTCGGTTCGCGCGCGAAGGTCAGCCGCGCATCGCCGATCACCGGCTTCAGGTCCGGCTCGCACTTGCTGATATAGGTGAAATATTTCGGATCGCGCGCGGTATCGACCATCGTCTGGTCGATCTCGAAGAACTTCCAGTCCTCGCCCGGCAACGAGGCGCAGGTCAGCGTGCCCGAGCCAAGCCCGATCACCGCAACCCGCAGCGCGGCCCCTTTCCGCTCCCGCACCGCCGTGATCGCCTGCCCGATGCCGCCATCCTTGTGGTAGTAGGTGATCGGCTCGGGCCGACCGGTCACTGGCGTGCCGTCATCGTTCTTGAATTTTTCGGCGCCGTGGATCGTGGTGCCGTGCATCAGCACATGATACTGGCCGTTCGACGTCACCACGATCTTGTGGACGCCGAAGAAGCTGCGCACGGTCTCCACCCGCCCGTCGTCGGAAGGGTAGGCGCGCAGCAGCACCAGCGCCACCACCACGGTTGCAAAGATCTTCCAGCGGCTGGCGTTCAGCCCAAGTGCCAGCAATGCCGAGAGCACGCCGACCGCGCCGATCATCCAGACGCGGTGATCGTCGAGCCAGTGCATGACCTTGCCTGGTGACCAGGACGGTGCGATCAGCGCCACCGCCAGCACGGCGAGGAACGGCCAGTACCAATCGCTCCAGCGCGGCAACCGTTCGTTACCCGTCGGCCGGCACAGTGCCGCCAGCGCCAGCAGGATCGGATATTCGGCGATCCAGGAAAAGGTGAAGGGGGCGATCAGGCCCGCGAAGAGGCCGCCGACCATGCCGCCGAACGACAGCGCGACATAGAAGCCGGTGAGATATTTGGCGGCCGGCCGCGTCCGCGCCAGTTCGCCATGGCAGGCCATCGCGATGACGAAGAAACACAATTGATGCCCGCCGAGCGTCAGCAGCAAATTCTGCTCGCCACCGAAGGCCAGCAGCACGACGACGCCGGCGATCGCCAGCGGCTGCGCCAGCAACATCCATTTGTGCGGCAGCAGCGGCCGCGACTGGAACACCAGCACCCAGGTCAACAGATACAGCGACAGCGGCAGCACCCATAACAGGGGTGCCGCGGCGACGTCGGTGGAGATATGCGCGGTCACCGCGATCAGCAGACCCGACGGCACCGCCGCCAGGAAAATCCAGCGCGCGCGCGTCGTCCATGACGGCGCCGGCGCATCCGCATCGTCGGCCGGCATGTTCAGGTCAGCCGCATTGGCCGGCGAACGCAGCAGCAATATTGCGCAGCTTGCGATCAGCACGATCAGCAGGCCATAGCCGCCGGTCCAGATCAGGTTTTGCGCACGGAGCGTAAACATCGGCTCCAGCAGCACCGGATAGGACAACAGCGCCAGGAAACTGCCGATGTTCGAGGACGCATAGAGAAAGTAAGGATCGGGCCCGCTGGGATGGCCGGTGCGGACGAACCAGGCCTGCAGCAGCGGGTTGTTGGCGGCGAGCGCGAAGAACGGCAGCCCGATCGATACCGCGAACAGACCCAGCAGCCAGACCGCATAGCCCGAATTCGGCGGCTCGCCCCAGCCGCTCGAGATCGACAGCGGCAGCGTCAGCATGGCAACGACGAGCAGCACCAGATGCACGACCACGGGGACGGCGCGGTTGCGGATCTGCATCAGGAAATGCGCATAGGCATAGCCGCCGAGCAGCAGCGACTGAAAGAACACCATCGCCACCGACCACACCGCCGGCGAGCCGCCGAGCCGCGGCAGCACCATCTTGGTGAACAGCGGCTGCACCGAGAACAGCAGCAGCGCGCTGACGAAGATCGCTGCGGTGTAGACCACCAGAACCATCCGGTTCCGGGAATCGGACGACAGGTCCGTGGCGGCGGACGGTTCAGAAAGGCTCATGAGAGCTCCGGCATGGACCCGGCGGGCGCCGGAGGGCGGAATTCCGGCATGGAAGCGCCAGAGACGGTTAATGGAGCATATGGCAACAAGGCTAGCAAGGAACCGCAAAATGGTGGATTGAGGGGACGCCGGGGCAGCGCAACGGCACGGCTTAATCAAACCTTCTTGAAGCGCACATGAACGAAACGGACGTCGTCATCATCGGTGCGGGGCATAACGGCCTCACCTGCGCGGCCTATCTCGCGATGGCCGGCCTGCGCGTGAAAGTGGTCGAGCGCCGCAAGGTGGTCGGCGGCGCCGCCGTGACCGAGGAATTCCACCCGGGATTCCGCAATTCGGTGGCCGCCTACACCGTCAGCCTGCTCAACCCGCAGATCATCACCGATTTGAAGCTGGCCGAGCACGGCCTGCGCATCGTCGAACGCCGCGCGCAGAATTTCCTGCCCGCGCCCGATGGCAGCTATCTCCTCACCGGCGAAGGCCGCACCCGGGATTCAGTCACCAGATTGAGCCCGCGCGACGCCGATCGCATCGATGCGTTCGGCCACGAACTGGAGGGCATTGCGGATGTATTGCGGCAACTGGTGCTGCGCGCCCCGCCGAACATCGTCGAAGGCTTCAGCCTCGGCGCGATCCGCGAGACTTTCAACGCGCTCGGCACCGCCAGCATCCTGAAGAAGCTGTCGCTGGAACAGCAGCGCAGCCTGCTCGACCTGTTCACGCGCTCGGCCGGCGAGATGCTGGACGAACGCTTCGAGAGCGACCTCGTGAAAGCGCTGTTCGGCTTCGACGCCATCGTCGGCAATTACGCCAGCCCCTACGCGGCAGGCTCGGCTTACGTGATGCTGCACCATGCGTTCGGCGAGGTGAACGGCAAAAAGGGCGTGTGGGGCCACGCCATCGGCGGCATGGGCGCGATCACGCAGGCGATGGCGCGCGCGGCGCGCGGCCATGGCGCCGACATCGAACTCGATGCCGGCGTGCGCGAGGTGATTGTCGAAGGCGGCCGCGCGGTTGGTGTCATCCTCGACAATGGCGAGACCGTGCGCGCGAAATACGTCGTCTCCGGCGTCAATCCGAAATTGCTCTACACGCGGCTGGTGCCACGAGAAGCGCTGGCGCCGGAATTTTTCGATCGCATCACCCACTGGCGCAACGGCTCCGGCACCTTCCGGATGAATGTGGCGCTGAGCGCCCTGCCCTCGTTCACGGCGCTGCCGGGCGAAGGCGACCATCTCACGGCCGGGATCATCCTCGCCCCCAGTCTCGATTACATGGACCGCGCCTGGCAGGACGCCCGCGAGCGGGGCTGGAGCCGCGAGCCGGTGGTCGAGCTGTTGATCCCCTCGACGCTCGATGATTCGCTCTGCCCGCCCGGCCAGCATGTCGCGAGCCTGTTCTGCCAACACGTCGCGCCGCAATTGCCGGACGGAAAATCGTGGGACGACTACGCTGAGGAAGTGGCCGACCTGATGATCGCGACGGTGGACAAATATGCGCCGGGCTTTGCGGGAAGCGTCGTCGGCCGACAGGTGCTGTCGCCGCTCGATCTGGAGCGCCAGTTCGGTCTGCTCGGTGGAGACATCTTTCACGGCGCGCTGACGCTGAACCAGTTGTTCTCGGCGCGGCCGATGCTGGGCCATGCCGATTACCGCGGGCCGCTGAAGGGCCTCTACCACTGCGGCTCCGGCGCCCATCCCGGCGGCGGCGTCACCGGCGCCCCCGGCCACAACGCCGCCAAAGCGATCCTGGGCGATCACCGCGCGCTGTTTGGTTGAGGGGCGCAACACCGTTGCCGGTGTCGCGCCCTGCTCGGTGGCTAGATGGCGTCGTAGGCTTCGGTCGGAAGCACCCGCGCGGTCTGCATCATCGCCAGCGGCGAGATCGTCTCCATCGCGGACTGGCGGCGCTCCTCAGCCGACGGATAGCTGACGAAAGCGCACACAGCGCACATGACTGCAATAACTGCCGTAATCTTGGCCATTTCAATTCCTCCCTTGTTAATATTTATTTATGGCAGCGATCCTGGCATGCGCGCGCTTAACGCCGGGTTCCCGCATCCCCGGTCGCGGCGCCGCTCAGCAAACGCTGTGAATCGGCGGTGAATTGGCTAACAAGCCTTGAAAATTGCGATCGCTTCGCCGTGGACAAGGTGTGGAAAACCGTTGGACCACCGGTGGAGAAACCGGTGCATCGACGGTGCAAACCAACCAGGCCCGCCTGTGGAAGCCTCCTGTATGTTCCGGTGGATGACGTTGTGGATATGCGTTGCGTCAAGGGTCGATAAACTGTGCAAGCGCGACATCACCAGTTGTCGCTTCGCCAAGTTCTTCCACGCCCTCGGCGAACCCGAACCTGGCGCGCTGCTTATGCTGGAAATGGGGCTGGCAAGATCAGCCATGATTGGGGTACTTCAGAGAGGCCACGGAACCTGTTCCGCCGGCCGCTGCCAGTGGCAGGTTCTCCCGACCTTACGAACTGAAACTTGCTCAAGTTTGAGCCTTCCCGCTGTTTTCTCGTGGTTCCCCAATGACCTCCACTCCTGCTACCTCCCGTGCGGCCTTCGCGGTCGGCACCGAGACCGCCGCCAAGCTGGTTGTCGATATACTTACCGAAGTCTTTTTTGAGGGGCAGGCCGCCATCGCCGCGTTTGAAGGTCCGGGCGGCCGCTGGGATGTCTCGGTGCATTTTGCCGTCGCGCCGGATCAGGCGCTGGTGCGCGAACTCGTCACCAATGCCGCCGGCGCAGACATCGCCAAGAATATCGCCTTCGACACGGTCGAGGCCAAGGACTGGGTCAAGGCCACGCTCGAGGACCTCGTCCCGGTCCCGGCCGGGCGTTTCGTCGTGCACGGCCACCACGACCGCGCGCGGGTGCCATCCAACAAGATCGGCATCGAGATCGAGGCGGCGCTGGCGTTCGGCACCGGCCACCACGGCACCACGCGCGGCTGCCTGCTGCTGCTCGATCATGTCCTCAAAGCGCACCGCCCTCGGCGCGTGCTCGACCTCGGCACCGGCACCGGCGTGCTGGCGATCGCGGCGGCCAAGGCGCTGCAGGAGAACGTGCTGGCCAGCGACATCGATCCGCTCTCGGTGCGGGTTGCGCAGGAAAACGCCCGGCTGAACCAAACCGGACATCTGGTGCAGGCGATCCCTGCCACCGGCTTCTCGGCGCCGCAATTCGCGCAGGCCGGCCCGTTCGATCTGGTGCTGGCGAATATCCTCGCCAATCCGTTGCGGCAATTGGCAGCGCCGATGGCGCGGCATCTGGCACCATCGGCGCTGGTTATCCTGTCGGGACTGCTGACGCCGCAAGCGGCTTCGGTGATCGCCGCTTATCGTGCGCGGGGCCTGGTCCCGGTGCGGCATCTGCGCATCGAAGGCTGGAGCAGCCTGCTGCTGCGCAACGCGGGCTAGAAACTCATTCAGGGGGCTTGTAGCGGGCGATGACGCCCTTTTCTTCTGCCTGCTTGGTACGTTTGACGCGCGCCAGAGCGAACCGATCCAGCATCTGGACGATGACGCCACGCTGCTTCTTGTTGGCGATCGGAGGGGCCGGGCTGCGGCGGACGGGCGGCGAGATCTTCTCAAACATAAAGGCAGGCATCGTGTATCCCCTCTTCGTTGAGATGAAACACTCCTGGAATTTCCCCTGGTAGCATCACGTGAACGGCTTGCCCGGCAAACCGTTCCGTCCGATCTAACGCGGACATGGATATTGAAGCACAGATTATGCCAAATTATGGCTATGTTGTGCGGACCTGCACCCAACCCCTGAGTGACCCGGCCATGTTCGAAGCCCATTTCCAGACATTCGAAGACCTCGAAAGCGGCGTGGCGCTGGCCGCACGGCTGGCCGCCTTCCGCGAGGAACTGGCGCGGCGCAAGCTGACGGGGTTCGTGATTCCCCGCGCCGATCAGCAGCAAAATGAATATGTGCCGCCGTCGGAAGAGCGGCTGGCCTGGCTCACCGGCTTCACCGGCTCGGCCGGCATGGCCGCCGTCCTGACCAAGGAAGCCGCTGTTTTCGTCGATGGCCGCTACACGCTGCAGGCCACCAAGCAGGTCGACCGCAAGGCCTGGCATATCGAGCCGCTGGCCGATCCGCCGCCGGAGCACTGGCTGGCCAAGCATCTTGCCGCCGGCGATCGCCTCGGTTTTGACCCATGGCTGCACACGTCGGCGGCAGCCGAGCGGCTGGCGGCGGCCTGCGCCAAGGCCGGCGCGGAGCTGGTCGCGGTGGACAACAACCCGCTCCACGCGGTGTGGACCGAACGCCCCGCGCCGCCGCTCGGCCCGGTCGCCATTCACGGCGCGCAGTATTCCGGCGAGATCGAAGCCGAGAAGCTCAAGCGCATCCGGCTGGAGATCGCAAAACTCGGCGTCGAGGCGCTGGTGCTGTCGGATTCGCACGCGGTGGCCTGGACTTTCAACATCCGCGGCGCCGATGTCTCGCACACGCCGCTGCCGTTGTCCTACGCGCTGGTGCCGAAGGACGGCCGTCCCACCATCTTCATCGACCACCGCAAGCTCTCGAACCTCACGCGCGACCATCTCGAACACTCCGCCGACGTCCGCGAGCCCGGCGCGCTGACGCCGATGCTGACCGAACTTTCGCAAAAGGGCGCCGCAGTCGCCCTCGACAGCGCCACCGCGGCCGACGCGTTGAGCCGCATGATCGCGGCCGCCGGCGGCAAGCCGGTGCGCGGCAGCGATCCCGTCAGTCTGTTGAAGGCGGTGAAGAACATCACCGAGATCGAAGGCACCCGCACCGCGCATCAGCGCGACGCGGTGGCGCTGACGCGGTTTCTGGCCTGGATCGACCGCGAGGCGCCGTCGGGCGCGCTGACCGAGATCGACACCGTCGAGGCGCTGGAGACCTTCCGCCGCCAGACCTGCGCCCTGAAGGACGTTTCGTTTCCCACGATTGCCGGCACCGGGCCGAACGGCGCCATCGTGCATTACCGCGTCACCCGCAAGAGCAACCGGCGGATTTCGTCCGGCGACCTGCTGCTGATCGATTCCGGCGCGCAATATGAAGACGGCACCACCGACGTCACCCGCACCATCGCGATCGGCGAGCCGACGGACGAAATGCGCGACCGCTTCACCCGGGTGCTGCGCGGCCACATCGCGATCGCGCGCGCGGTCTTCCCCGACGGCACCACCGGCGCCCAGCTCGACAGCTTCGCGCGGCAATATCTTTGGGCCGCCGGCCTCGATTTCGAGCACGGCACCGGCCACGGCGTCGGCAGCTATCTGTCGGTGCACGAGGGCCCGGCGCGGATTTCCAAGCTCGGCACCACGCCGCTGAAGCGCGGCATGATCCTGTCCAACGAACCCGGCTACTACAAGACGGACGCTTACGGCATCCGGATCGAAAATCTCGAACTGGTCGTCGGCACCGACGTTGCCGGCGCCGAAAAGCCGATCAACGCGTTCGAGACGCTGACGCTGGCCCCGATCGACCGCCGCCTGATCGACGTGCACATGCTGAGCCCGACCGAACTGAAATGGCTGAACGACTACCACGAGCGCGTCAACCGCGAGGTACGACCGCACCTCGATGACAACGCGACCAAGCTGTGGCTGGACGACGCGACGGCAGCGCTGCTGCCGCTGTAGGCGGCTGTCATTCCGGGGCGATGCGAAGCATCGAACCTCAGATGTGCAATTGCACATCGGGGAATCTCGAGATTCCGGGTTCGCTTCGCGCCCTCAGATGCGCAATAGCGCATCGGGGAATGACGGAGCAAGCGATCCCGGCATAGCCGCATGCCGAAACGGCCGTATTCGCCGTGAGCCATCCCGCTACAGTCCCATTCACACAAACGGATCGGACCTGAATGCATGGCGTGATGGGCAAGCCGCCCGGTGCTACTGGCGACACCGGCGGCGTCGCGACGTCGAAGATGATGCTGCTGATGCTCGTCGCGATGACGGGCGTCGCCCCGATCTCGCTGTACCTGCTGGTGCCGGCGCTGCCCGTGCTGGCGACGACGTTCGGGCGCGATATTTCGATCGCGCAGATGACGGTGTCGCTGTTCATGGTCGGCATCGCCTGCTCGCAGATCATCATGGGGCCGCTGTCGGACCGCTTCGGACGCCGCCCGGTGCTGCTGTGCGGGCTCGCCCTGATGGTCGCGGCAAGCGTTGGCTGCATCTTCGCCGAGACCCTGCCGCAACTGATCGCCGCGCGCTTTTTGCAGGCGCTTGGCGGCGCCACCGGCATGGTGGTCAGCCGCGCCATCATCCGCGATCTCTACAGCCGCGACCGCATCAGCTCCATGATCAGTCTCGTCATCGCGGTCATGATGATCGCGCAGATGCTGAGCCCGCTGACCGGCGGCCTCCTGGAAACCGCGTTCGGCTGGCGCGCGATCTTCTATCTGATCACGGCAGCATCGCTGACGATCACGGTGGGCATCGCGATCATGCTGCCGGAAACCCGCCGCGAGCGCGCCGCCGGCAGCAGCTTTCGCCGCGATGTCGGCGGCCTGATCACGTCGCGGGCGTTCATCGGCTACGCGCTGTGCCAGGTGCTGGCCTCGCAGATCATTTTTGCCTTCGCCGGTGGCGGACCCTATGTCGTGGTCACCCAAATGGGCCGCAGCAGCGCCGAATATGGCGCATGGTTTGCGACCACCGGCTTCGCCTATCTGGTCGGCAATCTCTTCTGCGTGCGCTTTTCGCCGCGCTATCAGCTGGAGAAGCTGATCTGGTTCGGGCTGGCGCTGCAGCTCGGCGGCAGCCTGCTCAATCTGGCATGGAGTGTTGCGGGGACCAACCAGGCGCCGTCCTTCCTGTTCGGCACCCAGATGATCGTGATGTTCGCCAATGCCTTCGTGATGTCGAACTCGGCCGCCGGCGCGCTCAGCGTCCGCCCCGAAGCCGCCGGCACCGCATCCGGCGCGATGGGATTTTTGCAGATGGGGATCGGCTCGCTGGTGTCGCAGTTCGGCGCCTATCTCGGCGGCCATTCCGCCACGACGCTGCCGCTCACCGCCGCGATCTTCGCGATCTCGATCGCCTGCGCCTCGACCATGATCTTCATCGTGCCGCGAAGGAAGGGGCCGTGAGCGCCTCCGCGTCATTGCGAGCGAAGCGAAGCAATCCACGTCTCGGCATAACGGATGCATGGATTGCTTCGCTGCGCTCGCAATGACGAGGGATAGTGCGACTCCACTCGATCCTGTCGTCCTCCGCGAAAGCGGGGGACCCAGTACGCCGCGGCTTCTCGGTTCAATCATTGGCGTCTCTGGGAGCGCTTAATCTCAATCCGTCATCCTGAGGTGCGCGCTCTTGCGCGCCTCGAAGGACGACGGCCCAGCTGTGGCCGATTCATCCTTCGAGGCTCGCTTCGCTCGCACCTCAGGATGACGGGAACACAGTTTCGCGATCTCGCGACGCGTTGCGCCCGAGCTTTTCCAGAAACTTCCCGCCCTCAGTAACAGAGGGCGCAGGGAAGACCGGGTGCGCGCTGCACCCGCGGTCTCGTGTGCGGTTTGCACAAAACAAGGTGCACACGAGCATACAGGGCAGCGGTGAACACCCGGCCTTCCCTGCGCAATGGCTTTACGGCTTATGCCGTGATCTCCCCGGAGACGAGTTCTTGGTTGACTCCGTCGCTACCGTTCCCGCTTGCGCTTCTCCGACAGCTTGACGCCTGCAACGGGCGCCAGGACCACACGGTTTTGCCGTACGCCCGTCCACGCCGTCGTCTCAGCGCAAACCAGCGTCCACCGCAACCCGCCCAACGTCCGTGACGACGGCCGACGCCCTTCTGAGTAGGACGGGATGGCCAAACATATGCACCTGATTTTCCTTCTGGTAAACAGAAATATTTTTTATTTCAGGGCTTGACACGATTTCCGTAAATCGGAACTGATTTGCCCGTCGGGTCGTTTTGTCGCATCTCTCCGTCATTGCGAGCGCAGCGAAGCAATCCATGGCTCGGCTTGGAGCAATATGGATTGCTTCGCTCCGCTCGCAATGACGCGGAGAGGACGACATCAAATTAAGCCGTCATTCCGGGGCTCGCGAAGCGAGAGCCCGGAATCCATTGAGCGACAGCGCGTGCGGTCCGATGGATTCCGGGCTCGTGCTTCGCACGCCCCCGAATGACGAGAGAGAGCCATCACTCCCCGATCAGCGTCAGCCACTCATCTTCGGTCAGCACGGCCACGCCCAGCTCACGCGCCTTGGTCAGCTTGGAGCCGGCATCCTCGCCGGCAACGACATAGTCCGTCTTCTTCGACACCGAGCCCGCGACCTTGGCGCCGAGACGTTCCGCCACCGCCTTGGCTTCGTCGCGGGTGAATTTGGTCAATGAACCCGTGAACACCACGGTCTTATCCGAGACCGGCGAACTCTTGCGCGGCCGTTCGGCCGCCTTCACCTCGATCTCGCGCAGGAGTTCGCCGAGCGCCTTCACATTGCGCGGTTCGGCAAAGAACTCGACAACGGCTTCAGCCACGATCTCGCCGATACCGCCGATATTGTTGAGGTCCTGATAGGCCTCGGTGGTGTTCTCGTCATCCTTCGTGCCCTTGGCGGCCGCCAGCATCGCCTCGCGAAAATTATCGATCGTGTGGTAATGCCGCGCCAACAACTTGGCATTGCCCTCACCGACGTGACGGATACCGAGCCCGTAGATCAAACGGTGCAGCTCGATGCTGCGGCGGGCGTCGATCGCGTTGAACAGGTTGCGCACCGAGGTCTCGCCATAGCCCTCGCGTTGCATCAGCTTGCTGGTGGAGCGGGCGTCACGCTTCTGCAGCGTGAAGATATCGACCGGCGACATCACGAGGCCTTCCTCGTAGAACTCCTGGATCTGCTTGTCGCCGAGGCCGTCGATATCGAACGCCAGCCGCGAGACGAAATGCTTCAGCCGCTCTGTCGCCTGCGCCGGGCAGATCAGGGCGCCGGTGCAGCGCCGCACCGCCTCGTCTTCCTCGCGCACCGCATGGCTGCCGCACACCGGACAAACCTCCGGAAATTTGTACGGCTTTGCGTTCTTCGGCCGCTTGTCCATGACGACGCCGACGACCTGCGGGATCACGTCGCCGGCGCGCTGAACGACGACAGTGTCGCCAATGCGCAGGTCGACGCCGTCGCGGATCGGATTGCCGTCGTTGCCGATGCCCTTGATGTAATCCTCATTGTGCAGCGTCGCGTTGGAGACGACGACGCCGCCGACGGTGACCGGCTCGAGCCGCGCCACCGGCGTCAGCGCGCCGGTGCGGCCGACCTGGATGTCGATGCCGTTGAGGATCGTGGTCGCTTGCTCGGCCGCGAATTTGTGCGCGATCGCCCAGCGTGGGCTGCGCGACACGAAACCGAGGCGATCCTGCCAGTCGAGCCGGTCGACCTTGTAGACCACGCCGTCGATGTCATATCCGAGCGTGGCGCGCTCCTCGCCGATCTTGCTGTAAAATTTGAGAACGTCGTCGACGTTCTTGCAAAGCTCGGTCCGCGGATTGACGACAAAGCCGGCTTTGTCCATCCACTCCAGCATGCCGTGCTGCGTATCGGCCGGCCGCTCGCTCATCTCACCCCAGGTATAGGCAAAGAATTTCAGCGGCCGCGACGCGGTGATCGAAACATCCTTCTGGCGCAGCGAGCCCGCCGCCGAATTGCGCGGATTGGCAAACACCGTATCGTCAGCTTCCGCCTGCTTCTTGTTCAGCTCGAGAAAATCCTTCTTGAGCATGTAAACTTCGCCGCGCATTTCGCAGGCCGCCGGAATGCTGCGGCCCTTCAACGTGTGCGGAATATCCTTGATGGTGCGGACATTGGCGGTGACGTCCTCGCCGGTAAAGCCGTCGCCGCGGGTAGCTGCGCGGACCAGTTCGCCGTTCTCGTAGCGCAGCGACAGCGACAGGCCGTCGATCTTCGGTTCCGCGACCAGCGCCGGAATATGATCGGCATCGAGCTTGAGGAAGCGCCTGACGCGATCGACGAATTCGGTGACGTCCTCATCGCTGAAGGCGTTGCCGAGCGACAGCATGGCAACGGCGTGCTGCACTTTTGCGAACCCGCGCGCCGGCGCCGCGCCGACTTTTTGCGTCGGCGAATCTGTGGTGACCAGATCGGGAAACTTTGCCTCGATCGCCTCCAGCCGCTGACGCAATGCGTCATAAGCGGCATCCGAGACGGTCGGCGCGTCTTTCTGGTAGTAGCGCTCGTTATGCGCCTCGATCTCCAGCGCCAGTCGCATCAACTCGATCTTGGCCTGGGCCTTGGTCAGCTTGGCGACGTCAACGAGGGTTTTGGGTTTTGATTTTGCTACCATGATAAAGATTTAGCCCGTCATTCCGGGATGGTCCGAAGGACCAGACCCGGAATCTCGAGATTCCGGGTTCGTGCTACGCACGCCCCGGAATGACGGTTTCCTGAGGTTGTGAGCGACAATCATGAGCTACTACGTCTATCTCATCGCGAGCAGAAAGGATGGAGCGATCTATATTGGTGTGACCAACGACATCGTACGCCGGATATACGAGCATCGCATAAAGGCCGTCGCTGGTTTTGCTTCACGATACAATATCACACGACTCGTTTGGTTCGAAATCTACGACGATCCTGTTTCCGCGATTACGCGCGAAAAAGAGATAAAGAAATGGAAACGAGAATGGAAGGTCGCGCTGATCGAAGCACAAAATCCGCTTTGGAAAGATTTGTACGAGTCGATCTGTACCTAACTTCGTCATTCCGGGGCGATGCGAAGCATCGAACCTGGAATCTCGAGATTCCGGGTTCGCTTCGCGCCCCGGAATGACGGAGTGAAATCACGCCGTCGCCGCGCGCAGCAGCCGGTCGGCGGCGGCTCTCGCTTCCGCGGTGATCTCCGCGCCTGCCAGCATCCGCGCGATTTCCTCGCGGCGGTGGTCGGCGGCGAGCGCGTTGACGCGGGTGGCGACGCGCTTGCCCTTGTCCATCGCGTCCTTGGAAATCAACAGATGATGGTTGGCTCTCGCGGCGACCTGCGGCGCGTGCGTCACCGCCATCACCTGCACCTTGCCGGCAAGCCGCGCCAACCGGGCGCCGATGGCGTCCGCCACCGCACCGCCGACGCCGGTATCGATTTCGTCGAACACCAGCGTGGGCGCCGAGCCGCGGTCGGACAGCACCACCTTGAGCGCCAGCAAAAAGCGCGACAGCTCGCCGCCGGAGGCGACCTTCATCATCGGCCCCGGCTTGGTGCCGGGATTGGTCTGGACCCAGAACTCGATGCGATCGATGCCCTGCGGGCCCGGCGATGCGGCGTCGGTCTCGACCTGCGCCATGAATTTTGCGCGCTCGAGCTTCAGCGGCGCCAGTTCGGCGTTGACGGCCTTGTTGAGCTTTTCCGAAGCTTTGGCGCGGGCGGCGGAGAGTTTGGTTGCTGCGGCAGCATAGCGCCTGTCGGCTTCATCAGCGGCGGCTTCCAGCTTCTTCAATTGGTCCGCGCCGGCATCGATCAGCGCGACGTCGGAGGCATATTTCGCGGCCAGCGCCGCCAGCCCCTCGACCGGCGTCGAATATTTGCGCGAGGCGGCGCGCAGCGCGAACAGCCGCTCCTCGATCCGCTCCAGCTCGGCCGGATCGAAATCGGCGGCAATCAGCGCAGCGCTCAGATGCTGATCGGCCTCCTCCAGCGCGTTGATCGCGATATCGATCGCTTTGACCGCGGGCTCGACCAGCGCGGGCGAATTGGCGGCGCGGCGTTCCAGCCGCCGCACCGCGGCCGCCAGCGCCGGCACCGGCGAATGGTTGCCGCCGACGGCCTCCTGCGCCTCGCGCAGGTCGCTGGCGATCTTTTCGCCCTGCATCATCGTGGTGCGGCGTTCGGCGAGCAGGGTCTCCTCGCCTTCCCTGGGCCGCAGCGCTTTCAATTCGTCGGAGGCGTGGCGGAGGTAGTCGGCTTCACGGGCGGCGCGCTCCATGCCGGCGCGGTGGGCGTCGAGCGCGGCGTTGGCGGTGCGCCTGGCATCCCACAGCGTTTCCAGCGCGGCCACGTCCTTTTCCAGCCCGGCGAAGGCGTCGAGCAGTTGCCGGTGGGTCGAGGCATCGACCAGCGCACGCTCGTCGTGCTGGCCGTGGATCTCGACCAGCGCGGCACCGACGGCCTTGAGCGTCTGCACGCTGATCGACTGATCGTTGATGAAGGCGCGGGTGCGGCCGTCGGCAAGCTGCACGCGGCGCAGGATCATTTCACCGGTATCGTCGAGGCCGTTTTCGGAAAGGATTTTTGCGGCCGGATGGCCCTTGGGCACGTCGAAGGTTGCGGTGACCTGTCCCTGCTCCACGCCATGGCGGACCAGCCCGGCGTCGCCGCGGCCGCCGAGCGCCAGCGCGAAGGCATCGAGCAGGATGGATTTGCCCGCGCCGGTCTCCCCGGTCAGCACCGCGAGGCCACGGGAAAACTCGATATCGAGCCGTTCGATCAGGACGATGTCACGGATCGACAGACGGGCCAGCATGCGAACTAAATTCCTAGCCGAGACCCATCTTCTTGAAGGCCCTGGAAATATAGGAACCCTGATTCTCGCTCGGCTCGAGACCGCCGGACTTTACTAGATTATAGGCGTCCTTGTACCAGCGACTGTCAGGAAAATTGTGCCCAAGGACGGCGGCGGCGGTTTGCGCTTCGCCGACGATGCCGATCGCAATATAGCCCTCGGTGAGGCGGAACAGCGCCTCCTCGACATGGCGCGTGGTCTGGTAGCGGGTGACCACGGTCTTGAAGCGATTGATCGCCGCGGTGTAGTCGCGCTTTTTCATGTAATAGCGGCCGACATCCATTTCCTTGCCGGCAAGCTGGTCACGCCCGCCTTCGAGCTTGGCCTTGGCGCTGGTGGCGTATTCCGAGGTCGGATATTTGCGAATCACCTCTTCGAGCGCGGCGATCGCCTTTTCGGTGCGCCCCTGATCGCGCGAAATATCCGGGATCTGGTCATAATGGGAAGCCGCGATCAGATATTGCGCGTAGGCGGCGTCGGGGCTGCCCGGATGCAGCGTGACGTAACGGGTCGCCGCGCCAATGCAGCCGTCATAGTCGCCGGCTGAGTAGAACGAGTACGCCGACATCAGCAGCGATTTGCGCGCATAGTCGGAATAGGGATGCTGGCGGTCGACCTCTTCGAATTTCTTCGTCGCCGCCTTCGCATCCTTGCGCTGGTTCATCAGGTACAAGCCCTCATTGTAGAGCTTGTCCGCGGGCTCCTCGATGAAGGTGTCGTCCTTGGCGGTGAACTTGTCCCACAGCGAACCGGTGCCGCATCCGCTCAAGGGGACAGCCAGCGCGATCAGGCCCGCCGCCAGCCGGAGCGACCGGGCTGCCCGATGAAGGCGAGAAATACCCGCTGATTTGCATGGTTCGAGCGTCATACGCTGTGCCGACATGAAATGTGAGACCTGACGCCTTTTACGCAGTTGTAGCTACGCAGTTGGTAGCGGTGCGGTTGGTGGTTGAGCCCGTCCATCCATGAACCGCGGTCATGAACGCAATATTCCCAAGCCCAATATTCCTCGGCCCCATATTCCCAAGCGCTCAGTATTTGTGGCGCCCTAGCTTACAACCGCGGGCCTATCTAGCCGAAAAATGGTCCTTAACCAACCGAATACGCAGGCATTTCGCCCGGATTAAGGCGGCAAGACACCATCGTTACTAATTGTGGTTACTACGGAAATTGGAATGGGCGGCCGGAAAGGCGAGCTTCAGGACATTTCGAAAACGAAAGTCAGGACATTTCGAAATCGAAAGTCAGGACATTTCGAAAACGAAAGTCAGGACACGTCCGGGCCATAGGCCGGGGCGACCATACCGCCGACCATTCCGGCGCCGGCTTCGACGCGGGGGCGGCGTGCCGGTTCGGCCTCGACCACCCGCCAAGCGCTGCGATCGGCCATCAGGGCCGTCAGCACCGCGTGGTTGAGCTTGTGGCCGCCACGCGACGACCGGTAGGCGCCGAGCAGCGGCAGGCCGGCCAGCGCGAGATCGCCGATCACGTCCAGCACCTTGTGGCGGGCGCATTCGTCGCTGTAGCGCAGGCCTTCGGTGTTGAGCAGACGGGTCTCGTCGAACACCACCGAATTCTCAAAGGACGCGCCGAGCGCGAAACCGGCGCTCCAGAGCCGCGCCACGTCATTCATGCAGCCGAAGGTCCGGGCGCGGGAAATCTCGCGGCGGAAGCTTTCGGGGCTCAGATCGAGCGAATAGCTCTGGCGGCCGATCACCGGATTGGCGAAGTCGATCTCGACCTCGGCACGGAAACCGTTGGCATAAGGGCGCAGTTCGCCGAAGGAATCACCGATTGCGACCTGCACCGGCTTCAGCACCTGGATGAAACGGCGCGCGGCGGACTGGGTCACGATGCCTGCCTGATCGATGGCGGCGACGAAGGCAGCCGCGCTGCCGTCCATGATCGGAACTTCCGGGCCGTCGACTTCGATGGTGGCGTTATCGACACCCATGCCCCGCAGCGCAGCAAGCACGTGCTCGGCGGTGGAAACGAGCGGGCCCTGGCGGTCGCCGAGTACGGTCGCAAAGTCGGTCGCAATCACCGAATCAGCGATGGCGGGAACTTCACGGTCGGCATCGTCCAGACCGGTGCGGACAAAAATAAAACCTGCGTCGACAGGCGCAGGTCCGATAGTCAGATTAACAGGTAAACCAGAATGAACGCCGACACCCGTCACGGTGGCTTGCGACCGAAGCGTTGTCTGACGGCTGAACTTCATTCGATAATCGCCCACTACCCGACTTATACCTTCAGACAGAAAAGGTCCGCTTTCGCGTCGAATCTGCTTCCGGTATCCCCAAGTCACGGCAGACCATAGTCACTGCCCTCAAGCGCACAACTCACGCTTTTTTACCGATTGTTACCCTATCTCTGCCGCATTCGCGCCAAGGCTTAACCAAATTCCGGCGCGGTCCGGCCTCGTTCCGGCCGCCGCATCAGATCACGGAATTCATAATTAATCATTTAATATCAGTGACTTGATTACGAAGCTGTGAACCCTCGTCGTGCCCAAGAAAAAGGCCCCGGCTGAAACCGCCGGGGCCTTTTGGGTTGCCTGAATTGTAACAAAACCTCAGTTGGACTGCCGCCGGAGGAAGGCCGGGATATCAAGATGGTCGTCGCCCTGTGGCTGCGCGGCAACAGGTGCGGGGCGGCCATGGACATCCAGACCCTGCGGCGCCGGACGGCGGGCATACTCTGATACCGGCTCGTTGCCCATCTGCTGGGCGACGGAACGCTGCGGTTTGCGCTCGGGGAGCGGCGGCAGCGGCGCCATCGCCGGACCGGAAGCGCGGGCCGCGATCGGCGGCTCGCTCTCTTCGTCGCGGCGGCCGAGGCCGACATTGGCCAGGCGCTGCAGCAGCGACAGCCGGGCCTTCTGCGGATGCTCTTCTTCCTGCTCGCCGCGGGCCTGCCGGATCTCGGCCTGGGCCGTCATCGGAAGGTCCTCGAACTTCGGCATCCGCGGGCTGCGGGCGGGCGGACGTTCGGCCGCCTGCGGGATGAAGGTCTCCGGCAACGCTGCCTGCGCTTCCGGCTCGGCGCGGGCTGCCTCGTTGTGATCCGGGAACAGCGTCGGCTTCTGGGCAATCGGGCGAACCGTGACGTCGCCATAGGAGCCGGGCTGCAACGGCGCCTGGGCCTGCGGCACTTCCGGGGCGACGGCCGCGGCAATGGCGGCGAGCGCGGCACGCTCGACGCTGTTGGACGCGCGTTGCTGCGGGGCGGCGGCGGGAACCGGGGGTGGCGAGGCCTGCTGCACGGGCGCCTCGAGCTTCTGGGCGCGGTCGGCAAGGCGCTGGTTGTCAGCACGCAGCCGTGCGGTCAGATCGGCCAGACGGGTGTCCGGCGTCGAGGCGGGCGCGTTGGTCACGACAGCGGCAGGCGCTGCCGCGTTGCGTGCGATCAGCGCCTGTTCGATGCCGGTGGCAACGACGGAGACGCGGATCACGCCGTCGAGGTTTTCGTCGAAGGTCGCGCCGACGATGATGTTGGCGTCCTGGTCGACTTCCTCGCGGATGCGGGTTGCGGCTTCGTCGACTTCGAACAGGGTCAGGTCCTTGCCGCCGGTGATCGAGATCAACAGGCCGCGCGCACCCTTCATCGAGCTATCGTCGATCAGCGGGTTGGCGATCGCGGCTTCCGCCGCGGTCAGCGCGCGCTTCTCGCCGGTGGCTTCGCCGGTGCCCATCATCGCCTTGCCCATCTCACGCATCACGGCGCGGACGTCGGCGAAGTCGAGGTTGATCAGGCCTTCCTTGACCATCAGGTCGGTGATGCAGGCGACGCCCGAATAGAGCACCTGGTCGGCCATCGCAAAGGCGTCGGCGAAGGTGGTCTTTTCGTTGGCGACCCGGAACAGGTTCTGGTTCGGGATGATCAGGAGCGTGTCGACCACCTTGTGCAGTTCGGCAATGCCTGACTCGGCGGTGCGCATGCGGCGCTGGCCTTCGAAGTGGAACGGCTTTGTCACCACGCCGACGGTGAGGATGCCCATCTCGCGCGCGGTCTTGGCGATCACGGGGGCTGCACCGGTGCCGGTGCCGCCGCCCATGCCGGCGGTGACGAACACCATGTTGGCGCCGGTCAGATGATCGCGGAGCTCGTCGATGACCTCCTGGGCCGCGGCCGCACCGACATCGGGCTGCGATCCGGCGCCTAAGCCCTGGGTCACTTGCGTGCCCATCTGCACGATGCGCTGGGCCTTGGACATGGTCAGCGCCTGCGCGTCGGTATTGGCGACGACGAAATCGACGCCCTGCAACCCGGCAGTGATCATGTTGTTGACGGCATTGCCGCCTGCTCCACCGACGCCGAAGACGGTGATCCGCGGTTTCAGCTCGCTGATGTCAGGGGGTGTCAGATTGAGTGCCATGGTTGCCTCTCGATTAATACGCGCGCGTTGGTTCGCCCCGGCCGACGGCCGCGGGAGTGGGTGCAGGAGTTGGTGCAGGAGTTTGTGAATGTCGTTTGGTATGAAAACCGGTCATCAGAAGCCCTCTCGCAGCCATCGTCCGACCCTTCCGAAATAGCCGTCAGTCCCTGTCCTGAGCTGCCGCGTATGCCGCGGTTCGACGTGTTCAAGGTGTGCGTATTGCGGATAGACCAGAAGGCCCGCGGGCACCGCGAACGAAGCGCTCTTGGCCTCATTGGGCAGCCGGCCGAAGCCGAGCGGGCGGCCGATCCGGACCGGCCGGTTGAGAATGCGGGTGGCAAGCTCGACGGTGCCGGTGAGCTGGGACGCGCCGCCGCTCAGGACAACCCGCGCCCGCGGCTCTGCCGCAAAGGGGGAATCCGCGAGCCGGTCCCGGACCATTTCAAAGATCTCCTCGGCGCGATGCCGGACGATGTTCGCGATCGTGGCGCGCGAGACGATCTGCGGCGCATCGCGCGCGTCATCGCCTGCGGTGGGTACGGACATCAGCTCGCGCGCGTCTGACCCGCCGGTCAGCACGGTGCCGTATAAGGTCTTGATTCGCTCGGCATCCGCAATGCATGCACCGACGCCGCGCGCAAGATCCATCGTCATGTGTTGCCCGCCGACCGCAAACCCCGAGGCGTGCACGAAGCGTCCGGCCGAATAGGTCGCGATCGTGGTCGATCCGGCGCCCATCTCGACCACGGCGGCGCCGATGTCGGCTTCGTCGTCGGTGAGGACCGAAAGGCCGGCCACATAAGGACTTGCCGCCATGGCCTCGACGTTGAGGTGGCAGCGCTCGACCACCAGCATCAGGTTCTTGGCCACCGTCGCATCCGCCGTCACGACGTTCATGTCGACGCCGAACTGCCGCGCCACCATGCCGCGGGGATCGCGGATGCCCTTGACGCCATCCAGCGTGTAGCCGACCGGCAGCGCATGCAGCACGGTGCGGCCTTCGCCGGTGGCGTGGCGCATGCCGGTGGACGTCACGCGGGTGACATCTTCCGAGGTGACCGAGCCGCCTCTGATATCGGCGGCGGCTTCGACCAGCTGGCCCTGCAGCCGGCCGCCGGAGACCGACAGCAAGACGGATTCGACGCGGACCTTGGCCATGCGTTCGGCCAGCGCCACCGCCTGGCGCACGGCCTGTTCGCATTCGGCAAGATCGACCACGGCGCCGGCCTTGACGCCGCGCGACTGGATCTGGCTGTAACCGATCAGCTCGACCGCGTGGCTGCGGCCGCGCAGTGCCTCGTTCGGCGGCGACGGCTTCAGCCGTGCGATCATGCAGGCGATCTTGCTGGTGCCGATGTCGAGCGAGGCCACCAGCGCGGTGCGCTTCTGCGCCATCGGCCGCGTCTTCGGGGTCTGGTTGCGATCGAGGCCGGTCATGCTGCGTCACCGGCTTTTTTCTTGGTCTTCTTGTCCTTGAACAGTTCCTCGCGGGCCTTCGCCGCGTCTTCGGACAACAGCACCGTCAGCCGGTCCGGCAGGCGCATGTCGACCACGACGATGTCGCGGGAGAACAGCCTGTCCTCCTTGTCGAGCTTGCTCAGCAGCGCCAGCGCATTGCCGACGTCATGTTCCGGCAGGCGGATATCGAGACCGTCCTTGAGGCGCAGGTTCCAGCGCCGTTCGCCGACATAGATCGCCGCCTTGGTCACGCTGCGGACCTGCGGATAGCGATCCAGCAGCGCCAGGAAGTCCCGCGCCTTATCGGCGGCGCCCTTGCCCACCACCAGCGGCAGCGAGATGAAGCGCCGCGACATATAGGGTTCGAGCACCGCGCCATCCTCGGCGATGACGGACAGCCGGCCGTCCTGCTGCCACAGCGCGAACGCGGTACGCTCGACGATGTCGATCTGCAGCCGGCCGGGATAAAGCTTCAGGATCGCGGCGTCCGATATCCAGGGATTGGTCTTGAGCTTGTCGCGCACGGTGGCGGCATCGAGGAACAGCAGCGATGAGCGGCCGTTGACGCCGCCGATCGCGAGCACTTCATCCTGGCTCAGCTGCTTGCGGCCGTTGATGGCCACCTCGGTGATGCGGAAGCCGGCCGAATTCGCCAGCGCGTTGCGGGTATCGCTGAGCGCACCGACGAACTCGTCGACATGGCCGCCCTTGACGACACCAAGCGAGGCGCTGCCGAGCAGCATCAGCACGGTCAGGGCGACGCCGGCACGATTGGGGAGGTAACGTTCGAGCCACAGGATCAGGCGATGCGGCGGCTCGCGGTCGATTACCCGCTTCGCCCGCACGCGGGCGCGCAGGCCCAGCCGCTCGCGCAACAGCACGACCGCTCCGATAGCGGCGGCTTTCAGGTCAGCTTGGGGCCCCAGCGATCGCAGCGATCGAGCGAGGCGTCCTGCACCATCCATTGCACGAGCTCGTCAAAAAGTTGTTCCCGCAAAAAGGCTTGCGGGCTCTGGCGCACGTGATGTCTCGGTGATGCCGGGATGGGTTAAGACCTCGGTTGTGAGGAGGCCATTTTTCCCTCGATGCGATCGGCGAAGCGGAAATCCGCAACAGCTTACGCCCCGGCAGCCAAGCGCCACATGCGCCGCCAGCGTTAACCTTCGGACTTCCTGGTAAACAAAGGGTAAATCTGACCGGTCAGCGGCGTGTTTTGAGCAGCCTTGTGAGTAGTTTGCCGGGCATTGGTTAGGATTTTAGTAATATTTCATCCGGGCCGGGTGGGTTCCCTCACCTGACGCATTAACTCGGCGAATCACCCCCGCCTGTCGACACGCTTTTCGGCCAGTACGATCTGGTCGCGCAGGAAATCGGAAAAATCGATTCCCTGGGCCTTCAGCGCCTTCGGATAGAGCGAGGCGGCGGTCAGCCCCGGCAAGGTGTTGGTCTCGAGATAGACCAGCCCCTTGGCCGAGACGATGAAATCGCTCCGCGAATAGCCGCTGCATGACAGTGCCCGGTGCGCCCGGTGCGCCTGATCCATCAGGGCAGCGGTGATCTCGGGCGAAAACCGGCCCGGGCAGATCTCCTGGGTCGATTTGAGCAGGTATTTTGCCGTGTAGTCGAACGCGCCCTCACCCGGAATGATTTCGACCGGCGGCAGCGCCATGATGGTGCCGTCGGATCGCTCCAGCACGCCACAGGTGGCTTCGGTGCCGGAAACGAATGCCTCGATCAGATAGTCCTCTGTCTTGGCGGCGTTGCGGACCGCGACGAGGTCCTGCCTGGCGTTGACGAAGATCAGGCCGTAGCTCGATCCGTCCCGCGCCGGTTTCGCAATCAGCTTGCCGTATTCGGCGAACGCGGCGTCGATATCATCAAGCGCGATGCCTACCGGCGTCTCCACGCCCGCAATCGCCGCAAAGCGCTTGGCCGCGGTCTTGTCGAAGGCCAGATTTGAGGACGCCGAGCCGGACCCGGTGAAGGGAATGCCGCGCAGCTCGCACATCGCCTGCAGTTCGCCGTTCTCCGCCCGGCCGCCGTGCAGGCCGAGCACCAGCACACGATCTTCGGCTTTCGCTTTATCGAGCGCCGCTTCGAATGCGATGCCGCGATTGCCGGGGTCGAACTCGTCCTCGAACGGACGCTGGTGATTGAGCAGGGTTTCCGACTTCACGTCGTGCACGGTGTCGGCGACGTGCCAGAACCACAGATCCGCCTCCGGCAAGGCACGATGCAGCGCCTGTGCGCTCGCCACCGAGACCAGCCGCTCCTTATTGGTGCCGCCGAAGAGAATGGTAATCCGCATCAGCCTTGCCCTGCTCTTTCGTCATTCCGGGATGCTCCGAAGGAGCAGACCCGGAATCTCTCTTGCCTATATCATTTCGAGATTCCGGGTTCGCGCTTCGCGCGCCCCGGAATGACGACTATGTTGGAATTCCGATCCGCTTGATTTCCCAGTGTAACTCGATTCCGGAGTTTTCCTTAACCCGCGCACGCACGGTTTCGCCCAGCGTTTCAATGTCATGCCCGGTCGCGTTGCCGTTATTGATGAGGAAGTTGCAGTGCATTTCCGACACCTGGGCGCCGCCGACGCGCAGGCCGCGGCACCCGGCGGCGTCGATCAGCTTCCAGGCGCTGTTGCCGGGCGGGTTCTTGAAGGTCGATCCCCCCGTCTTTTCGCGGATCGGCTGCGCGGTCTCGCGATGGGTCTGCACTTCCTCCATCCGCGCCCGGATGGCTTCGGGCGCGGCAATGGCGCCGCGGAAACGTGCGGAGGTGAAGATGATGGAAGGATCAACGCCGCTGTTGCGATAGACGAACTTCATGTCGGTATTGCTGAAGGCATGTTTCGTGCCGTCACGGCCGATGCCGGTGGCCTCGATCAGGACGTCCTTGGTCTCGCTGCCATTGGCGCCGGCATTCATGCGCAGCGCGCCGCCGATCGTGCCGGGAATGCCGAACAAGAATTCCATGCCGCCGATAGTGGCGGATGCCGCGGTTTCCGCCACCCGCTTGTCGAGCGCGGCGGTGCCTGCGACCACGACGTCGCCATCGGCCCGGGTCTCGCCGAACGCGCGCGGCGACAGGCGGATCACGACGCCGGGAATGCCGCCATCGCGCACGATCAGGTTGGAGCCGACGCCGACGACATAGACCGGCAATTCGTTCGGCAGTTTTTTCAGGAAGTACGCGAGATCATCTTCATCCGACGGCGTGAACAACACCTGCGCCGGACCACCGACGCGAAACCAGGTCAGCTCCGCCAGCGACTGGTTCGCCAGCAGCCGCCCGCGCAGGTCGGGCATCGCGGCCTTGAGATCGGGGGTGATGTCGGGGAATGTTGCCACGTCTAACCCAGCGCCTTCAATTCGCCGGGCAGCGCGTAGGCCCATTGCGTGATGTTGCCGGCGCCGAGGCAGACCACGTAGTCGCCATTATCAGCGATGCCGCTGACCACCTTGGCCAGTTCGGAAGAATTTTGCAGCGGAATCACCTCGCGATGGCCGTGCGCGCGCAGGCCGAGCACGAAATGGTCGCGATCGATTCCCTCGATCGGCGCCTCGCCCGCCGGATAGACTTCGGCGACGACGACCGCATCGGCGTCGTTGAAGCAGGTACAAAATTCCTCGAACAGCGATTGCAGCCGGGTAAAGCGATGCGGCTGCACCACGGCGACGATCTTGCCGTTGGTGGATTCGCGCGCCGCCTTCAGCACCGCTGCGATCTCGACCGGGTGATGGCCGTAATCGTCGATGATGGTGACGCCGTTCCATTCGCCGGTCTTGGTGAAGCGCCGCTTGACGCCGCCAAAACCCGCCATCGCCTTGCGGATCACCTCGTCGGAAATGCCGAGTTCATGCGCCACCGCGATCGCCGCCGTCGCATTCGATGCGTTGTGGCGTCCCGGCATCGGCAGCATGATGTCGGGTATCTCATGCGTCGCGCCGGTCTTGCGGTTGCGGAACACGACCTTGAATTTCGAGCCGCCGCCCATCGGCGTGAGGTCAACCAGCCGCACATCGGCCTGCGGGTTCTCGCCATAGGTGATGATGCGGCGATCCTCGATCTTGCCGACGAGGGTCTGCACCACAGGATGATCGGTGCACATCACGGCAAAGCCGTAGAACGGCACGTTCTCGACGAAATTGCGGAATGCATCCTGGATCGCCTCGAAAGTGTTGAAGTGATCGAGATGCTCGGGATCGATGTTGGTGACGATCACGACATCGGACGGCAGCTTCAGGAACGTGCCGTCGCTCTCGTCGGCCTCCACCACCATCCAGTCGCCCGCGCCCAATCGCGCGTTGGAGCCATAGGCATTGATGATGCCGCCATTGATCACGGTCGGATCGAGGTCGCCGGCGTCGAGCAGCGTAGCCACCATCGTGGTGGTGGTGGTCTTGCCATGGGTGCCGGCGATCGCGACGCAGCTTTTCAGCCGCATCAGCTCGGCCAGCATTTCGGCGCGGCGCACCACGGGAATCCGCTGGGCCCGCGCCGCCATCAGTTCGGGATTGTCGCGCTTGATCGCGGTCGAGACCACCACCACGTCGGCGCCGTCGACATTCTCGGCCTTGTGGCCGACCGAGACTGATATGCCCTTGTCGCGCAGCCGCGTGACGTTGCCGCTTTCAGAGGCGTCCGAGCCCTGCACGGTATAGCCGAGATTGCACAAAACCTCGGCGATGCCGCTCATGCCGATGCCGCCGATCCCGACGAAGTGGATGGGTCCGATCTCGCGCGGCAGTCTCATGGTTCGTTCCTCGGCGTCATCGCCCGCAAAAGCGGGCGATCCAGTACTCCGCGCCGCCAGTGTGTCCAATCAGCGGCGCAGCGTACTGGATGCCCCGCTTTCGCGGGGCATGACAAGGGCTTTTTCCGCCTAGATTCCGGCAACTTTCTGCACCAGATCGGCCAGCCGCTCGGCAGCGTCCAGCCTGCCCACGGTGCGGGAGGCGGCGGCCATCTCGGTCAGCTTCGCCGGCTCGGCGGCGAATGCGGAAATTTCGGAAGCCAGGCGGTCCGGCGTGAACTCCGCCTGCGCGATGCGCAGCGCGCCGCCGACCTTGGCCAGCACGCCGGCATTGGCGAACTGGTCCTGATCGATCGCGCCGGGCAGCGGCACCAGGATCGAGGGCCGGCCGATCGCGGCGAGTTCGGCCACCGTGCCGGCGCCGGAGCGCGAGACCACCAGATGGCTGGAAGCCAGCCGCGCCGGCAAATCCGTGAAGAACGGCGCGAGCTCGGCGTTGATCTTGAGCCGGTCATAGATCGCGCGCACCCGCGCCATGTCTTCTTCCCGCACCTGTTGCGTCAGGATCAGCCGGCTCCACAGCACCGGCTCCAGCCGTTCGATCGCCGGTGGCACGATGTCGCTCATCACGCGCGCGCCCTGGCTGCCGCCGACCACCAGCAGGCGAAGCGGTCCGTTCGCCTCCGGCGAAGCAAAGGGTATGGCGGCGGCGGCCAGGATCGCCGGACGCATCGGCGTGCCCACCGTCGTTGCCTTGCTTGCCAGCGCCGGATCGCGATCGAGCACGCCCGGCAGCGAGGTCGCGATCGCGTTGACGCGGCTTGAGAGAAACCGGTTGGCGCGGCCGAGCACCGCGTTGGCGTCGTGAATGAGGCTGGGCACGCCGAGCCATCTGGCCGCCATCAGCGGCGGCAGCGTCGGATAGCCGCCGAAGCCGATCACGGCTGATGGCTTCAGCCGCCGCACCAGGTTCAGCGCTATGAGGCCGCCATAGCCGAGCATGACAGCGGTGCGCGCCAGCGAGATCGGGTTGCGGCTGCGCACAGTCTCGCTCGGCACCACGTCGATATTGTCATTGGCCCTGGAGAACAAGCCGCTGTAGCGCAACGCGCGGGCGTCGGTCGCGAGCCGGACGCGAAAACCGCGTTTGATCAGCTCGACGCCGAGCGCTTCGGCCGGAAATAAATGGCCGCCGGTGCCGCCGGCCGCAAGTAGGATCAGAGGTGAAGTATTCATGGGAATTCTTCTATAGCCAATCAGCCGTCATTGCGAGCGCAGCGAAGCAATCCATAGCGCTGCATAACGGATGGGTGGATTGCTTCGTCGCTTCTCCTCGCAATGACGAGGAGGAAGCTTCAGCGCCTACGCGTAACTCCGCACCGAATTGGCATTGTTCTGCGACTCGATCTCGGTGCGCGGCCGCTGCCGCGTCAGCGCCAGCATCATGCCGACGCCGTAAGCCAGCGAGAGGAACGAGGAGCCGCCATAGGAGATGAACGGCAGCGTCATGCCCTTGGCGGGGATCAGCTGCAAATTGACCGCCATGTTGATGGCGGCCTGCACGCCGAACAGGATGGCGAGGCCGGAAGCGGCAAACCGGGAGAACATGTCCTCGCTGGCATAGGCGCGCAGCAATGTGCGGATCACGACAAAGGCGAACAATGCCACCAGCGCCAGGCACAGGATGATGCCGAACTCTTCCGCCGCCACCGCGAACACGAAGTCGGTGTGGCTGTCCGGCAGGCTGCGCTTGGCGATGCCTTCGCCGGGCCCGAGCCCGAACCAGCCGCCGTTCCAGAATGCATCCATCGCCATGTCGAGCTGGAACGTATCGCCCGAGCCGGGATTCATGAAGCGTTTGATGCGGTGCGCGACGTGCGGCACCAGGAGATACGCGCCGAACAATCCGGCTGCGGCGGCGCCGGCAAGACCGGCCACCCAGATCATCCGCATGCCCGCGATGAAGAACAGCGCGCCCCACACCATCAGGATCAGCATGGTCTGGCCGAAATCCGGCTCCATCACCAAGAGCGACACCAGCATCAACAACAGCACCATCGCCATCGAGGTCGCCGGCATCTCCGGACGCTTGGTCGATTCCGCAAACAGCCATGCCGCGATCACGACGAAAGCGGGCTTGGCGGATTCGGAGGCCTGGATGTTGACGCCGAGCAGCGTGATCCAGCGCCGCGAACCCTTGACCTCGGCGCCGAACACCAGCGTCGCCACGATCAGCACGATCGAGACCGCAAATACCAAGAGCGCCCCGCGACGGATGTGTTTCGGGGACATAAAGGATACCCCGATCAGCACGATGAAGGACGGCAGCAGGAACATCACGTGCCGGTTGAAGAAGTGGAAGGGATCGAGCCCGATCCTTGTCGCCACCGGCGGGCTCGCCGCCAGCGACAGGATGACGCCGCCCACGACCAGCGCGATAATCGCCGCGAGCAGCAGTCTATCCACGGTCCACCACCATTCCGAGAACGGGGTGCGTTGGTCACGGGCGAGCATGGGCGTCCCCAAATGGCAGAGGTAACGTCCATTGGTGGCGGAGGATGGTTTCCAAGGGGTTAATAGGGTCCGTCAAATTTTCGGTTTCAGGATTTGCGCCCGCGGCTTTAGGGTGGGCCCCAAAATCAAAGGGGGAAACCATGCAGTCGCTCACCTGTCTCGTCGCAGCATCGCTGCTCGTCGCATCGCTTCAGGGCGCATCCGCCAAGGACGAGAACTGGGTGATTTCATGGACGGGTTCGGTCCAGGGCCCCTATCCCGTCGGTAACCCCTCCGCCCAGCCCGACCAGAAATTCGCCTTCCCCGATCCTGCGGCCGGCGCGCGGGACCAGACCTTTCGCCTGATCGTGCGGCCCGATTTGTGGGGCCGCCAGGCGCGCCTCCGTTTCAGCAACGCCTTCGGCACCAAGCCCGTGACGTTCGACGGCGTTTGTGCCGGCCTGCAATTGGGCAGTGCGGCGCTGCTCCGCGGCTCCAATCGCCTGGTGACGTTTGGCGGCAAGATGTCCGTTACCGTCCCACCCGGCACCTCGGTCTGGAGCGACGCGGTCACGCTGCCGTTCGCAGGGCAGCCCGACAACCTCGCCGGCCGCAAGCTCGCGGTGAGCTTTCACATCGCCGGTGAGAGCGGTCCGATGACCTGGCACGCCAAGGCGCTGACGACCTCTTACGTCACCGCGCCCGGCGCCGGATCCAAAGGCACCTTGGAGGACGAGGCGGCCTTCCCCTATACGACCGCATCCTGGTTTTTCCTCGATGCGATCGAGATGACCGCGCCCACGGATGCTTTCGCCATCATGGCGTTCGGCGATTCCATTACCGACGGCACCGCGTCCACCATGAACGGCGACGACCGCTGGCCCAACGTGCTCTCGCGCCGCCTCAAGGCAATCCATGGCAACAAGGTCGCGGTGGTGAACGGCGGCATCGGCGGCAACCAGATCGCCGGACCTGCCGAGTACGGCGCAAGCAAACCATTCGCCGGCGGACCCGCCTCGGGCCAGCGGCTCGACCGCGACGTGCTGACGCTCTCCGGCATCTCCAGCCTGATCTGGCTGGAAGGCATCAACGACTTCAGCAAGAACGGCAACGCCGAAAGCGACAAGGTGATCGCCGCCATGAAGGAAGGCGTCGCCCGGCTGCGCGCGAAATGGCCGAATGTCCGCGTGATCGGCGCCACCGTGACCACGGCATTGGGAAGTTCCAGCGCGGCGCATGGTTTCGCCGAACAGGACACCAAGCGGAAGGCGCTGAACGACTTCATCCGCACATCAGGCACATTCGACGGCGTGATCGATTTCGACAAGGCGACGCTCGATCCGCAATCGGGCGGCCTCAAGCCGGAGTTCGTCCCCGACAGCACGACCGGAGCCGCCGGCGACAAGCTGCATCCCAATCGCACGGGTTATCTGGCGATGGGCCAGGCGATCGACCTGGATTTGTTCAAACCGGTGCGCGCTGGTCGAAGTGCGAAGAAGCAATAGGCGTAGGATGGATGGAGCGATAGCGATACCCATCAATTTCCGTTTTGCGAAGATGATGGGTTTCGCGGAGCCTGTCATCGGGCGCGCATTCGCGCGACCCGTTGGCTCTACCCATCCTACGCTGTGCCGCTCACACCACCGGCTTCACACCCGGCATCGCCGTGACGAGATCGCGAAACTTCGCGCCGCGGATTTCGAAGTTGCGGTACTGGTCGAACGAGGCGCAGGCCGGCGACAGCAGGACTACGGGGTCAGTGAGGCCTGAGGCTTCGGCGTCGCGCGCGGCGCTGGCGACGGCAACATCGAGCGTCTGCGAAATCTCGTGCGGCACGCGGGAGCCGAGCGTGCCGGAAAACTCCTGCGCAGCTTCGCCGATCAAATAGGCTTTGCGGATGCGCGGGAAATATTCGGTGAGGCTGGTAATGCCGCCGAGTTTCGGCTTGCCGCCGGCGATCCAGAAGATGTCGCCAAAGGACGATAGCGCATGCGCCGCCGCGTCCGCATTGGTGCCCTTGGAATCGTTGACGAACAGCACATTGCCGCGGCGGCCGACCTGCTCCATACGGTGCGCGAGACCCGGAAAACTGCGCAGGCCGTTCTGCAGGATGTCGGTCGAAATCCCCATCGCCAGCGCGCAGGCCGCCGCGCACGCCGCATTCTGCGCGTTGTGCAGGCCGCGCAATGAGCCGATGCCGCCGAGTTTTGCGATTTCGCTCCGCGCGCCGCCGGAGGCACGGACGATGGTTTCGCGCTCGACATAGAGGCCGTCGGGCAGCGGGTTTTTCACGGAGATGCGCACCACGCGCTTGCCGGCCTGATCGAGCCGGTCGGCAATGTTGCGGCACCAGCCGTCGTCGACGCCGACGATGGAGGTGCCCTGCGGCTGCACGCCCGCGACCAGCCGCGCCTTCACCGCGGCGTAATGCTCCAGCGTGCCGTGGCGATCGATGTGGTCTTCGCTGACATTGAGCAAGATGCCGACGGACGGATCGAGCGAGGGCGCCAGATCGATCTGGTAGGACGACATCTCGATCACGTGTACCCGCCCCATCCGCGGCGGCTCCAGCGACAGGATCGCGGTGCCGATATTGCCGCCCATCTGGGTGTCGTAACCGGCGACCTTCATCAGATGCGCGATCAGCGCCGTGGTGGTGGATTTGCCGTTGGTCCCGGTGATGGCGACGAACGGCGCATCGGGCGCATGACGGCGGCGCTCCCTGCAAAACAATTCGATGTCGCCGATCACCTCGACGCCGGCCTGCCGGGCCATCAGCACGGACCAGTGTGGCGCCGGATGGGTCAGCGGCGCGCCGGGGGTCAATATCAGCGCGGCGAAATTATCCCAGGGGACCTTGCGCAAGTCAGCGGTGATGAAGCCGTCCTGCGCCGCCTTGGCGACATTGTCGGCGCTGTCGTCACCGGCAATCACCTCCGCGCCGCCGGCCTTGAGCGCGTGGCAACTCGCGAGGCCCGAGCCACCGAGCCCGAATACGGCGACCGTCTTGCCCGCGAAGGAAGTGACGGGGATCATGGTTGGACCGTCATTCCGGGGCGCGCAAAGCGCGAACCCGGAATCTCGAGATTCCGGGTTGCCGCTACGCGGCCCCCGGAATGACAATTGATGGAACGACGCCCCAACGACATCACCGCAGCTTCAGCGTGGAGAGGCCGGCCAGCGCCAGCATCACCGAGATAATCCAGAACCGGATCACGATCTGCGGTTCGGTCCAGCCCTTCTGCTCGAAATGATGATGCAGCGGCGCCATGCGGAATACGCGTTTGCCGGTCAGCTTGAACGACACCACCTGCACGATCACGGAAACCGCTTCCAGCACGAACAGGCCGCCGATCACGGCCAGCACGATCTCGTGTTTGACCGCAACGGCGGTCGCGCCCAGCATGCCGCCGAGCGCGAGCGAGCCGGTGTCGCCCATGAAGATCGAGGCCGGCGGCGCGTTGAACCACAGGAAGCCCAATCCGGCGCCGAGCACCGCGCCGCACAGCACCGCAAGCTCGCCGGTGCCGGCGACATATCTGATCTGCAGATAGTCGGAGAACACCGCGTTGCCGGTCAGATAGGCGATCATGCCGAAACTGGCGGCGGCGATCATCACGGGGACGATCGCAAGACCGTCGAGACCATCGGTCAGGTTGACCGCGTTGCCGGCGCCGACGATGACGAAGGCGCCGAAGATCACGAAGAACCAGCCGAAATTGAACACCATGTCCTTCAGGAAAGGAATCGCCAGCGAGGTCGAGGTCACGTCGCGCCCGAGGCGCACCAGCGCGTAACAGGCGATCAGCGCGATCACGCCTTCGATGGCGAGACGAAACTTGCCGGCAAAACCGCTATGGGTCTGTTTCGTTACTTTCAGATAATCGTCATAGAAGCCGACGAAGCCGAAGCCGAGCGTCACCGCCAGCACGATCCAGACATAGGGATTGAGCGGGTTGGCCCACAGCAGCGTCGAGACGACAAGGCCGGACAGGATCATCAGCCCGCCCATCGTGGGCGTGCCCTTCTTGGCGATGATGTGCGAGGCCGGACCATCGGTGCGGATCGGCTGGCCCTTGCCCTGCCGCAACCGCAGATGATCGATGATCCAGGGACCGAACAGGAACACGAACAGCGCGCCCGTCACCATCGCCCCGCCGGTACGGAAGGTGATGTAGCGGAAGACGTTGAGGAGGCCGCGCAAAAAAGAGAAAGCGGGGACGGTGTTGGAAAGCTCGATCAGCCAGTAAAACATTCAATATGCCCTATTGCGCGGCTTGCGCCGTCTTGCCGGGTAAGCGCATTGGAAGCGCGTTGACAATCGTTTTCATCCTCAAACCAAGCAAATCCTGGTCACGATCGCGGCGGCGGTTGCGCGAATCACCACGGAAATCACGGGTGGGTCAGCCCGGCCAGTTTACGCTTTTGCCTGTAAGGCAGCCAGCAGCTTGGGCACAAACTTGTTGACCCAGAACATCTTTTTGCTGCCCTTGACCACCACAACGTCACCGCTTTGCAACAATGCGGCGATTTTCTGCGGCTCGAGCGTGGCGGGGTCGTCGTGCCAGCCGAGGGCGCTGTTGGCCGGCAGCAGGTCGTAGAGATGGCGCATCAGCGGGCCGACACAATAGACGCCGTCGATGCCGGGCAGATCCCTGGCCAGCTTGACATGATAGGCGGGTGCGTCAGGGCCGAGTTCCAGCATGTCGCCCATGATGGCGATACGCCGGCCTGAGTTGACCGGCCGCGCCTTCAGGCTGTCGAGCGCCGCGACCATGCTGGCCGGATTGCCGTTGAAACTGTCGTCGATCACGGTGACGCCGGCGGCGGTCTGCTCCACCCCGCGCCCGGTCATGATGCCGACCTTGCCGAGCTCTTTGGCCAGCGCCGCTTCATCGAGGCTGGCGGCATGGACTGACGCCAGTGCGGCCAGCGCGTTCTGCAGGCGATGCGGCGCGCCCGGCGTCAGTTCGAATGCGACCTGTTTGCCGCCCACTTGCACTGACACGTCCCAGCTTTCGCCATGCGGGCTGTGTTTCAACTCGTGCACTTCCGAGCCATTGCCGAAGCGGACAAGCTTGCCGTTCCATTCCGGCGCTTCGACGTCGGTCGGCAGCACCAGCACGCCATCTTTTGGCAGGCCTTGCGCGATGCTCACCTTCTCGCGCCGGATCGCCTCCAGGCTGCCGAGCTTTTCCAGATGCACCGGCTGGACGTTGACCACCAGCGCCACGGTCGGCCGCGTCAGCTCGCTGAGCCGCGCGATTTCGCCGGTCTGGTTCATGCCCATTTCAACCACCCACAGCGAGGCGCTCGGGCTGGCATTGCACAGCGTCAGCGGCACGCCCCAGAAATTATTGAAACTGCTCGGGCTGGCATAGGCGTTCGGATAGGCGGCGAGATATTCCTTGGTGCTGGTCTTGCCGGCGCTGCCGGTGAGCCCGATCACCGGGCCCTTGAACCGCGCCCGCGCCGCGCGCGCCAAACCCCAGAGACCGTCGATCAGCGTGTCCTTGACGATCAACTGGGGAACGCTGACGCCTTCGATCTTGTGTGGCACGATCATCGCCACGGCGCCCGCGGCTTCGGCCTTGTCGGCGAATTCCCAGCCGTCGCGCGCGCTGGCGAAACTTGAAATGAAGCCGCCGCTCGGCGTGCCGCTGAGCGCCACGAACAGGCATCCGGGTTTTACCAGCCGGCTGTCTTGCGTGACGAAATCGATCGCCGTATCCGGAAATGTTCCGGCCAGTCCCAGCGCTTTCGCGACTTCGGCAATCGTCCACAATGGCGCAGCGCTCATGTAGTCCTCTCCGCCAGCGCGGCTGCCACCGCGTCGTGATCACTGAATGGTAGCGTCTTGTCGCCGACGATCTGGCCGGTCTCGTGACCCTTGCCCGCGATCAATAGCGCGTCGCCCGGCTGCAACACCGCAATCCCGGCCTTGATGGCTTCTGCCCGGTCGCCGATATCAGCGGCGTCCTTGGCAGCGTCCAGAATGGCGGCGCGGATTTTTTGGGGATTCTCGCTGCGCGGATTGTCGTCGGTGACGATGACGCCGTCGGCGTTCTCGGCCGCGATCGCGCCCATCAGCGGACGCTTGCCGGCGTCGCGGTCGCCGCCGCAGCCGAATACCACGACCAGTTTTCGTTTCGCATAAGGCCGCAGCGCCTGCAGTGCTTTCGCCAGCGCGTCCGGCTTGTGCGCATAGTCGACGAATATAGGCGCGCCATTATGTTCGCCGACCTGTTCCAGCCGGCCCTTGGCGCCTTCGAGATGTTCGAGGCCGGCGAGCACCGCCGCGGCCTCGCTGCCGGTACCGATCGCCAGCCCCGCTGCGACCAGCGCATTCTCGATCTGGAATTCGCCGACCAGCGGCAGCTTGATCATGTGCCTGCGCCCGCGATGCTCGAGCGTCAGCTTCTGCGCAAAGCCATCGACGGTTGCATCGACCAGACGGATGCCCTCGCCCGCACCATCAGCGTTGCGGCCGATGGCAATGATCCGCAGGCTTCGTTGCCGCGCGGCGTCGATCACCTGTTGCGAGCAATCATGATCGGCCGAGATCACGGCAGCCCCATCGGCCACGACGAGATCGCGGAATAACCGCAGCTTGGCGTTAAGGTAATGCGCGACGTCGGGATGATAATCCATGTGGTCGCGCGTCAAATTGGTAAAACCGCCGGCGGCGATGCGCACGCCGTCGAGCCTGTATTGGTCGAGCCCGTGCGAGGAGGCTTCGAAGGCGAGATGGGTGACGCCGTCGCCGGCGATCTCGTCGAGCTGGCGATGCAGCGCGATCGGGTCCGGCGTCGTCAGCGAGCCGTAGACGGTGCGCTTCGGCGAAACGAGACCGATGGTGCCGATACTGGCGGAGGCATGGCCGAGCCGTTGCCAGATCTGGCGCGTGAACGCCGCGACCGAGGTTTTTCCACTCGTGCCGGTAACGGCCGCGATCGTCTGAGGCTGCTTCGGATAAAATCTTGCCGCCGCCAGCGCCAGCGCGCGGCGCGGATTTGGCGTCGTGACGAACGGCACGCGATCGCTTGTGGCGTGATCGCCCGCGATCGCGACCGCACCTGCGGCGATAGCTGAATCAACGAAACGCGAACCGTCGGTCTTGCTGCCGGCGAGCGCGAAGAACAGATCGCCCGGCTTCACGGCGCGGCTGTCCAGCGCCAAGCCCTTCACGTCGACAGATTCGGCCTGCGGCTCGATCGCGGCATCATTGCTGAAGAGGTCGCGAAGTTTCATGGTCGTCCAGTCCGGCCCGGGCGCAGCTTGGCGCGTCGTCCTACGCCTTACTGGGTTGTCCTCGATGTCGCAAGAATGAGGCGATCTGCCGTCGGCAGATCGAAGCGCGGTTCGACGCCCAAAAGCGGTCCGATTCGAGCGATCACCTTGCCGCCGGTCGGCACCGTGTTCCAGCCCGAGGTGATGAAACCATGGGTTTCCGGCAGCGCCTTGGGCTCGTCCAGCATGATCAGCAGCTGATATTGCGGGTTGTCGGCCGGGAAGATTGCGGTGAAGGAATTGAGCACCTGCTTCTTGGAATAGCGGCCATTGACCACCTTTTCCGAGGTGCCGGTCTTGCCGCCGATGTAATAGCCCTTCACGTCGGCCTTCTTGGCGGTTCCGATCTCGGCGTTGAGCCGCATCAGATAGCGCATCTTGTCCGACGTTTCGGTCTTGAGCACCTTCTTGCCGATCGCCCTGGCTTCTTCCTCCGAGCGCTTGAGGAAGGTCGGCGGGATCAGATAGCCGCCGTTGACGACCGCGTTGATGCCCATCACGGCCTGCAGCGGCGCCACCGCCATGCCGTGGCCGAAGGCAATGGTGATGGTGTTGAGTTCACCCCAGCGCTTCGGCACGATCGGCGACGTGCTTTCCGGCAGTTCGGTGCGCAGCCGGTCCAACTGGCCGAGCTTTTTCAGGAAGGCCTTGTGCGCCTCGACGCCCTGCCCCAGCGCGATCTTGGCCGCGCCGACGTTCGAGGAAAACGTGAATACTTCCGACAGCGTGATCGAGCGGCCGACGGGATGCGTATCGTGGATGGTGAATTTGCCGTACTTCATCGCACCGCGCCCGTCGTACAGCGTGTTGAGGTTGGCCTTGCCGGAATCCAGCGCCATCGCCAGCGTCAACGCCTTGAAGGTCGAGCCCATCTCGAACACGCCGGTGGTCAGGCGGTTGATGCGGTCGGGGTCGTGCGCCTCTTTCGGGTTGTTCGGGTCGAAATCCGGCAACGACACCAGCGCGACGATCTCGCCGGTCCTGACGTTGGAGACGAGGCCGGAGGCGGCCTTGGCCTTGTACTTCTCTTTCGCCTTCAACAATTCGTCGCGCAGCGCGTGCTCGACGCGCAGATCGATCGACAGCTCCACCGGCCGCTGCAGCCGATCGGTGGCAAAGCCGGCGCGATGCAGATCGGCCAACCCGTTATTGTCGAGCCACTTCTCCATCCCGGCGATGCCCTGGTTGTCGATATTGACCAGACCGATCAGATGGGCGACCGACGCACCGGTCGGATAGACGCGCTTGTTCTCGCGCAGGAAGCCGATGCCGGGAATGCCGAGGCGATGAATGGCCTGCTGCTGCTTCGAGGTGATCTCGCGCTTCAGCCACACGAAGCCCTTGCGCGACGACAAACGCTCGCGCACCTCGGTCGTGTCAAGATCTGGCAATGTCGCGGTCAGAAGCTCGATCGCCTCGTCCTTGTCGATGATGCGGCGCGGTTCGCCGAACAGGCTCGGCGACTTGACGTCGGTCGCCAGCACCTCGCCGTTGCGGTCGACGATGTCGGGCCGCGCGGTCGCGATCGCGTCCCGCGAGCCGGTGCGGGCCGCATTGTGGCTGTCGGCGCCGATCGCAAACATGACGAGGCGTCCGGCAATGATGGCGTACACCAATGCGAACGCCAGCACCGCAAATCCGACGCGCGCGCGCGCCTTCGCCGCGCGATCGACGTTGCGCCCGTAGAGCAGGCTGCGGATCAGCCGCTGCCGCCAGGGCTCGGCAGGCTTTGCAGGTCGGGTGGTGGCAAGCGCCTGATCGGTCATTGCTGAGCTCCCGGCGCGGGCACCGAGCCGGTCACGGTCGGCGCATCGGTGGCAGCCTCGATGGTATTGATCATCGCGCCGATCGGATCGGGCGCGCCTGGCCTGGCAAAGCTGGGCGGCCGTTCCGGCAGGTTCTTCAGCTGGTCATATTGCGTGGCGACCAGCGACTTCAGCGGAAGGTGGCGGTCGGCAAGGCCCTGCAGCCGCAGCGGCGCGTCAAGCTTGGCCCATTCGGCGCGGAGCCCAGCAATGGCGTCGCGCTGCTCGCGGATTTCCGCGTTGAGCCGCAGCACGCGCTCGGTGCGCGATGTCGATTCCATCTTGATCCGGTAGACATAGGAGGCGGCGAACACCAGCATGCCGATCACGAGGAGGTGGATGATCCGCATGATCAGCCTCCCCTCATGACGCTGTCGATGGTCGGCCATGCCGGCAGTGCGTCTGCCGCATGCGCCGGCGCCGCGGTCCGCTCGGCGGCGCGCAGTTTGGCGGACCGCGCGCGCGGATTGGCCGATATCTCCGCCTCATTGGGCGTGACCGGACGCTTGGTCAGAATCTGGAAACTCGGAACGGCCTGCGCGAGTTCAGGCAGATGCCGCGATCCGCCGCCGGACTTGCCGCGCTGGTTGAGGAAATCCTTGACGATGCGGTCTTCCAGCGAATGAAACGACACCACGACCAGCCGGCCGCCCGGCTTCAGCACGCGTTCCGCCGCCGACAGCGCCAGATGCAGCTCGTCCAGTTCCGCGTTGACGAAAATCCGCAAGCCCTGGAACGTCCGCGTCGCCGGATGAATTTCGTTCGGCTTGGAGCGGACCACCTTGCCGACGATGTCGGCGAGCGCCTTCGTGGTCGTGATCGGCGCTTCCTTGCGAGCGGCGACGATGGCGCGCGCGACGCCGCGGGAGTGACGCTCCTCGCCGAAGATGTAGATGATGTTGGCGAGATCGGCTTCGGAGGCTTTCGCGACCACGTCCGCCGCGGTCGGGCCGTCATGGCCCATCCGCATGTCGAGCGGGCCACCGAGCCGGAACGAGAAGCCGCGCTCGGCCTGGTCGAGCTGCATCGAGGAGACCCCGACGTCCATCACGACGCCATCGACGGCATCAACACCCTGCGCGGTACAGACCTCGGCGAGATTGGAAAACCGGTCCTCGACTAGCGTCAGGGCGCCATCGGCCTGGTCGACCAGATCGAACCCGCCAGTAATCGCCGACCGGTCGCGGTCGATACCGATCACCCGGGTTCCAGCGGTTTCCAGGATCATGCGGCTGTAGCCGCCGGCGCCGAAGGTGGCATCGACATAGATGCCGCCGTCGCGGGGGCCAAGCATCTCGACCGCCTCGCGGCCGAGAACGGAGATATGGCGGGAGGCAGCCGGGGTCATTCGCCGGCCTTCAGCGTATTCCAACGTGCACAACTGAAACTGGACGCCAACCGGCCCATTGCGCCTCAAATCCCTGCGCTTTGCCGGGCTGTTCCGGCCAAAAACCCGCTGCGAGGCGCGACTGCTGTCATCAACCCCAGCCCGCAACCCCTGTTTTCCGGACGGAATTTGCTGGGCTGCCATGGCTTTTCGAGCGTGAAAGAGGGCCTCGGCCGTCCCCAAAACCGGTTCGGCTCTTCATCACTTAGTAACGGCACTTAGCGTTAAGAAAGCGTTGATGATCGGCCGCGGCTTTTACGCGCTTTTTTACTACTGCAGGCCGGTGATGTCCCGGCTCACTTGGCGACGCCAGTGATGCCCGGCTCACTTGGCGAAGCCAGTGATGCCCGCCGCACACACTCGGTCAAAATACGAAACCGGGCGCGGCTGCCGGATTGCGCGGATGACTTGGTAAAGGAATAGTAAAGATCGATATTTTGTAAAATTTGCGGGTTGTCGTTCTCCTGCCCGGTTTGAGCTCATATAATGGCTGCTGGTTCGTTCACGTCCGCTGGTATTGATTCGAAGCGTCAACGCGCCCTTCCCGTTCCCAGGGCTAACGCGGACATGAAGACTTTTACCCCGGATTCCTCGATTGCCTCCGACGTGATTCCGTCGGCGAACTATGGCGACCGCAACAAGGGCCGCCTGCCCGACATGATCCTGCTGCACTACACCGGCATGCCGGATGTGGAAGGCGCGATCGCCCAGCTCTGCACGGCCGGAACCGACGTCTCGGCACATTACATCGTGCTGGAAGACGGCCGCATCGTGCAATCCGTGCCCGAGAGCAAGCGCGCCTGGCATGCCGGCGTGTCGTTCTGGGCCGGCGAAGAAGACATCAACTCCTGCTCGATCGGGGTCGAGATCATCAATCGCGGCCACGACTGGGGCTATCCGGATTTTCCGCTGCGCCAGGTCGCCGCCGTGATCGCGCTGTGCCGCGGCATCATGCTCCGCCGCAACGTGCCGCCGCATCGCGTGCTCGCGCATTCCGACGTCGCGCCTGCGCGCAAGAAGGATCCCGGCGAGAAATTCCCGTGGCATTCGCTGGCCAATTCCGGCGTCGGCCATTGGGTGCAGCCGGCGCCGCTCGTGCGCGGCGAATCGCTCAAGCTCGGCAGCATCAGCGACGATGTCGCGAGGCTCCAGACCGCGCTGGCGCGGTACGGTTACAACGTGCCGAACCACGGCAAGTACGACGGCCCGACCATGGAAGTGGTCACCGCGTTCCAGCGCCACTTCCGCCCGGCCCGCGTCGACGGCATCGCCGATCATTCGACCATGAGCACGCTGCACGCGCTGCTGGCCACTTTGCCGGCCGATGCGACGCCGACGCAGGTCGCGGCGCAGTAGATCTCAACCGCCGTCATTGCGAGCGCAGCGAAGCAATCCACGTCTCAACGAGCACGACGATGGATTGCTTCGCTTCGCTCGCAATGACGAATGAGAGTTGGTCGGCCCCGTTACAGCTCCGCCATCCGCCGTGCGTAAAGCCGCCGCAACGGCTCCAGTTGCGTCGCAGATGTGGCTGCCTGATAGGCTTCGCGCGCCGCATCACGCCGGCCGAGGCGGCGCAAGAGATCGGCGCGGACGGCCGGCAGCAGTTCATATCCTTTCAACCCGCCACGCGCCTCCAGCGCATCGATCAGGTCGAGAGCCCGCGCCGGTCCGTCGACCATCGACAGCGCGGCGGCGTGATTGAGTTCGATCACCGGCGATGGGCTGATCCGCAGCAGCACCTCGTAGAGGCCGGCGATCTGCGGCCAGTCGGTGTCGTTATAGTTCGGCGCACGCGCGTGCAGCGCTGCGATCGCGGCCTGCACCGCATAGGATTGCGGCCGCCCCGGCACCCGCAACGCCTCTTCGACCAGCTTCAAGCCCTCCGCTATCTGGGCCTGATCCCACAGCGACCGGTCCTGCTCTTCCAGCAGCACGATGTCGCCGCCGGCGGTCTCGCGGCCGGCGCGGCGGGAATCATGCAGCAACATCAGCGCCAGCAATCCCTTGATCTCGCCGCGGCCGGGCATCAGCGCGTCGAGCAGCCGCGCCAGCCGGATCGCTTCGCGCGCCAGATCAGGTCGCATCAGATCGTCGCCCGAGGTCGCGGCATAGCCTTCGGTGAAGACCAGATAGATCACCGCGAGCACGCCGCGCAGGCGCGGCTCCAGTGCTTCGCGTTCCGGCACTTCGTAGGCGATGCCGGCGAGGCGGATTTTCTGCTTGGCGCGCACCAGCCGCTGCGCCATCGCGTCTTCGCTCGCGAGGAACGCCCGCGCGACCTGCGCTGTCGAGAGTCCGCAAACGGTGCGCAGCGTCAGCGCCACCTGCACTTCCGCCGCAAAGGACGGATGGCAGCAGGTGAAGATCAGCCGCAGCATGTCGTCGTCGAGCACGTTGCCGGCAGCCTCGTCAGGCGCCGACGCATTGAGCAGGATTTCGCGCGTCAGCTCCTGCTGCTTGCCGCGAAACGCGACGCTGCGGCGAATCCGATCGATCGCCTTGTTGCGCCCGACATTGACCAGCCATGCGCGCGGATTGGATGGCAGATTGGCGGTGGACCAGCGCTCCAGCGCCACCGCGAACGCGTCCTGCAGGGCATCCTCGGCGAGATCAAAATCGCCGACGAGGCGGATGAGGGTCGCCAGCGCCCTGCCCGCCTCGTCGCGGAAGATTTTTTCGGTCTCGGTGGAGGTCATGTGCCCTGCTATTAGCCGTCATTCCGGGGCGTCCGAAGGACGAGCCCGGAATCTCGAGGTTCCGGGTTCGACGCTTCGCGTCGCCCCGGAACGACACTCAATCATAGACCATCACCGGCCGCACCTCGATCGAGCCGGTCTTGGCGCCGGGAATGCGCGCGGCGATGGCCAGCGCGGTGTCGAGATCCTTGGCCTCGACCAGATAATAGCCGCCGAGCTGCTCGCGCGTTTCCGCGAACGGACCGTCGGTCGTCAGGGTCTTGCCGTCGCGAACGCGCACGGTGGTTGCCGTCGTTGACGGCTGCAGGCCGTCGCCGGCCTTGAAATGGCCGCTCTGAACGATGGACTGGGTGAACGCGCCGTAGTCCGTCATCATTTGCTGGCGCCCCGCGGCGTCCATTTTGCCAAGCTCGGCCTCGCTCCGATAGATCAACAACAGATACTGCATCGCTCTACTCCTCTTGATCGGCTGGATCGCCGACACCCAGTCGAACGGGCCGGACGCGAAACGACATCTTCAGGATAGTTTATTTTGCTCCGTTTCGTGGCTTGACGCCACGCCGCCCAGCCGCCATGCGTAAGGGGTCAGTCGGCCGGACGGCCGCTCCCGCTACGGTCGAAAGGCTGCGGGAGAGGAAAGTCCGGGCTCCATCGACATACGGTGCCGGATAACGTCCGGCGGGGGCGACCCCAGGGAAAGTGCCACAGAGAACGAACCGCCCTCTCCTTGGGAGAGGGCAAGGGTGAAAAGGTGCGGTAAGAGCGCACCGCGGGTCCGGCAACGGAACCGGCATGGCAAACCACACCGGGAGCAAAACCGAATAGGGACGGCAACGCGGGCAGTTCGCGAAAGCGAAAACGCCGCAGGGCAATGTCAGGCTCGCCGTCCGGGTAGGTTGCTCGAGGCCATGTGCAAACATGGTCCCAGAGGAATGGCCGTCACGTATCACTCGCGAAAGTGAGTGGTGCCCTACAAAACCCGGCTTACAGGCCGGCTGATGTTTCTAAAATGAGGGGTTCGGCGTAACGCGCCGGACCCCTCGCCATTTTTCGCACCGATGCGCGCGCGTGCTCGGGAAGTTCAGTCGCGCGCCGCCTCCTCGATCGCCTGCGCGAGCCGCGCCGGATTGCTGAAGAACATCTCATGGCTGCCGTCGCACTCGACGAGGCGAAACAGGCCGAGGCGCTCCGACAACCGTGGATGCCACGGCAGGCTGTGCGGCAAGGCGATATCCTGGCGGCAGTTGACGTAGGATTTGCCGACCGGCAGCTCCGCCAGCGGACGCTTCAGCGCGATCTTGTCGGTGAATGTCTTGTAGGGATGCGGGTTGAGTTTGGCGAACGCAGACTTTGCCAGATCGAGGTCGGCGTCGTTGATGAAGGCATCGCGCCAGATTTCAAACGGCAGCATGACGGCGTTCTTGTTGGCGGCGGCCACCGCATCGAACAGCCCGACATAATGCGGCGGCACCATGTCGTTGAGACACTGCCCGTCCAGCGGGACGAAGGCATTGACATAGACGAGACGCTTGATGCGATCCGTCAGCCGGTCGGCAACGCCTGAAATCAGCATTCCCCCATAGCTGTGGCCCACCAGCCAGATATCCCGCAGATCGTTCTTTTCGATGTAGGCGGCAACCGACGCGATCGCCTGTTCCAGCCCGATCTTGTCGCGATCGTCGCCCGCGTTGTTGCCGGCAACCGTCGGGCAATGCACGGCATGGCCGTATTTGCGCAAGTGTCCGGCGACGGCATCCATCTCGGCACCAGTGTGCCACGCGCCGTGCACAAGAACGTAAAGGCCTGCCATTTCCGTCTCCCCCGTTTATGGAAGTGGATTTGATAGGCCGGGCAGATTATGCCGGATGGCCGGACTAAGCCACCATCATCGCCGATTTACGCCAGGGACTTTGCCGGAACGGGTCAGCGCTGTCGCCTGAATGCGGCCGGTGTCATGCCGAAATATCTGCGGCATTGGCGAATGAAATGGGACGGATCGGACAGGCCGACGCGCAATCCTATCCCGCCGACACCGATGTGATCGAACCGCGCTTCACTCAGCATCCTGCGCGCGACCGCCATCCTGCAGTCGTTCAGCATGCCGCTGAACGTCAGGCCTGACTTGTTGAGGCAGCGATGCACCGTCCGCTCCGAAACCCGCAGATGCTCCGCGACGGAAGCGGCCGTCAACCCTGGTTCGGCGTAGAGCAACCGAATGGCGCGGCCGATCCGATCCAGCAGGTTGCCCGCCTCGCGCCGCTCCGACGGCGTGGCTGGAATCTCGCTGCCCGCCGCCAGCGCCAGCAGCCCGCCGAGCTGGTCGGTGAGAACCTGCGCGGGCAGCGGCAGACTGACCGCCAGATGCGGCGACAGCTGGCATGCAAAGGCGCTGAGCACGGCGCCCCAGCCGGTGCGCCCGTCGATGCGCTGCCCGGCCCGCCGTTCGGGATCGACGAGCCACGATTCAACCCAGGGGATCGGCAGTTCCAGCGACAGCGTATTGGAAGTCACCGGAAAGTTGAATTCATAGCAGCGCCGGGAGTCCAGCAGCACGAGATCGTACGGCTGCAAGATCGACCGATGGCCATTTTGCATGACCGTCCAGTCGTTGTCGGTCTTGCAGAGAAGGTAGTAGTAGTTCGACGCGCTGCGCGCGAGGCTGGCTTTCCTGCGGTAGACGTGCTGCGCCGAGCCCTCGACGCGATTGACGCCGATGGTGTCGAGTTGCCCGCGCTGAACCGAGCAGTCGAAGCCCGACCTGACCGGCGTCGTGACGTCCATCTCGAGAAAGCATTCGCAGACGGCGCCGATCCAGTAGTCCAGCCGCCGCTCCGGTTCGACCACGCTGGTCGACCACTTCTCGATGACTGCCGTCGTCCTGGCTGCCATGGCCTACCTCCCGCTATTTCACACCACGATCTTCTCCAGCAGCGCCATCAGCGCTTCCGGCGCGGTGACGTTCGGCGCGTGGCTGGCATCGATCTCGAAATAGCGCCAGCCCGCCTCGTTCCTGGTTCGCCTCGCAAACGGACCGAATGTGTCGGCCGGCGGGAAGCGGGTGGCGTAGATGTAACTGCGTGGCAGCGTCAGTGTGCCGCCTTGCAGCTTGAGCCTGGTCTCGAAGCATTTGACCGGCATTGGAACGCGGCGCGCGGCCAGCCATTCGACGTCTTCAGCCGCGGTGTCCGGCGGCGACGTCATCGGCGGAATGCGCCAGCCATCCCCCTTCTTCGCGCCATCCAGCATTGGCTGCCGGCCCGGTTCGTTGATGTCGAACAGCGACTGGCCATCCTCCGGCACAAAGGCGTCGACGTAGATTAGCTGCGTAACGCGATCCCTGGCACGATCGGCCACGCCGGTCGCGACCATGCCGCCGTAGCTGTGGCCGACCAGAACGATGTCGCGCAGATCCTCATATTTGATGACGTTGAGCATGTCCTCGATATGGGTTTCGAGATCGACCGAGGGGTTTGCGAGATGCGCGCGTTCGCCAAGCCCGGTATAGCTCGGCGTCACCAGCCGATGCCCGGCGGCGCGCATCAGCGGGTGCATCTTCTTCCACGCCCAGCCCGCCGACCACGCGCCGTGACAGACAAGGAAGGTCTTTGCAGAGGTTGAGCTCATCGGGGGCGTTTCCATGATTGTTGTTGAAGGCTTCGATTGCAATAGTACCCGGTGGCGTGGGCGTGTAAATGTCGCGCTCAACTCAACGACGTCATTCCGGGATGGTCCGAAGGACCAGACCCGGAATCTCGAGATTCCGGGTTCGATGCTGCGCATCGCCCCGGAATGACGAAGGAAAAAACAGTTGGAAACGTCCACCTACGCGCTGTTGCTTTTTGGCGCGCTTGCCGGCGGCTTCGTGTCCGGCCTTGCCGGTTTCGGAACGGCGCTGATGGCGCTGGGGATCTGGCTTTATGTGCTGCCGCCGTCGCTGGCCGTACCCTTGGTGCTGATCTGTTCGGTCAGCTCGCAGATCTCGACGCTGCCGACAATGTGGAAGGTTCTCGACTTCAAACTGGCCGCGCCGTTCGTCATCGGCGGGCTCGCCGGCATGCCGATCGGTGCGCTTTTAGTGGCGCAGGCCGAGCCGCAAATATTCAAATTGAGCGTGGGCGTGATGCTGCTGGTGTTTCCGGCCGCGCTGTTTCTCGTTCGCAAGCCGATGGCGTTCGCCTTCGGCGGCAAGCCGGCGGACGCGGCCGTTGGATTTGCCGGGGGCATCCTGGGCGGCCTCGCCGGGCTGTCCGGCCCGCTGCCGACCCTGTGGGCCAGCGTGCGCGGCTGGACCAAGGATGAGCGCCGCGGCGTATTCCAGATCTTCAACGGCACCGTGCTCGGCGCCGCCTTGCTGCTGCAGATCGCCAATGGCTTCGTCAAGACGGAAGTGTTCTGGCTCGCGCTGCTGGCGCTGCCAGGCACTTTGATCGGCGCACGGATCGGCGCGCGCGTTTATCAGGCGCTCAGCGATCGCAATTTCTACGACATCGTGCTCGGCCTGCTGTTTGTGTCCGGACTCGCACTGGTGTGGAGCAGCATTGCTCCGAGTTAGCAGCGCATGGCGGCCATGTGCTCCGAGTAGATTGCTGTACGCTGATCTGTAAAACAGTTATTCAGTCGCATCATGACCCCTCCAACTTTTTCACGCACACGTCTCGGTCTGTTGCTGGGTTTTATCGGCGTGCTGATCTTCGGCGGCACGCTGCCGGCGACGCGGATCGCGGTGTCGGCAATTGATCCGATTGCTCTGACCTCGCTGCGCACCCTGATCGCCGGCCTGTGCTCGCTGATCCTGCTGGTCGTGCTGCGCCGCCCGCTACCGCCGCGCGCGCTGTGGCCGCAACTCGTCATCACGATGATCTGCGTCGCCATCCTGTTTCCGTTCCTGATGTCGGTGGGGGTGCAGACCGTCGACGCCTCGCATGGCGGCGTGGTGTTCGGGATCATGCCGATCGCGACCGCCCTGGTCGCGGTCATGATCACCCATGAGCGGCCGCGGCCGCTGTTCTGGATCGCCTCGTTCGCGGGCGCAGCATTGGTGATTGCCTTTGCGCTGCGGCAAGGCGGCGGTGAACTGTCGGCCGGCGACTTATTCCTGCTTGCGGCGGTCGTCGTCTCCGGCATCGGCTACGCCTTCTCCGGCCGGCTCACCGCGCAGATGCCGGGCTGGGAAGTCATCAGCTGGGTGCTGGTCATCGCACTGCCGCTCTCGATCCCGGCCGCCGCGCTGACGATGCCGGCTGACATCACCCACATCCCCTTAAAACCGTGGCTGGGGCTGCTCTACGTCGCGCTGTTCTCGCAATGGATCGGCTTCTTTGCCTGGAACGCCGGCATGGCGATGGGCGGCATCGCGCGGGTGTCGCAGGTGCAATTGCTGCAGCCCTTCGTGGTCTTTGCGCTCGCAGCCGTATTCAACGACGAGACCATCACGCCGCAGATCGTGCTGTTCGCCGCCGGCGTGGTCGCAACCGTCGCGATCTCGACGCGTACGCGCGGGCGCAAAGCGCCCGATGCCCTTGTCATTCCGGGGCGCGTCGAAGACGCGAACCCGGAATCTCGAGATTCCGGGTTCGCGCTCACGCGCGCCCCGGAATGACGTTGAGCGTCACTCCGCCGGCAACGCGGACTTGAGCGGCGCCAGCCGTTTCCTGAACTCCAGGTGCAGCAACCACAAACTCAATGCGGCTTGCAGCGTCGTCGTGGCGTTCGAGATGTACCATGCATATTCGATGCGAAACCCGGGTCTGGCGGAGAGCCAGAGAACCGGTAAGGCGTAGGTGATCAAACGTGCGCCGGAGCTCAGCAGAATCGGTTTGGTGTTGCCCAGCCCCTGAAACATACTGTTGCTCACAAAGGTAAATCCCTGCGCCACGAGGTTCAGCGAGACCATCTGCAAAAACAGAATGGCAACGGCAATCGTTTCCGGATCGTTCGCGAAGCCGCCGAGCAGCAGCCCGGGCTGCCACTGCGCCAGGATCGTGAAAGTCACCATCACCAACGTGGCAACCACGGCGGCCTTGGTGAAGGTTTCCCGCACGCGCGCGGCGTTGCCGGCGCCGAAATTCTGCCCCGCGATCGGTCCGGCGGCGATAGCGATCGCCAGCGCCGGCATCTGGATCAGGCCGAGCACACGCGTCCCAATGCCGAAGCCGGCCTGGGCCGCCGCGCCGAAGTCGCGCAAAGCGTAGAAGATCACGCCCATCCAGAGGAAGATAATCGCGAACTCGCCGCCGGCCGGCAGGCCGACATTGAGAATGCGCTTCCATTGCCGGAGCTGCGGACGAATTTGCGCGAAATCGAAGCCGACATAGCGCTCAAGCCTGCGGAAATAGATCCACATCATCAGGACGCCCATCACGACTGCGAGCGAACTCGCAAGGCCGGCTCCCGCGACGCCGAGCGCAAGGCCGGTACCCCAGCCCGAAATCAGGACCGGCGCCAGCGCGATATTGATCATTACCGCGAGCGTCTGCACGATCATACTGGGTCGCACGATGCCGGTACCGCTCAGCGCGGCGCCCATCACCCGCGAAGCGAATTGCAACGCCAGCGCGGGCATGAACCAAAGCAGATAGGTCGTGCCCGCCGCGACGGTGGCTTCGTCAGCCGCCACCATCCGCATGTAACCGCCGGCGAATGCGGACCCGACAACCCAGGTCAGCAACCCGGACACGGCCGCCAGGCCGAGCGCCTGGTTGAACACCAGATTGGCGTCCGGTCGATCCTTGCGGCCCACCGCATGGCTGATCAGCGAGACGGTTCCGACGCCCAGCACCTGCAACCCGCCATTGAGAAGAAAGCCGAGATTGCCGGCCGCCGCCACACCGGCGATGGCTGCTTCGCCAAGCCCCGCGACGAAATACAGATCGACGAGCTGGCAGATCATGATCGTGACCATGCCGGCCAAAATCGGCGGCGCCATGTTCAGGATGTGGCTCACGATGGAGCCCTGGGTCAGGTCTTTCATTTCAAATCCGCCGCTTCAAATCCGTCTCTGACACGCGGCCTCGGAAGGCCGCGCGCCGCAATGTCATTTACTCCGCCGCCGTAATGCGGCCGAACTCCGTCGCCTGCCGTTCGAACAACCCGCGATAGATGCCCCCGGCGCGCGCCGTCAGCATCGCGTGGGTGCCCTGCTCGACGATCTTGCCGCGATCGAACACCAGGATCCGGTCGAGGCTGCGCACCGTCGACAGCCGGTGCGCGATCACAATCGAGGTGCGGCCTTTCATCAGCCGCTCCATCGCCTGCTGGATCAGGCCTTCGGACTCCGAGTCGAGGCTGGAAGTCGCCTCGTCCAGGATCAGCACCGGCGCATCGGCCAGGAACGCCCGCGCCAGCGCGACGCGCTGCCGCTCGCCGCCCGACAGCTTGACGCCGCGTTCACCGACCAGCGTGCCGTACCCCTTCGGCAACCGCAGGATGAAGTCGTGCGCATTCGCCAGCCGCGCCGCCTGCTCGACCGCGGCCATGCTGGCGCCGGGCCTGCCATAGGCGATGTTCTCGGCCAAGGATCGGTGAAACAGGATCGGCTCCTGCTGCACGATCGCGATCTGGCTGCGCAGCGAATGCTGCGTCGCCTTGGCGATGTCCTGACCGTCGATCAGGATCCTGCCGCCGCCGATGTCGTGGAGCCGCTGCACCAGCTTTACAAATGTCGTCTTGCCCGAGCCGGAGCGACCGACCAGGCCGACACGCTCGCCGGCGCGGATGTCCACCGACAGGCCGTCATACAAGGGATCGCGATGTCCGCCGTAATGGAACGTCACGCCGTCGAACACGATGCGGCCGCCCTGGATGTCGATCGGCCTGGCGTCGGGCGCATCCGCGATGCCGATCGGCTCGGCGTGGATCGCGACCAGCTCCTCCATGTCGTTCACCGAACGCTGCAGATTGTTGATGTGCATGCCGACATCGCGCAGGTAGGCATGGATGATGTAGTAGCTGGTCAAGACATAGGTGACGTCGCCCGGCGTGGCGCGGCCCGCGATCCACAGCAGGATCGCGCCGCCGATCACGGACGTGCGAAAGCACAGCAGCACCGCGAGCTGCGCCGTCGAGGTGTAGTTGTAGCGTATCCAGGTCCGCCGCACGCGCGTGCGCCAGCGGCCGATGACGCCGGCCAGCCGCCCGTCCTCGCGCGCTTCCGCGCCAAAGGATTTCACCACCGCGTTGCAGGTCAGGGCATCCGCCAGCGTGCCGCCGACCTTGGTGTCCCAGGCGTTGGAGACGCGCGCGGCAGGGGCGATGTAATTCATCGAAAACGCAATCGTCATCGCGACATAGATCACCGTGCCGACCGCAATGACCGCCCCGAGCGAGGGCCAGTGCAGCCCGAGCAGGATCATCGAGCCCAACAGCACCGTCAGCGACGGCGCTAGCGCCATCAGGATGGTGTCGTTGAGCAGGTCGAGCGCCCACATGCCGCGGGTGATCTTGCGCACGGTCGAGCCGGCAAATGAGTTGGCGTGCCAGTCGGTCGAGAAGCGCTGCACCCGCATGAAGGCGTCGCGCGACACGTCGGACATGATCTTCAGTGTGAACGGCACGATCGCCTGCAGGCCGATCAGCCGCAGCACCATCGACAGCGCGCCCAGCGCCACGATGCCGCCAAAGGCGATCATCGCCGCGCGGCGCGCAGCGGGATCAGACGCGCCTTGGGTCAGCGCATCGACCAGATGGCCGGAGAACAGCGGCATGAACAGGTCGGCTGCGGTCGCGCCCAGCAAACCGCCGGCAACAACGCTGGCGCGGGCGGGCTGTTCGAGCCAGTGCCGGAACACGAACGGGATCACCACGCGTATCGCCGCGGGACGCTTGCTGGTTTGAACGGTCATGGCCTCATCCGGCACCGCGTTCTGCGCACGCCGGCTCCATTTAAAGGACGCAAGGGACGGCACAGGACCGAACGCAAGCGTCGTTGAAAAAATCGGTAACTCGTTGAGAAGTTTTGAAGATCGGGGAAGCTTGGGATGATCGGGACGTCAGGCCCGGTCAGCGCTGGCGAAATTGGGCCTCAAAGGCCCGGTACGGCGCCCAGCATAGGCATCGAACGCGAGCGGGCGGTCTGCGAATAAGACGAAATCATGCAAATCCTCCCCCGTTCGAGCGACAATGCGCACGCTTATAAATGCATCACGGGTGATTTGCAATATGACAACCGCGTGAGCCTGGAGGATTCCAACGATCGTAGCCCGGATGAGCGCAGCGATATCCGGGACAACTCTTTGATCAGCCTCCGGCTCGTCCGATCATTTCTGGCCGCTCCCCAAATTCCACTCCATCTTGCCCTGCATCGCCAGCCCAATCAGCCGGCAACGTCCCGTCCCTGACATAGCGATGGAACGACGAATGCGGCCAATCGCGCACGCGCCGCACATAACCGTGTTTGACCGGGTTGAAATGGATGTAATCAACGTGCCACGAGAAATCGCTTTCGTCGCGGATAGTATGCTCCCAGAATCGTCTTTGCCAAAGCGCGAGTTCACCATTGGGCCGACGGTTCAATTCAATCGATGCATCAATCAACGCGCTGCTGAAATGCCCTTTGATGCGGCGCCAGCGGCCCGAATAATCGAAATCGTCTGGCGGCAACGTGAAGATTGCATGCAAATGGTCGGGCAGTATCACGGCGGCGTCTATCGTGAACGGCCGCTCGCGGCGAGCGGTACGCAACGCGCTACGCAGGTGATTAATCTGGTCGATAAGCAATCTCGAGCGCCGGTCAGCGAGAGTGACCGTGAAGAAGTACATTCCGCCCGGAATGAAATTTCGCCGGTATCCGACCATAACAGGATCAAATCATACTTTTCGACAGCTTGCCGTCGAAATCCCGCATGTCGCTGCGCTCATGCGGGCTACGAGACCGCCTTCTGAGCCATTTGTGTCAATGCCCCGGGCCGCCCGCCTGCCACGCCGGCGGCTTGTTCAGCAGCACGACCAGAAGGCTGAGGCCGACATAGAACACGGCCAGCATGAAGAAGGCGTCGCCGAACCCCATCACCACCGCCTGGCGGTGGACGATCTGCGATAATTGCTTCATCGCCATCCGCGCGGCGTCGCCCATGCCCTGCATGCGCTGGGTAAACATGTTGAGCGTCTCCACCGCGGTGGCGTTGCCCCAATTGACGCGTTCGTGCAGCCGCGAGATGTGCAGATCGGTGCGCTCGTTCAGCACCTGGTTGATCAGCGCGAGCCCCACCGCGCCGCCGAGATTGCGCGTCAGGTTGAACAGGCCGGAGGCGTTCTTGACCCGCTCCGGCGCCAGCGTGCCGAGCGCGATGGTGTTGGTCGGCACCATCGCGAACATCATGCCGACGCCGCGCAGGATTTGCGGGACCAGCAGTTCATAGAAATCATATTCGCGGGTGATCCAGGTCATCAAATAGGAGCCGAGCGCGAAGCTGCAAAGCCCGAAGGCGATGAGGTAACGCATGTCGACCTTGGTCATCAGCCGTCCGACGATCGGCGCGGTGAGGAACATGGCGATCCCGGAGACGAACATGGTCTCGCCGATCATCAGCGCGCTGTAACCGCGCACTTCGGCGAGATAACGCGGATAAACGTAGGTCAGGCCGTACAGCCCGATGCCGACGCAGAACGAAATCAGGCAGCCGATGGCAAAATTGCGGTCGCCGAACGTCCTGATGTCGACGATCGGCTCATGCGCTGTCAGCACGCGCCAGAAAAACGCGATCGCCGACGCCAGACAGACGGCGGCGCAGATCGCGACCGACGTATCCTGCAGCCACTGATATTGCGGGCCTTCCTCGAGCACATATTCGAGCGAGCCGAGGAAGCCCGCCATGAACAGCAGGCCCCACCAGTCGAAATGTTCGAGCAGCTTGAAGTTTGGCTCGTCGAAATCGACCAGGATCAGCACGCCGATGGTGATGCCGATGCCGGGAATGATGTTGATGAAGAACAGCCAGTGCCACGACATCAGGTCGGTGATGTAGCCGCCGACAGTGGGACCAATCGTCGGCGCCAGCGTCGCGACGAGGCCGATGATCGGGCCGACGATGTAGAATTTCGAGCGCGGAAACACCGTATAGGCGGAGGCGAACACGGTCGGGATCATGCCGGCGCCGAGAAATCCCTGCAGCGCGCGCCATACGATCATCTGCTCGATCGTCGAGGCGAAACCGCAGAAGAAACTCGCGATGGTGAAGCCGGAGGCGGAGATCGCAAACAGCAGGCGGGTGCCGAACGCGCGCGACAGGAACCCGGAAAGCGGAATCGCGATCACCTCGGCGATCAGATACGAGGTCTGCACCCACGACACTTCGCTCGAGCTTGCCGAAAGCCCGGCCTGGATCTCCGACAGCGATGCCGAGACGATCTGGATGTCCAGGATCGACATGAACATCCCAAACACCATGATGAGGAACGCAAACAGCCGCCGCGGCGGGATGCGCTCGTCCGGCACGCTTGCGGCTGGTATCATCGACGGCGATGCGGTGGTGGCGTCTGCCATGATCTGCTCAGGACGCGCGCCGGGCTAACCCCGGCGCTATAAAATTACTTCGGATGAAGCATCGGCGACGCGTCGAGGTCGGCCTCGTTGTCGGCATCGGCCGCGCCGTCACGGGTGTTGACGGTGGTGTAGACCGACATGCCCGCGCGCAGCAGGTTTTGCTTCGCGACATCCTTCGGCACCCGGATCCGCACCGGCAGCCGCTGCACGATCTTGGTGAAGTTGCCGGTGGCGTTGTCAGGCGGCAGCAGCGTGAACACCGAGCCCGCCGCGGGCGAGATGCTGTCGACCACGGCAGCGAACTTGCGATGGCCGTAAGCATCCACGGAAATCGTCACGGGCTGGCCGGGACGGATGCGCTTGAGCTGCGTTTCTTTATAGTTGGCGTCGATGAAGACGTCGTTGAGCGGCACCACATTGCCGAGGCGCTGGCCGGCCTGGATGAAATCGCCGGTGTTGACGATGCGGTTGGAGAAGGTGCCGTCGACCGGCGCACGCACCGAGGTGAAGGCGAGATCGCGCTCGGCCTTGGCCAACGTGGTCTGCAACTCCGCCAGCTGGGCGCGGGCCTCGTTCTGCTGCGCCCTGGTCACCTCGACATTGTCGCGCGCGGCATCATGGGCGGCCTGCGCCGATTTTACCTGCGCCACACCCTGATCGCGGCCGGCTTCGGAAACCTCGAATGTGGCGCGCGAGGCAAAGCCCTTGGTGCTCAGCGCCTGCTGGCGGTCGAAGTCGAGACCGGCGCGCTTCAGCGCCGCTTCCGCGGAGACGAGTTGCGCCTTGGCCTGCTCGACCGCGCTTTCCATCGCCGCCACCTGACGGCCGATGCGGTCGATGGTGGCCTGCTGGGTCGCGATCTTGGTGCGCGCGGCCTCCACGGCGATCCGGTAATCGCCGTCATCGATCTTGTAGATCACGTCGCCGGCGCGAACGATTGTATTATCGACGGGAATGATCGCCGCGATATGGCCCGCGACCCGCGCACCCAGCGTGGTATTGTTGGCACGCACATAGGCGTCGTCGGTCGAGATGTAAAAGCGCCCGATGAATGTGTAGTAGACGCCGTAGCTGACGGCCGCGAGTGCCAGCAACGCGAACACGCCCATCATCACGAATTTGCGCTTGCCGGATTTCGGCGCGGCGGGTTGTGCGGCATCGGCGGGCGGTGCGGCCGGCCTGTCGGTTGCCGGCGCGCCTGGAGCAGCTGCCGGCTGGCGCCTGGTTTCTTCCGCAACGTGAGCTCGAAGCTGGTCCGCCAACTGGGCGGGGTCGCGCGCGGCTTCGTCTTCGGCCGTTGCCGCCTCCGGCTCCTGACGAGCCGACGCCTCCGGCTGTTGCCGAACGACGCGCGCGGCCTGGTCTCTCGCTGCGGCCATACCCGGCCTCCCCATTACTCATGCACGGTGCAGACGCAGCCGAACCCCGGCCGTGTAGGCATCGTCATTTCCAGAATTAACATTGACCGAACGGTTCGGTCAAGATACATTTGCGTGAAGGGACCATAGATCGAAAGCACCTTCCCGTGCATATGTCCGGTTGAAATCTTTCCCGAGAAGATAAACCAATGGTTGCAGACACGTCGCATAGGCTTGATGTCATCGCCGACGAGGATTCCTCGAAGCGCCGCCAGATCCTTGATGGCGCGCGGAAAGTGTTCCTGGATCTCGGTTTCGACGGCGCCAGCATGGGCGAGATCGCGCGCTCCGCCGGCGTCTCCAAGGGAACGCTCTACGTCTATTTCGCCGACAAGCACCGCCTGTTCGAAGCCATCGTCGAGGAAGAATCGATCGAACAGGGCAAAACCGCATTCAATTTCGATCCCGACCGCGACGTAGACATCACGCTGCCGGAATTCGGCCGGGCCTACATCCAGGTGCTTTGTCGTCCCGGCGGCGGCTCGGCGATCCGCACCGTGATGTCGATTGCGGAGCGGATGCCGGAAGTCGGCCGCAGATTTTATGACAATGTGCTGGCCCGCACCGTCAATCGCTTCGCCGCCTATCTTGAGGCGCGGGGACGGCTCGGCGAGCTCGTGATCGACGATTACGAACTGGCGGCCTGGCAGTTCATGCAAATGTGCCAGGCGACGCTGTTTCAGGCTTTCATCTTCCAGGCCAAGCCCTCACCGTCGCCGGAGCAGATCGCAACCGTCGTCGACAGCGCGACGCGGGTGTTTCTGACAGCGTATCGGGCGAAGTAGATCGCAGGTAACCGGCATTCGCTCCAATCCGTCGTCCCGGCGAAGGCCGGGACCCATAACCACACGTTTCAGTGGCGAAAGTGATTGGAGCTCCAGCTTGGTGCAACATCAGGATTCGGTGGTTATGGGTCCCGGCTCAAGGCCGGGACGACAGTTTTTTCCGAATTGAGTTTTGGAAAACTCCAAACGCAATAACTCCGCCCCGCGCCTTCCCGTTCGTTCAAATTGTCCGCAACTGCAACCAGGCGTCCCCTCAGCGCGTTTGATCGGCGGGAGGTATGTGCCATGACAATTTTCGGTCGAAGGACCCGGCCCTCTCGCCGGCGAACCAACCAGCCCGCATGGATGACCATCGACGGCAGTTTTGCCGCGCGTCAATGCACCGTCATCGACATTTCGGAAGGCGGTGCGCGATTGCGGGTGGAAGACCCGCAATTCGTCAAGCCGCATTTTCATCTGAAATTTGACCGGGCCTCCCCGGGCAGGGCCTGCAAGGTCGCCTGGAAGAAGGGCGACCTGATCGGGATCAAGTTCGTTTAATTGGGCAAAGCAACAATGTAGCCCGGAGCGACATCCGGGTGTCCGGCCCCTGATCCCGCATGTCGTGGAGCCTGTCATCGGGCGCGCATTCGCGCGACCCGCTCATGCGGGCTGCCGCTGCGGCGACCGCCATCATTGAGTGTCATGCGGTGCAACAATCGACGCCCGCTATGGAACAAGTGTTCCCGCCAGCAGTTGCCAGCGACGAAACCAAAATCGACCTTTGATTCAAAAGCCGGGTTCGTATTTGCACCGACGCAGGCTCTCAAAGCGAAATCATTTGAGAGACTCGGGGGAACAATAGGCCATGCGTGTCTTGATCCTAGCCTTGTCGATCCTGGGAATTCTTGTCTGCTCGGATGCTGCCAAGGCCGGGCCAAGCACCACCACGCGCGATCAGGCCGCATCCGTCGATGAGGCGGTCTTCACCGACGAAGCAACGCAGGAAACCGAGGATCGGATCGGCCTCGACAAGCCCAAGCGCCGCGACCTGCAGCGCCGTCTGACCCGTCTCGGCTTCGACACCAGGGCGAACGGAAAGTTCGACGCGCGGACCCGCGCCGTCATCACACGCTGGCAGGCCGCGCGAGACTATCCCAAGACCGGTTTCCTCAACACGTTGCAGCATCAGGCACTCCTGAACGATTCCGTCTCGACGGCGAACGCCAGCATCCGCGACAACAAGTCCGGCAACGACCGCCGGGCCCGACGTCGCGGCGGGGGCGGCGGCGGTCCGGTTGGTGTGATCGGCGGCGTCGTGGGCGGCGTGGTCGGCGGAATTTTCGGACGCCGGTGATCCGTAAATGGTCCTTGAACTCGGCCGCCGCGACCGGCAGCGAGACGTGGGGCAGTTAGCCGCGCCCCAACACAAATCCGTCATTTGACACTTCGTCTCATTTTGTCAAATTCGTCAAATGAAGCCCCGCGACCGCATCCTCGATGCCGCCATGCTGGTGTTCCGCCGGCAGGGGTTTCGGCGCTCGTCGATCGAGCAGGCGGCGGAGGCCGCCGGCCTGACGCGTCAGGCGCTCTACCATCATTTCAAGTCCAAGGAAGAACTGTTCCGCGCCGTGATCGAGCGGCTGCATGAGAACGCGCTGGCCGCCGAGATCGCGGCGGGCGAGGCCACCGAAAAGGCCGGCGGCGGTCTCGCCGACATCCTGATCGCCGAGATCACCGCGCGGATCGGGCAGTTGATCGCGCCGCTCGAGGGTTCGCCCCATATCGAAGAGCTGTTCTCCGAGCACCTGCTGCAGGCCCGCGACATCTACCAGAAATATGCCGCGCATTATGCCGCGCAGCTGACGTCCACGATCGAACGCGTCTGCCGCAAGCAACGTCTCGCGATCAAGGGCATGACCGCGCCCGACTTCGCGCGCTGCGTCGAAATGGCGTTCAACGGCACCAAGTCCGCCTATCCTGCGATGCAGCCGGCCGACGCCTTCCTGCGGGATTTCGGCATCATGGTGCGCACGCTGGTCGCCGGCGCCGTGAGCCCGTCGCCGAAGCCGCGGTTAAGAAAAACTGCAAGAAAACCTGTCGCAAGCAAAACCGCCCGCAAATCAGGAGATCGCAGATGAGTACGATGACGATCAACGGCCGTGTCGCCCCCCTGCCCGACGACCTCGACGCCATGCTGATCGATGTGGTTAGAAGCGATCTCGACCTCACCGGCACCAAGCTCGTCTGCGGCGCCGGCGTTTGCGGCGCCTGCACCGTGCTGGTGGATGGCGCGCCGGTGGCGAGTTGCCTGATGCCGGCCCGCGCCGCCGCCGGCAAGACAGTCACCACGGTCGAGGGCATCGGCGCCGAAAAGCTGCACCCGGTTCAGAAGGCGTTCATGGTGCACGACGCGCTGCAATGCGGGTTCTGCACGCCGGGCTTCATCGTCGAGGCCGCGGCGTTTCACGACCACTGGCGCGCGACACGAGGAACGGCAACACCTTCGCGCGATGAAATCGGCGCTGTCCTGTCGGGGCATCTGTGCCGCTGCGGCGCCTATGACGGCATCTTCAGCGCGGTGGCCGCGGCCTGCAGCGGCCAGTTCGACGGCGGCGACATCGTCTCGCCGCGCGTCGAGGCGCGCGACAAGGTGACGGGTGCGGCGAAATACACCGTCGACGTCAGGCATGAAGGCCAGCTCGAAGGCGTCATCCTGCGCTCAGAGATCGCGCATGGCAAAATCGCAGAGCTCGACCTCGCGCCCGCGCTGGCGCTGCCGGGTGTCGGCGCCGCGATCTCGCTGCTCGCTGAAGACCGTATCGTCCGCTTTGTCGGCCAGCCCATCGCCGCCGTCGCGGCCAGGGATCGCAAGATCGCGCTGGCAGCGATTGCCACGATCAAAATATCCAGCGAAAAGCTGCCCTCGGTGATCGGGCTCGATGAAGCCCGCAAGCCCAATGCGCCTGTGGTGTTCGAAAAGGCCGACCGCAAGAAAGCCGGCAACGTCTCCGAAGGCGCCGGTGCGCCGGCGCCGTGGAAGGCAAACATCCGCGGACCGTCAGCTGCGTTCTCGCTCAAGCCGAAGCAAGTGCGGAGCTGGGTCGAAAGCGCGCGGCAGGAGAAAAATCCGTTGCTGGTCGAAGGCGTGTTCCGGACCGGCACGCAATCGCATACCTGCCTGGAGCCGCACGCGTCAGTCGCGCATTTCGAAGGCGACCGCCTCACGGTGCACGCCTCGACGCAGAGCGTGTTCCATCTGATGGAGCTGATCGCCAAGCGTTACAAGCTCGACCACGACAAGGTGCGCGTGATCGCCGACCATGTCGGCGGCGGTTTCGGCTCCAAGGCCAGCCTCGGCGCGGAGACGACGATCGCGATCGATCTGGCGCGCGCCGCCAAGGCGCCGGTCCGCGTCGCCTTCGACCGCCACGAAGAGCTCTCGGTGACCGGCTATCGGCCGGCGTCGGAGGTCAAGCTCGCGCTGCTGCCGTCCGAGCAGGGCGGCTTGAAGGCGCTGTCGCTCACGGCCTACGCCGACACCGGCGCCGCGATCAATTCCACCATCGCCACCCTGGCACGGCTGATCTATCCGGCGGAAGGCAAGGAACTGGCCGATTTCGACGTCATCAGCAATTTGCCGCCCGGGGCGGCGTTTCGCGGGCCCGGCGGACCGCCGATGGCATTCGCGGTGGAGCAGGCGATCGACGAAGCCGCGCTGCGAATGAAGGTCGATCCGATCGAGCTGCGCAAACGCTGGGATACCGATCCCAACCGCCGGCGGCTTTATGAATGGGCGCAAGGGCTCGACGTCTGGCGCAACCGGAAGTCACCGGCCGAGCAGACCGGCCGCTATCGCCGCGGCGTCGGCGTCGCCACCGGCTACTGGCTTTATCTCTGGCAGCCCGGCTCGAAAGTGGAAGTGTCGGTCAAGGGCGGACGCCTGATCGCGAGCACGGCGATCCAGGATATCGGCACCGGCAGCCGCACCGTGATCGCCAATACGGTGGCACGCGAATTCGGACTCGAGCCGCACGAGGTCGAGGTTCAGATCGGCGATTCCAAGCTGCCGGTAGGCCCGGGCTCGGGTGGCAGCCGCACCACCGCCTCGGTGGTGCCGCCGACATTGCTCGCGATTCAAAAGCTCAAGGCCACGATCGAAAAAAATGCAAAACGAAAGCCGGCGCCGGGCTCGAATGCGCCGTGGCGCGAATTGCTGGCGGCCTCGCCCGACCTCACCGCATCAGGCGTGCGGCCGGAGGACAGCAGGCAGATGGCGCCGGGCGTTGAGTCGCCGCTGAAGCAGGTGGGGATTCTGGGCTGGATATTCGGCAAGATGATGCGCTGGATGTCCAACATGGTGATCGGCGCCGGCGTGCCAAGTTCAGTGCAGGTGATCGAGGTCGAAGTCGATACCTGGCTCGGCCATGTCCGCGTCCTCAACGTCCACACCGGCATTGCGGTCGGCAAGATCGCGGCGCCCGCGCTGGCGCGAAGCCAGGCGGCGGGCTCGGTCATTCAAGGCATCGGCTACGCGCTTTACGAAGCCCGCGAGATCGACGGGCGAACCGGCGATACGCTGAGCGGCGGGCTGGAGGATTACCGGATTCCAGGGATCGCCGACACGCCCGTGATCGACGTGCATTTCGACGAAGCGGGTTTCGATCACGTGCTCGGCGGTAGCGTCGGCATCGGCGAGGTCGCCACCGTGCCGACGTCACCTGCGGTCGCCAACGCGATCTACAACGCCACCGGCATCCGGCCGATGGAGTTGCCGATCCGCCCCGACCGTTTGATCTCAGCCCTGAAAGGGAGGGCCGCCGCATGACATCAGCCATGACGACCGAATTCCGCGCCGCCGGCACCGACCTTTCCGAACGCCGCCGCAGCGGCGTCTCGAAGGGCCCGCTGATGGACATCGTGCCCGCGTCTGACATCTCGGGTATGAACTGGGGCGCCGACGGCACGCTGCGCATCGGCGCCTACACGACGATCGCTGCGATCGCCGCCGATCGAAGCATCGCCGCCGCCTATCCCGGCATTGCGGCGTCGGCGCAGGGCCTCGCGACGCCGCAGATCCGTCATCTCGCAACGCTCGGCGGCAATATCGCGCAGCGTTCACGCTGCTGGTATTATCGAAATCCGCATATCGCCTGCCTGAAGAAGGGCGGCACCGATTGTCCCGCCCGCAACGGCAATCACCTCTATCATGTCGCCTTCGATCTCGGCCCCTGCGTGGCGCCGCATCCTTCCACGATGGCGGCCGCGCTGCTGGCTTATGACGCGACCATCATCACCTACACGCGAAGCGGGCTGTCGATCCCGGATGTGCTCGGCGACGGCTCCAACGGCACCGTCGACAATTTGCTGCAGCCGGGCGAGATGATCCGGGGCATTGAACTGCCCAAGCCGTTGCAAGGCGAGCGCGCGTTCTACAAGCGCGCGATCAGCCGCGCCTATGCGGAATGGCCGCTGGTCGAAATCTGCGCCCGCGCGGTTATCAAGGACGGCGCGTTCCAGTTCATCCGCCTCACCGCCGGCGGCATCGCGCCGGTGCCGCTGCGGCTAAAGGCGGCGGAGGCCGCCGTGCAGGGCAAAGCGGCCAATGCGTTGAACATTGAAGTGGCCGCCAAGCTTGCGACCTCAGGCGCAAAGCCCTTGCCGATGACGGGCTACAAGCTCGATCTGCTGGAAGGCGTGGTGCGCGATGTGCTGGAGAAATTGGCTGCGTAAGATTTCGTAGGGTGGGCAAAGGCGCGCAGGCGCCGTGCCCACCATTACAACCGCGCGTGCCGATCGATGGGTACGCTTCGCTTTGCCCACCCTACAGACCTGGGGCTAATGCCCGTCGAACTCGTCTTCTTCGTTGACCTTGCTGGAGTGCCGGTGCGCCCGCCTGCCGCCGAGCGAACCCGTCACGTAGGGCTCGCGCGATGAAGCGTAGGGACTGCGCCCTCCGGCCCTACCCGCGACCTGATCGCCGGACACCGCTGAAGGCTGGCAGATCACCCGCCCGCTGGAGCGGCGCATCAGATCGACGTGGATATGGTCCTCGTGATGGCGGTTGGAGCCCGGCGCCAGCACGGTGTTGAACTGCTGGCAGGCGCTCGCCTGCACGTCGCGCAGAAAGCCCTGCTCTTCCGGCATGCCGCGCCAGCCGCCCTTCACCGTCACGCGCCTGCCATCGGCCAGCGTAAAGGAGGCGATGTCGAGCGCATTGCCAAAAGCGTGTTCGGAAATATGCGAGTTCGGATTGCCGTTCATGCCGCGGCAGGAATAGGCGGAGATCTGCCTGATCTCGACCACGCGCACGCCGAACCAGCGCTGGGCTGCGGGCTGCACCGAGTCGGCGAGCCACCGATCGAGCACCGAGACGATCGGACAGGCCAGCGTCGCGGTCGGTTTGATCGCGACCGGCCCCACCGTGTTGACGGGATCGCCCAGCGTCGGTCCGAGCCGCGGCGGCGCGGCGGCTGGCGCCTGCGAATAGGGTGCCGGCGAATAATTCGGGGATGACGGGTAGCGGTCGCGCGGCGGATAAGAAGGCGCGGCCACATAAGAGCCGCCGCCGCGCGGGTCGCGCGATTGCGGCGCGCCTTCGGTCGGCAGATCGATTTCGTCGTCCTGCTGGGCCACGCCCGGCGCGGTCAGCGAGACCGGCCCGTTGGACGGCGCGCCATAGCTCGGCTGGCGCAGTGCCGTATCGGAATAGGTCTGCGACGGTGCGGCGGCAGGCGCCGGCCGGACCGGCCAGCGCGGCTGGTTGCCGATAGCGCGGGGTGGCCGCAACTCGTCGGCAAAACCGAAACTCGGGCTGCCCTCGCCGAGGGCTGCGACTTTCAGCGGAAATTGCGCGCCACAGGCGCCGGGACCGGAAATCGGGTCAATCCGGACCAGTTCGGGGGTCTCCTTGACCGCACCGGATTTTAGGCATGCGACCTCGGCCTCGGCCCGCCACGGTTCGCGCTCGGCGGACTGAAAAAGTCCGCGGCCGCAACCCGCCAAGGAGACAAGGACGAAGGAGCCGACGAGATACAAACGAACTCCACGCGTCATCCGCGCACGTTCGGCGAATTTATTTAAGAAGTCTTCAACACGTTGATTTCATGAATTATTTACCATGTTGCCCGGAGCGGCCCGCTGTGGACAGGCGGGGATGGACAGCAACGCTGACTTGTTTGGGCCGGGAACGCTTTGTTAGCCTAAAGCGTTATGAGCGGGCACGACGTGAACCAAGGGAGTATTCCCATGACCATGGTCAGCAGACTGAGCGTTGTAACCGCGTATCTCGCATTCGCCTTCGTCGGCGCCATTGTGATCGGCGTGTTCTAGGCTTCCCCTTCCAGGCTCGAAGCCAATCGAAAACTGTTCGCCCGGTGGTCGCTCCACCGGGCATTTTTTATGCGTGATGATTACGACCGCGGCTCCGCGAGAGTCTGCCGCGATGACATCAGGCTTTCCGCCGTGGCGTTGATCCGGCGCCAGTTGTTGCCCGAGCAGTAGAAGCGGCCGAGCGCGCAGGCTTCGACGCGCAGCGTGTTCTGGCCTTTCATGTCCATGGTGCCGTAATAGGTGTCGCCGCTGGCCTGGCTGTAGACGCTGCCGGTCCACTGCTTCTCGCTCTTCGGCTTCATGTTGATCAGGACGGCCTCGCCCTTGTCGTTGGAGGACGAATTGAGCACGTAGCCGCACAGCGCGTTGCCGCATTTGGCGATACGAACCAATCCCTTGCCTTCGGTCTGCCAGTCGCCGATCGGCGTGTCGGCATCGTCGGCGAGATCATTCGAGACACGCGAAATCTGCGGCACGGCCACCGGCGTCGGGCGCACCGGCTCGGCCGGCTTCGCAACCGGTGGCGGCGGCGGTGGCGCGGGCGGAACAGCGAGTGTTGCCGGCGGAGCGGGCGACTGCGGCGCAGGCACGATTTGCGTCGCGGCGGCGGCCGGCCTGTACACGGCCGGCGGCGGAGCGGCAATGGATTGAACCGGGGGCGGAGCTACCGCCGGTGCGGTTGGCAATGTCCTCGTTGACTCGCTGATCCTGCGATCATCGCGATAGCGATCATCGTCGTTGTAACGATCCCGGTCGTCATAGCGACCTCGGTCGTCATAACGACTTCGGTTACGCGAGGTACCCGAAATCGAAACCGAGGCGCAGGAGGTCGAACGGCAATATCTGGACGCGTCGATCTGGATGCGATGGCCGCCGACCACGAATGAAATCGAATCGCCCGCATACGCGGACGGACTGAGCAGCATCAGCACGGCCAGAAAACAAAGGCGCTTCATCGGACCCTCCCCGGGTTGAGCGCACAAGCTAGGCCGCGGCCGGTTCCCCTGGATGTGATTTGAGTCACCTGGGTCCCCCGTGACCTACATCACAGAAGGCGAACCCGGCCGGGCATAGGGTCTGCGCAAGTTCATCGCCAACCAATTCAAGCCGCCCAGGAGGCTCTCATGAAGAAGCTCTACATCCTCGCAGCCCTGCTGTTGGCCACCACCTCGGCCCATGCCGGAGGCATCTCGTTCCAGATCGAAGGCCAGCGCGTCCGCATCGAAGCGCCGCGCGGCTGTGCCTCGCTGTCCTGCATCAACATCACGGCGCCCGGCTTCAAGGGCCTCAAGTCCAACCGCTACGACGATGATGACGATGTCGCGCCGGCGCCGGCTCGGCCTGAATACAGCGACTCCAAGCGCTACAATGATGATTACGCGCCGGCGGCCGGGAAGCCCCGTTACAACGGCTACCAGCCCAGGCGCTACAACGACGATGACTACGCGGCAGCGCCTCAAAGGCAGGACCGCCTTCCGGCCCCGGCTCCTGACCAGGCGGCGGCACCTGCCCCTGCCCCTGCCCCGGCTCCAACCACCTACGCCGCCGCGCCTCCGCAAACCGACGTCGCACCACCGGCACCCGCGCCGGCTGCCGAGCCGGCCCCATCCAGGTACTCAGCGCCTGCTCCGGCTCCGGTTGACGCTGGCCCCGCGTCCGATCCGAACTCGCCGATCGGCGTCTGGGCCACCGAAGAGAACAAGGGCAATGTCCGCATCGAGCAGTGCGGCGACAATCTCTGCGGCTATGCCGTCAAGACCGGCGAAAAGATCCTGATCAACATGAGACCGCAGGGCTCGAAGTGGGCCGGCCGGATCAACGATCCCGACAGCGGCCGCAAGTACGACTCGACGATGTCGATGAAGAGCAACGGCTCGCTCCGCGTGCAGGGCTGCGCTTTCGGCGGCATGTTCTGCGGCGGCCAGACCTGGAAGCGCGTGAGCTGATATTTCGTTTTAAATAGCGCCCGGTCATTCCGGGGCGCACGAAGTGCGAACCCGGAATCTCGAGATTCCGGGTTCGATGCTTTGCATCGCCCCGGAATGACACGCCAAGGACGTACGCGACGAAACAATTCTCCGCGCGACGAAACCGTTTTGGTCCCGCGACGAAGAAATCCCGAAACCAAGCCCGCGTAGTTCTCTTGCCCAACGAGGCGCCACCCGGCGCGCAACCCGGGCGCACCACTCACCAAACCTGCAAGAGGGACACACCATGGCTTTCGCACGCTCCACCATCCGTAACTGCCAATTGCTGATCGCGGCCACGCTTGCGTTCGGGATGCTGACGACCGTTTCGCAGGCCCATACGCCAGAGCAGGAGCAGATGTGCGCCGGCGACGCGATGCGGCTGTGCGGAGCGGAAATTCCCGATGTCGATCGCGTCACCGCCTGCATGATCCGGCAGCGCGCGTCGCTGAGCGACGGTTGCAAGGCCGTGTTCCGTTACGAGCCCCCGGCCACGACACCCGTCAGCTACGCGCCGTCGGCCAAGCCGTCGAAGCCGCTGAACCTGACCCCGCACAAGCGCGGCTGATCAACACTCTATGTAAGATGAGAAAGCGCCATGCCCGGGGATACCGGACGTGGCGTTTTTCTGTTTCCGTCATGGCCGGGCTTGACCCGGCCATCCACGTCTTACTTGCGGAAGCAAGACGTGGATGCCCGGCACAAGGCCGGGCATGACGAACCAGCAGAGATCACGCCGCGCGTCGAAACCAGTCCCGCATTTTCTGCACGAGGCTGCGGCGATCCCTGACTTCGGGGATCGTTTCAACACGCACAGGCTCGGGCGCACGATCGACTGCGGTTCCTGTCTGCATAACCCTCCCCGCAGCCATCGCGATCGGCCCGACATTTTCCAGAAACGCCCGCTCATAGCCGCGCGACAGCCGCTCGACCGCATCCGCCAGCGGCAGCCACTCCACCGCCTTCACGTCGCGCATCAGTTTACGGACCGGCTCGGCTCCCGCTTCCATCCGCCAGAAGTGCACGACCTTGGAGCCGCCGCGGGATTCGTAGACCAGCGTACCGAGGAACTCGTGCACGGCGACATCGTGCCCGGTCTCTTCATTGACTTCGCGCTCGGCCGCGTCGCGCGGCGTCTCGCCGCGATCGAGCTTGCCCTTCGGCAGGACCCATTCGTTGCGCTTGCGCAGGCGCACGATCGCGACCAGCGGCGTCGCCGCCTGCCGCAACACAATGCCTCCCGCCGCCAGCACAGGCGTCCGCGCCATCGCCATCTTCTCCGATCGTCGTTGGAATCCACCACACATAGAGAATTTCACGCGGCGATGCTACCGTCTGTGTTCTTCAGGCCAGAGACGCCGCATGCAAGACAGAACCGCCAGAACCGTCGGTGCACTGTTAATCCGGCCAGATGGCAGAGTCCTTCTTGGCTTGCGCGCGCCCTCGAAAAAGGTTTGGCCAAGCCATTGGGACACAATCGGCGGACATGTCGAGGACGGCGAGAGCCTCGATCACGCTCTGGTCCGCGAGGTTCAGGAAGAAGCAGGCGTAACGCCCACTCAATTCCGCCTGATCGCGACGGTCCGGGAACGGCAGCCCGAACGCTATGGCGATGCGCTGCATCACATCTACGCCGTGACCGCCTGGCAAGGCGGCGAGCCCGCCAACATCTGCGACGAACATACCGAGCTGAAATGGTTCGGCATCGGCGAAATGCGCGGGCTCGCGAACATCGTGGATGCCGACTATCCCTCCCTTGCCGAGCTCGGCATAGCAGGAGGCGCCCGCGCCTGACGGCCGGCACGCAGCAAAAAGCCGCCTCGCGGCGGCTTCTCTCATTTTGATTTATTGAGCATCGCCGCCGAGTCGCTTCGACGCTGACAACGCGGTCAGCCCTTACGTGCCATTGTTGTAAGCCCTTCCCCGATTGACTTCAGGGCTTCGGAAAACGCGCTGCCGAACATAGCGCCACCGGAAACGGCCTCTAGCTCGGCATCCTTCAAGACTCGCTCGTCCAATGCGCGCTGGTTTCCATTGATCGACTTGCTGGTCTGCGTCATGGCACTGCTCCCTTGTTTGCTGCGGAGGTGTTAGCGGAGGCCAGATAATCGCACGATGTGTAGCGGTGCCTCGGTGATCCCGCTCACAGTCGCGGCAGTGCCTTGCAGGCAACATAATCATCCCTTTGGCTTCCGCAGCAACGCCTCACCGGCGCGAACACGCGCACCCTCAGTGACATTGTCGGCAAACTCGAAATTTTCCGGCGCCAGCACGATGATGGTCGAGCCGTGCTCGAACCAGCCGAGCTCATCGCCCTTGCGCATGCTGGCGGCGCACGGGAAATCCACCGGCCCCCTGCTCTGCGCGTTGAGAGTCACATCGAGGAAGTGCAGGCGGATGCTGGCGACCAGGATTGCGGCGACCGGCACCAGCGTCAGCGCTTCGCCGGACGCAAGCCGCGTCTCCAGCACCGCGCGCTCGTTCTTGCAGAACAGCCGCTCCACCCTTTTCAACGCAATCGGATTGACGTTCCAGACGTCGCCATGGATGAACCTCACCCGCTCGATCGTGGCGTCATAGGGCGCGTGAAAACGATGGTACATGCTCGAGGTCAGCCGCAGCGTGAGGTAACGGCCGTTGCGGTGACGCTCCACCAAAGCGGGATCGCCGAGCAGATCCAGCAGCGAATACGGCGCGCCCTTGATCTGGAACAGTCTTGTGTCCTCGATCCGGCCGAAGGCGCCGATGATGCCGTCGGAGGGGCTGGCCACGATTGCAGGATCCGGATCGGCCGGGCGCAGGCCCGGACGCAGCTCGCGGGTGAAGCAATCGTGCAGGCTCCTGAACTCGGTCTTCTTCGCCTCCGACAGGTCGAGATCGGAGAACAGCCGCCAGCAGGCGATCGAGGCGTCCCGCACCAGCGGGTTTTCGATTTTGCTGAACCAGCCCATGAAACGGGTGATGGCCGCCCGGGGAATCCGGTTGGTCAGCAGGAAATTGAGGTCTTCCTGCTGGGTAAAGGCCGAAATCAGGCCTTTGACTGTCATGAATCTGTTAGCAGGATTAGCTAGCGCTGGTGGCATGGATTCGCCCCTTTCGATTCTGTCGCTGTCCGCCGTTGCGATTGCCGGCGCCGCGGTGACCTTCCCCAAATTGCAGGCGCGGCTGGCGCTGTCGCGGGCCAAGCACCGCTCGCTGACCGGACATTCCAAGATGTCCAAGATGGTCGCCCGCCTGTTGCCGCATTACGAATTCGATATCGGCGCCTTCTTCTGTTCCGACGGCGCGCCGGCCGATGTCGCGGCGCAGCGCCAGGACGGCTTCTTCCGGCTCGCCGGCATCTATCAAGACCGTTATCCCAAGGGCCGGCAGATGACCGCCGAGGCGGCCGAGCACATTTCCGACCTGCAATTCACCGAAGCCTACCGGGTGCCGTTCCAGTACAGCCGGCTGGTGCGCGAGCATCTTTCCACCAGCGCCTTCGTGCAGTCCTCTTCCGGCGTCACCGTCACCGATGTCGACGGCAATGTTTCCTACGACCTGACCGGCTCGTACGGCGTCAACATTTTCGGCAACGATTTCTACAAGGACTGCATCACCGAATCGGAAAAGCGCGCGCACGCGCTCGGACCGGTGCTCGGCCCCTATCACCCCGTCATCACCGACAACGTCAAGCGTCTCTGCGAGATTTCCGGCCTCGACGAAGTCTCGTTCCACATGTCCGGCACCGAAGCCGTGATGCAGGCGGTCCGGCTCGCGCGCTACCACACCAAGCGCACGCATCTGGTTCGCTTTGCCGGCGCCTATCACGGCTGGTGGGGTGACGTGCAGCCCGGCGTCGGCAACCCCGTGTCGCCGCACGAGACCTATACGCTCGCCGACATGTCGGAGCGGACGCTGCATGTTTTGAGAACGCGCCGCGACATCGCCTGCGTGCTGGTCAATCCGCTGCAGGCGCTGCACCCCAACGCCAACGCGCCCGGCGATTCCGCGCTGGTCGACAGTTCGCGTTCCGGCAATTTCGATCGCGCCGCCTATACCGCATGGCTGAAGAAGCTGCGCGAGGTCTGCACCGAACGCGGCATCGTGCTGATCTTCGACGAGGTCTTTGTCGGCTTCCGCCTCGCCGCCGGCGGCGCGCAGGAATATTTCGGCGTCCGCGCCGACATGGTGACCTATGGCAAGAGCCTGGCCGGTGGACTTCCGGTCGGCGTGGTCTGCGGCGCTAAGGATCTGATGCGGCGTTTTCGCGACGATCGCCCGGCCGACATCTGCTTTGCCCGCGGCACCTTCAATTCGCATCCCTACGTCATGACCGCGATGGACGAATTCCTCGGCCGGCTCGCCAGTCCGAATTTCAACTCGGTCTATCACGGGCTCGACGAGACCTGGAACGCGCGCGCCAAGACGCTCAACGACCGGCTCGCCGCGCAGGATCTTCCGGTGCGCGTCAGCAATCTGTCGTCGATCTGGATGGTGCATTATACCGAGCCGTCCCGTTACAACTGGATGCTGCAATACTACCTGCGCGCCGAGGGGCTGGCGCTGAGCTGGGTCGGCACGGGCCGGCTGATCTTCAGCCTGAACTATACCGATGACGACTTTGCCGCGGTGGCCGACCGTTTCGTTAGCGCTACCGAGAAGATGAAGCGCGACGGCTGGTGGTGGCGTGATGCTGGCCTCACCAACAGGAACATCAAGCGGCAGATCTTGAAAGAGATGTTTGCCAAGAGGTTCGGGCGCTGAAAGCGCGCTTACGACGATCATCACAGCCGGGCTAGCTCTTTCGTCATTGCCTCTTTCGTCATTGCGAGGAGCGAAGCGACGAAGCAATCCATCTATCCCCGCGCGGAGGAATGGATTGCTTCGCTTCGCTCGCAATGACGATCTCACAATTGGTGCTTAAGAACGTGGATGCCCGGGACGAGCCCGGGCATGACGCATTTCGTGGACAGGTCAAAATCGATCAGGCGTGCTTGACGTGCTTCTCGAGGCCCGGGTCGATCAGTTCGCCCTTCATCAGGGCGATCGGCGCCTTGTAGTAGAGCTTGAGGTCGCTGAACGGGTCGGTCACGATCTTGGTCATCCAGACGAGGCCGGTCTCGACGTCGCGGATGAAGAACAAATGGATGGTGCGGAACAGAAGCCCGCCGATACCGATCGCCAGCCAGATCTTGGCGACCTGACGCATGAAGTCGGCCGTCGTCTCCCACGGCGCGAACATGCCGAGCAGGGTCGGATCGACATACAGCACCAGCGGCGACAGCGCCCAGATCACCATCAGCACGACCTTGCGCTGAAGATTGTAGCCGACCTTGATATCTTCCTTGTGCTCGTGGGTGGCGTGGTTGACGTGGTCATAGCCCTTCGGCTCGAAGAAGAAGTGACCGGCCTGGCGCGACGTCATCGAGACCAGCCAGCCGACCAGCGCCGACACCACGGGATCGATGAACAGCATGACATAGGCGAACAGAAAGCTCGCGGCGCTGACGAAGTGCAGCGACTGGTTGATGCGGCTGTGGTGATAGTAGCGATGGTCGTCCCAACGCTGGGTTCGCAGTTCCTGCATGAAGTTCTTGATCATGATCTCCCCCAAAATTCTTTCGGGTTAAGGATTAACGGGATTCGATGTCCGGCGTATGACATCATCTAAATGTCATATGAAGTTTCGCGGCGCCGCAGCAGCCACCGCGATAACGCGGTTACGCTGCCTTCGCGACGTCAACTTTTCGGAAACGCACCAGCGAGAAGTGACCGAGCGGCGGCACCAGGCGGCGCTCCGCCAGCTCCATGCCGCGCGCGCCGGCCAGCCATTGCGCGTAGCGCGACCAGGCGAACTCGGCGGTGCGGAAGCCGAGCGGGCGAACCACCGGCTGCAGGCGCTGCTCGATGAAGCGGCGCACGCCGGCGTCCGCACTGACGCGGGTCAGGATGATGAGTTCACCGCCGGGCCGCAGCACGCGGGCGAATTCGTCGAGCGCCGCTTCCGGGTTCGGCACGGCCGTGACGACGTACTGCGCCATCACGACGTCGAAGGAGTTGTCGGGGAATTCGAGCTTCTCGGCGTCCATGACAGCCAGGCCCTCGACGTTCTTCAGCTTGAGCTCGTCGACGCGCTTCTTGGCCTTCTGCAGCATCGCTTCCGAAATGTCGGTGCCGAAGATGCGCAGATGGGATGCGTATTGCGGCAGCGAGATGCCGGTGCCGACACCGACTTCCAGCACGCGGCCACCGATCTTGTTGGTGGCCTGAATGGCCGCCTTGCGGCCCTTGCTGAACACGCCGCCAAACACGAGGTCGTATACCGGCGCCCAGCGGTCGTAGGCCTGCTCGACCGTCTCGCGGTCGAAGTCCAACGCCCTGGTGCCGTCAAGCTTGATGATGTCTGCCATGGTCTGCCTTCTCGTCTCTCTTCAAAAAGTAGATTGAACTAACCCTGTACGGCGCTGGTGCCGGGGATGCGGCGCGCCGGCAGCGTGGCGCGGCTGGGCTGCAGCGCGGCCAGATTGCCGATGAACTGACGGGCGCTGTTTTCCCAGGAACGCCCGAGCGCAAAGTTCCGGCAGGCCTCGCGCGACATCGTCAGCGCGCGCAGGCAGGCGCTGCGCAGATCCCAGTCCAGCGCGCCGACCGGATGATCGGCGATGACGTCCAAGGGCCCGGTGACCGGAAACGCCGCAACCGGCGTGCCGCAGGCGAGCGCTTCCAGCTGCACCACGCCGAACGTGTCGGTGAGGCTCGGAAACACAAAGACATCGGCGGCAGCGAGATGCGACCTGAGATCCTCGCCCTTCTTCTCACCGAGGAAGACGGCGTGCGGATATTTCTGCGCCAGCTGCGCCCGCTGCGGCCCGTCGCCGACAACGACTTTCGTTCCCGGCAGATCGAGCGCGAGAAACGCCTCGAGATTCTTCTCGACCGCAACGCGGCCCATGGTCATGAAGATCGGCCGCGGCAGGTCGATCGTGGCCGGGCTTTCAGGCGAGAACAAATCGGTGTCGACGCCGCGCGTCCAGAAACCAAGCTTGCGAAAACCGCGCTCGCTCAGCTCCTGCCGCAATGAAGCGGTCGCGACCATCGTGGTCGACGCCGCCGCATGAAAATGCCGCAACAAAGCGTAGCCGACGCTGGCCGGGATCATGGTGCGGACCGCGACATATTCCGGGAAGCGCGTGGTGTAGGACGTGGTGAACGCAAGCTTGTGGCGGCGGCAATAGCCGCGCACCGCCCAGCCGATCGGGCCTTCGGTCGCGATATGGATAGCCTCCGGCGCCGCCGCCTCGATCCGGCGCGCGATCTCGCGGCGGTTCGGCAGCGCGATGCGCAAGCCGGGATAGGTGGGAACGCCGACGGACGGAAATCCGTCGGGGGTCAGGAAGCTGATCTCGGCGTCAAGCTTGGACGCACTGCGCGCCAGCGAGGTTAACGTCCGGACCACACCATTCACCTGCGGATGCCAGGCGTCGGTTGCTATCAATACCCGCATGTCGGGACCCCGGGGTTATCCATGATTCTCACTTCCCGACGTTGGTTCATGGATATTTCAAGCGTATGACGTCATCGATCTGTAAGGATGTTTTTCCCGTCGCCCCGGCGCTTTTTCGTGTAACGTGACAGTACGATGTCAAACCCGAACGCAGATTCCGCTCCATCCCGCCCGCGCCGGAAGCGAAAGAACTATGCGCTGCTGGTCCTCGCCGCCGGAATTTTCGTTTTCGGCGCCGCCGCCGCCACACTTTATTATCTGTTGCAGCCGACCACCTTGCGGATCGCGGTTGGCCCTCCCGGAAGCGACGATCAGAAACTGATCCAGCTGATGGCGCAGACCTTCGCGCGCGACCACAGCTCGGTTCGGCTGTCGCTCGTTTCGACCCCGGGCGCGGCCGAGAGCATCGCGCTGTTCAATACCGGCAAGGCCGACCTTGCGGTGGCGCGCGGCGATCTGAACCTGCCGGCCAATGCCGAGTCGGTCGCCATCCTGCGCAAGAACGTCGTCGTGCTGTGGGCGCCGTCAGGTCTCGCGCCGAAAGGCTCGAAGAAAACGCCGGTGGCCAAGATCAAGAGCCTCGACGAACTCGCCGGACATCGCGTCGGCGTCGTCGGACGAACGGAGGCCAACGTCAAGCTGCTGCGCACGATCCTGACCGAGGCCGGTATCAAGCTCGACAAGGTGACGATCACCCAGTTCGGCGTCAATCAGCTCGCCGAGATGGCGCGCGACCAGGCCGTCGACGCGTTCATGACGGTCGGCCCGCTCAACAGCAAGATCACCGTCGACGCGATCAACGCCACCGTAGCGGTCCGGGGCGAACCAAAATTTCTCCCGATCGAGGTGTCGGAGACGATTGCGAAGAAGCACCCGGTCTATGAAGCCGAGGAAATTCCCGGCAGCATCTTCGCATCATCGCCGGCACGCCCTGAAGACAAGATCGATACGGTCAGTGTCAACCATTTGATCATCGCGCCGAAATCGCTGGCTGACACCGCGGTCGGCGCACTCGCCCGCCAGATCTTTACCCACCGCCAGCAGCTCGCACGCGAATTGCCGAGCGCCGCGCAAATCGAGAAGCCCGACACCGACAAGGACGCCGCCTTGCCGGCGCATCAGGGCGCCGCCGCCTATATCGACGGCAACGAGCGCACGTTCCTCGAAAGAAATACCGACTATCTCTGGTTCGCGATCATGGTGTTCTCGGGCATCGGCTCGGCATGGGCATGGCTGCAGCATTACTGGAAGCGGGAAGAGCGCGAGCAATATTCCGAGCATCGCGACAATCTGCTCGACCTGATTTCGAAGGCGCGCATGGCTGAAACGCCCGAAGAATTGTCCGAGATGCAGGGCACGGCGGATGCCCTGTTGCGCGAGGCGCTCGACTGTCACGAGGACGGTGCGATCGAGGACGGGGATTTGGCCGCGATCGGGCTGGCGCTCGAACAATTCCACCATGCGGTAGCGGACCGTCGCGCCACGATCGGCACGGTCGAACCCGACATGCAGCGGCTGCGGGCGCTGCAGAGCTGAGCAAGAACGGCGGCTTTTTCTCCATTTTTTTAATGCTTTGCGCACGAACTGCGCCCCGCTGCCGTCCCCAAAGCTTGCGACGAAGCCGTCCTGAAACAATTCCCTAACGCGACGAAACCATTTTGGCGGCATTGTGCAAATGTCCTGAAACGGTTGGCCTGTACTGGTTTGCCTCAACGACGCGCTGGAACTGGCGCGACAGGGCGCAAACTGAAGGGGACGACCGATGTTCAACTCATTCAAACTGAATACCCGCCTCGCCGCCGCCGCTTTCGGCGCAATCGCGATTGGCGCTACCGCATTTTCCGCACCCGCCGCCGCAGCCCCGCTGCCGCTGTTTCCCTTCTTCATGGCGCCCCCGGTCGAAGCCGCTCCGCCGCCGGTGGCGGTTGCTCCCTCGCAGGACGAAGAGCGCTTCGAACTGCCCGCCCGCCTGCGCCGCCAGGTCGTGAACTACAACACCCGCGAAGCTCCGGGCACCATCATCATCGACACCCCCAACACCTATCTTTATCTGGTGATGGGCAACGGCCAGGCGATGCGCTACGGCATCGGCATCGGCCGCGACGGGTTCACCTGGTCCGGCACCCAGACGATCACCAAGAAGGCGGAATGGCCGGCATGGACGCCGCCCCCGGAAATGATCGCCCGCCAGCCCTACCTGCCGCGCCACATGACCGGTGGCCCGGGTAACCCGCTCGGCGCGCGCGCGATGTATCTCGGCGGCACCATCTATCGCATCCATGGCACCAATGCTCCGGAGACGATCGGCACCCGCGTTTCCTCCGGTTGCCTGCGCCTCACCAATGAAGACGTCAGCGACCTCTATTCGCGGGTCAGCGTCGGCACCAAGGTGATCGTGCTGCCAATGACGGATCGCCGCGCCGACCTCGGCCGCACCATCCGCTAAGACCCAATCTTCGAAATCCAAAAACGGCTCCGGCGTTCGCCGGGGCCGTTTTTGCGTTGCGGAGTTCGCTACCGCCAGTCCAATCCTCCAAAAACATCTTCGCGCACGGCCGAAGTGCGATATGTTCCTTGAGAATTCGGCAATAAAAAGCAACGACGCCGTCGGCTGGCAGCACCAGGAACAGCCGGCTGTGTTCAGCGGTCAAAAAAGGCGGAATGACGCCGCTGTCGATTGTAGGGAGGATTCATGAAGCTTCAGCGCCGTCGATTTTTGAATCTGGCAGCGGGTGCTGCCGCGTTCCCGGCCGCTTCGCGGATGGCGCGGGCGCAGACCTATCCGTCGCGGCCGGTTCGGATCATCGCCGGGTTCGCTGCCGGCGGCATCGTCGACATCCTGGCGCGCATCATTGGCCAGGCCTTGTCGGAGCGCCTCGGCCAACAATTCATCGTTGAGAACCGTCTCGGCGCCGGCAGCAACATCGCCACCGAAGCCGTGGTTCGCGCGTCTGCCGATGGCCATACGCTGCTCCTGATCAGCGTCGGGAACGCAATCAGCCCGGCGCTTTACGACAATCTCAATTTCAATTTCATCCGCGACATCGCGCCGGTCGCGGCCATCATGCGTGTGCCGAATGTCATGGAGGTGACCCCTTCATTGCCGGTCAAGACGGTTCCCGAGCTTATTGCCTATGCCAAGGCCAATCCCGGCAGCATCAGCTACGGGTCGGCCGGCATCGGAACCTCCGTCCATGTCTGCGCCGAGTTGTTCAAGCAGATGACCGGCGTCGACATGGTTCATGTGCCGTATCGCGGCATGCCGGGCGTGCTGACCGACCTGCTGAGTGGCCGAATACAGGTCGCCTTCGATAACGTCTCCAACTCGATCGAACACATCAGGGCTGGCAGACTGCGGGCATTGGCGGTCACAACCGCAACACGCTGGCATGGCTTGCCGGATACCCCGACGGTAGCCGACAGCGTGCCGGGCTTTGAGGCGAGTGCGTTTTTCGGCGTTGGCGCGCCAAAGGACACGCCAGCCGAAATTGTTGCCCTGCTCAACAAGGAAATCAACGCGATCCTCGCCAGCCCTGTGGCAAGGGCGCGGCTTACCGATCTTGGCGGCACGATGCTGTCAGGCTCGTCTGCCGACTTCGGCACCTTCATCGCCGATGAAACCGAGAAGTGGGGCAAGGTGATCCGCACCGCAAACATCAAGGCGGAATGACTCAGTCGGCACTTCGCCGACGATTCCATAAGCCCATACGGCTGCAGCGCGCTGGCGATTTTCATCGCGCGCTTCTTCCTGCGCCGGACCGATCCTTCGACGCGAGCAGGGATCGTCGGCTTCGATTTAGGATTGAGCCGAACGCTCTCAGGCCGAGCGCTCTTCCGCATGACGCGTGATTGATGTAGGCTAACCGGCAGCCGCAAGCGGGCAGTGCCGAAGGCCCGTTGGAGTTCTAGCGGTATTTTGCCCACGGCGGGCTTGCAATGTTCATCTCACGTTTTGGGGGGCCGATCCGTTTTCAATGGAGTCGGCAGGGAGGCGTGCGCCTCGTTGATCAAACACACCCAACAGGAGAACATCATGCATTTTTGTATGACAGCACAGTATACGCCTCAGGCTCTCAACAAGATCATGGAAAATCCCAAGACCAATCGCCATGAAGCGGCGAAGAAGCTGATCGAAGCAGCTGGTGGCAAATTACTCTCGATGTATAGCACCGCTGCAGATGGTCCCGGCGTTCTGGTAATCTTCGATGTACCTGACCCCAATGCAGCACCGGCCATTTCGGGCACGGTGGTGGCATCCGGTGCCATCCACAATGTACACCTCACTCGTTTGTGGACGCAGGATGAAATCACGCTGGTTCGCCAGAAGGCGGTCCAGCTTCGTGGCTCATACACGCCGCCCGGCGGCTAGTCCGCAGAAGAGCCCAACGGGCGCGCGCAAAGCGCGGCCCGTTGGGCGCCACGCGTAACTCCATCCTGCGCCGACGACGAACGATCGTCGTCCGAGATCGATGTGCGGAGATTTTGATGAGGATGATCGCGCGGAGGCTTCGCGTTGCCTTGGCGAAGCCGGACGCCAGCGAGCCGTCGCCCAATCCAGCCTCACGGACAGGATCAACCTCAGCGTTGCTGAGGCCTTCGTCAACGTCGGCTCGCTGACTTCATTGAATCTACACATCCGTCGCTGCCCACGCAATTTGCATGTGGGCGCTTTTTTCTCGGCGCCTCGATTTCTTCGGCTAGGCAATCCGCCAAACCTCGCCCGGTCCGATCAAGCAATCGCAATTATTAGTGAGCGCCGCAAATCGCATGGCGTCTGCCGCCATCGTGCCGTTAATCCGCCATCTCGCCAAGCCTTGTTGCCTTGTCCGCACGCCGCTACGGCGTGCCCGGTATTAACGGATTAACGTGATGAGTTCCGGCCCACTCTGGCGCCCCCCTCGCCGCCCCTGTAAGAGAAGTAGTTCAATCGGTCCGGGGGGACGATGCGTCTGCCGATGCATTCCAAAACGATCCTGATCGGGGCCGCGGTAATCGCGGTCTCGTTTCTGATCAGCCTCAAAGCTATGGATTGGCTGGCGCCGAGCGGCACGGTCAAGCCGCCGGTGCTTGTCGAATTGCCGCCGCTCGCTCCCGCCCCGCGCAGCTCCACCGTGATGGCGCCGATCGCGGTGGCGCTGACGGCGATCCGCGACGCCGCCGATCGCGGTTCGCCGCGCGCCTTCAACGGCAAGGCGGAAAATCCCATCTCGCAGATCCTGCAGAACGCCGATATCGGCTGGACCGCCTCGCGCGGCCCGATCGCCGCGACCGGCGGGCAGGACCTGCTGACGCTGACGACGCCGCTGACCGGGACGCTTAACGTCACCGGTTCGCTGTCGGCAAAGGCAACGGGGGCGGTTGGCGACGCGCTCGGCGGCCTGCTCGGCGGCAACGTCGCCAAACAGATCGGCAGCGTGAACATCAAGAACCTCAACGCGTCAGCCGAGATCAAGGGCAATGTCGTCATCACCGCGCGGCCGAAGATCGCCGCCGCCTGGCGCATCGAGCCCAATCTCGCCGCGCAGGTGAATCTGGGCGACACCAGCGTTACGATGGCCGGTGCCCGCATCAACGTGCCGGCCCAGGTCAAGCCGCTGATCGACAAGACGGTCGCCGATCAGATCAACCTGGTGCAGGCGCGGATGCGTAACGATCCCGCGTTTGAGAACAACGCGAAGGTGCAATGGGCCAAGGCCTGCCGCTCGATCCCGCTGCAGGGTACCAGCGCCAGCTCATCGCTGCCGGCGCTGTGGCTGGAGCTGCGGCCGACAAGGGCGATCGCAGCCCAACCGCGCGTCGACGCGCAGGCGCTGATACTGACGCTCGGCATCGAGGCGGAGACCCGCATCACCCCGGTCGAAACCAAACCCAGTTGCCCGTTCCCCGCCACCATCTCGATCGTGCCGCCGACACCGGGCCGGGTCGCGATCGGCGTCCCCGTCGACATGCCCTTCACCGACATCAACAAGATCGTCGAGGCGCAGTTCGCCGGAAAGACCTTTCCCGAGGACGGTTCGGGTTCAGTCGACGTCACCGTGAAGCGCGCCACGGTGGCGGCATCCGGCAATCGCCTGCTGATTTCGCTGTTGGTGAACGCCAAGGAGAAGAAGAGCTTCTTCGGCTTCGGCGGCGAGGCCAACGTTCATATCTGGGGCAAGCCGGTGCTCGATCAGGCACAGCAGACCCTGCGGCTGACCGATGTCGAACTCGCGGTCGAGTCGGAAGCGGCGTTCGGCCTGCTCGGCGCCGCGGCGCGCGCGGCGATGCCACATCTGCAGAAGGCGCTGGCGGACAAGGCCACCGTCGACCTCAAGCCGTTCGCCAGCAATGCGCAGAAAAAGATCGCCGCCGTGATCGCGGACTTCCAGAAGAACGAGGACGGCATTCGCATCGCCGCCGAGATCACCAAGCTGAGATTGGCCGACATCGCCTTCGATTCGAAAACGCTGCGCGTGATCGCGGAAGCCGAAGGCGCCATCAATGTGTTTGTGACCACGCTGCCGGGATTGTGAGAGAACAGCTTTATCCGTCGTCATGCCCGGCCTTGTGCCGGGCATCCACGTCTTGACTTCCAGCAAGCAAGAAAAAGGCGTGGATGGCCGGGCATAGGCTAGCGGAAGCGACGCCGTCCTTCGGACAGCTATGCCCGGCCATGACGGTGGTGGGTACCCGCGTATATCAACCTTCGAACTTGAACGAGACTTTCACCTTGGCGCGGTAGGCTTCGACCTTGCCCTTGGCGTCCAGTTGCAGATCGAGCTGCACGATTTCGGCGACGCGAAGATTGCGCAAGGATTTGCCGGCCCTCGCGACGGCCGCGGTCGCGGCCTTTTCCCAGGAGTCCTTGCTGGTACCGATCAGCTCAATCACCTTGTAGACGCTCTCAGCCATGTCGTCCTCCCGTTGATGTTACAGGCAGGACTTAAGGTGCTCCTGCCGCGCCTCAGCCTAACATCGCAATTTCAGGCCTGATAGGATGCGGTGCAGCAATTGCACGTAGAGCGAGCTTCAGCAAAACAAAAGGCCGGGCGGCAATGATGCCGACCGGCCTTTCCAGATCAGTCGTAACTTAAGGTCGCGAGCCTAGTTGGTCGTATATTTGAACTCGCTCATCGCCTTCAGCTCATCCTTGGTCGCGCTGAGCACGGCGTGATCCGGATACCAGGGATTCGGCTTTGCCGCAGGCGCCGTGGCCGCACCCGTGGTCGTGGTCGATCCCGGCCGTGCGCCGCCGCTGGCGGGCGTATTTGCGGCGCCGGTATAGGCGACGGGCTCCATCACGAACTTGACCTTGTCGAGCGGCACCGCAACCAGATGCTCGCCTACGCCGAGGAAGCCGCCAACGCCGATCACGACGGCCTTGATGTCACCGCTCTTGTCGGTGAGCAGGTCGTTGATCGAGCCAAGGCTTTCATTCTTGTCGTTGTACACGCTCAGGCCGACCATCTTCGAGGCGCGCCAGGTGCCCTGGAACGACGAAGACATGTCCGACGCTGTCGCAGGCGCTGGCGCCTTGCTCATTTCAGCGGCGGGCGCAGGTGCCTTGCTGGTTTCAGCGGGAGCCGTCGGTGATTGCGCGAACGCGACAGTCGCAAGCAACGCAGAACCGGCCAGGCCGGCGATGGTATATTTGGCTAACATATCGGTTCTCCTCAGTTTCGAAATCGTGCTGAGAAAACCCGTGACATGAACAAGTGTTCCAATGGAACATGCGACAACAGTTCTCTTTGGACGCGCTTTCTTCACCGCGAACCCGGTACCCACTTCGCTCGAGAGCGCTCTAGAAGCCGCTCCAGTATGGCGGCATGCCGTAGTAGCGATGCAGTTCCGCTTCCTGCGCGCGATCGCCCCAATCGAAATCCTTGTCGGCACGGAACGAGGGCGCGCGCTTCAACTCTTCATCGTCGATGTCGAGTTCGTAAGCTTCGAATTTGGTGTTGTAGCTGAGCCGGCCCCAAGGCAACGGAAGCAGGTTGGTGCCCATGCCCAGGAACCCGCCGAAACTCAACACGGCGTAAGATACCTTGCCGGAGATCTTGTCGATCATCAGCCGTTCGATATGCCCGATCATGTCGCCGTTCGGTCGTCGCACCGCGGTGCCTTCGACACGATCGCTCGCGATCAACTGATGCGGCTTGGTCATGACGTCGATTGCCATCGGACCCTCCACACATAAAATCAATGATCTAACGCTCCAGCCGGTGGCCGGTTCCCGCACCGCAAAATGAGACAGCCACCCTTCCCTTTCAGCAAGGAAGGATGGCTGCGACGTATCGCTGCGTTGGCTAGATCAGCTTTGGTAGTCGATCAGCAGCGCCGAGAACGAGGCACTGGTGCTCGATGTGCTCGAGCTGCCGGTCGCGCTGTAGCTCGTGGATGACGACGCCGACAGTGATTCCTGCAGCGTCTGCAAAAACTGCTTGAGGATGTCGTCGAGCGAAGTGGTGCTCGAAGACGTGTCGTCACTCGAGGACGCGCTATCAGCGGGCGGCGGACCGCCGGGAGGCGGACCACCGGCGCCGCCGGGACCACCCGGTCCGCCCGGACCACCCGGTCCGCCAGGACCAGCCCCGCCGGGGCCATTGGCGAACGCGGCCTTGAAGACGCTCTGCAATTCGGTGGCCTGCTCGCTGGTCAGCTTGCCGCTGGAAACCTGGCTGCTGATCAGATCGTCGATCTTCGACTTCATCTCCTCGGGCGAGGGCCTCGTGCCGCTGGCCTGGTCGCTGGCCCGGCTGGACTGCATCGCCGAGTCGATATCGGTCAGTGCCGCCGACAGCGCATCCTTGTCCGACGAGCTGATGACGCCGGAATTGACTTCCGACAGCAACTCGTTCTGCAACTTCTGAAGGGGCGACTGGTAGGACTGGGCCGAGGCCGCCGAAATCGAGGTCATGATGGCTCCAAAGTTTCGTAGCAAGCGGTGGTAAGAGACGTCACGACCGTAGGGTTAACGGTCTTAACGAGGTCTTTGCAGCCGCTCCCTGACCTGTTGCCCCGTATTTCCCGACTCCACCTTGGAAACATTGGGAAACAAAAATCCTTCGCCCGCACCCCCGAATCACCGACAAAAGGTCGACATGGCCCAGGCACAGCCCAACATCCTCGTCGTCGAGGACGACCGCGAGACGCGCACGCTGATCGCGAAATATCTGCGCAACAATTCCTGCAACGTCACGACGGCGAACGACGGAAGGGAGATGGCCCGCGCCATGACCGACCATCGCGTCGACCTCTTGATCCTCGACGTGATGCTGCCGGGCGAGGACGGTCTCAGCCTGTGCCGCAAGGTGCGCGCGACGTCGCAGACCCCGATCATCATGCTCACCGCGCGCGGTGAGGACGTCGATCGCATCCTCGGCCTCGAGATGGGCGCCGACGATTATCTGCCCAAGCCGTTCAACCCGCGCGAATTGCTGGCGCGGATCAACGCGGTGCTGCGCCGGCAGGCCGCCGCGCAAACCGCCAGCGCGGTCGAAGGCGCGAGCGTACTGACATTTCTGGGTTGGCGGATCGACTGCCGCTTACGCGAGCTGCGCAATCCCGAGGGCGCGCGCGTCGCCATGACCAGCGCCGAATTCGACCTGCTGCGGACCTTCTGCGAGCGGCCCGGCCGCGTGCTGTCGCGCGACAGCCTGCTCGACCTCACCCAGGGCCGCAACGCCGGCTCGTTCGAGCGCTCTATCGACGTGCTGGTCAGCCGCATCCGCCGCAAGATCGAACCGGATCCGCTGGAAGCCACCATGATCAAGACGGTGCGCTCGGGGGGCTACATGTTCACGCCGAGAGTTGAAGCGACAGGAGTCGAGGCGGTGACCGCCGGCGGCAGGTGATCATGAAGCTTTTGGGCTTTCTGAATCTTCGCGGCATCAGCGGCCAGATCGCGGCCCTCGTCATCGTCTCGATCGCAGCGCTGCATCTGATCATCACCGCGGGTTTCTGGCTGCACCGGCCGGACCAGCCGGATCCCTCGTTCGACCGCGGGCACGGCCAGCTTGCCAGCGCCGTCCAACTGCTCGGCGCGGCGCCTGCCTCCGAACGGCCGCGGCTGTCAGGCGACATCGCGCGCGCTTTTCCGCAACTCGGGATCCAGATCCTGCCGCCGGGCTTGACGCCGGAGGCGCGCGAACCCGAGGGCTTGCGCGGCCTGCAGCGGCGGCTCGGCCGCGATTATCGCATTTTTGCGCTGCCGCCTGACGGAGACGTCCGCAAGATCGGCGTTTCCCTGCCGGACGGCGCGATGGTTTCGGCGAACCTGATGCCGGACCAGCACCGGCCACCCTTCCTGGGCGGGCCATGGATGATGACGCTGCTGTTTGCGGTCATCAGCGTCACCCTGCTCGGCCTGTGGGCGGCTCGCGCGCTGGCGGCGCCGCTGTCGTCGTTCGCAAAGGCCGCCGAAAGCTTCAGCCTCAATGGCGCGGCGGCGCCGCTGCCCGAGCGCGGGCCGGAGGAAATCCGCTCGGTCGCACGAGCGCTGAACCGGATGCGCGCGCGCATCACCGGCCTGATCGACGATCGCACCAAAATGCTCGCCGCCATCAGCCACGATCTGCGCACGCCGATCACACGGATGCGGCTGCGTTCCGAATTCATCGAGGACGAAACCCATCGCAGCCGCATGCTTGACGATCTCGACCAGATGCGTTCGATGCTGGAATCGGTGCTGTCGTTCCTGCGCAACGACCGCAGGCTTGAATCGATGACGCTGGCCGACGTCGCCAGCACGCTGCAGCTGATCACCGATCAGTTCGGCGATATGGGGCGCAAGGTCGCCTATGACGGCCCCGCGCATGCGATGGCGACGGTGCGGCCCGACGATCTGCACCGCAGCGTCACCAACCTCGTGGAAAATGCCGTGCGGTTCGGCGCCGAGGCGACCATTCGTCTTCGCGTATCTGATGACCAGATCACCATCGACGTCGAAGATGACGGCCCCGGTATTTCGGATGCGCGGAAGCAGAACATGCTGGAGCCGTTCGTGCGCGGCGACGACGCCCGCAACATGGATGAAGCCGCGGGCTTCGGCCTCGGCCTTTCCATCGCCAACGCCATCGTGCTCGCCCATGGCGGCACGCTGTCACTGCACGACCGGCAGCCGCGTGGGCTGGTGGTGCGCATCCAGCTGCCGGTTCATCAGCAGAGCGTTGCGGCGTAGATTCTGGCGGATGAGCCTGGTCACCTCGCCCCGCTTGCGGGGAGAGGTCGGATTGCGAAGCAATCCGGGTGAGGGGGTACAGGTCCCTCTGCTGCCAACGCTCGCTGATAGAGCCCCTCACCCCGACCCTCTAAGAGCGAGCTTCGCTCGTCTCGACCCCGCAAGAGCGGGGAGAGGGAGGAGATATTCAGGCCGCCAGTGAATCCGGATGCGATTCCTCGTAGATCGCGACCGCCTCGAACTGATAGTCGCAGGCGCGGCAATACCACAGGAAGGACGTACGGCCCGCGTTGCTTTCGATCCAGTCGGGTCTCGAGATCGGCGTTCCGCATTGGGCACAGGGATTCTCACGGGGCAAATAGCTGGAATCCAATCGAGCCATGGCGCATCTCCCCTCGCTGATATTCTTGTTTTGTATTTGAAATAGACAGCTTTGCTGTCGAAACTGAACACGCTGTCGCGAAGTCTTTTAAACCTTCCTCGAATCATTTGCACGACATTCATGCTCGGACGAATCGCCGCAATGCTGTTCGAACCAATCGCCGCAATGGCGTCGAATTTTTCCTCTATTGCCGGTCGCTCCTCCGCAATAATCGTGTTACGCAAATCGTTAACGCGCAGGTTGCGACCGAGATTTTTGATGAAGGCTTTGATTGTTTGATGAAAGCTTTGCTGAACCTGGCCTCGTTCGCCGTCGTGGCAGCTTGTTTGGTTGCGCCACCAGCTGCAGCGCAACAGCGCGCGCAATATGAAAGCCTGGTCGCCGCCCATGCCAGCGCCAACAATGTGCCGGAAGCGCTGGTGCATCGCGTAATCGTTCGCGAGAGCAAATATCATCCGGATCTGGTCGGACGCGGCGGCACCATCGGGCTGATGCAGATCAAGCTCGCGACCGCGCGCGGCGTCGGTTACACCGGCGACGCGGCCGGCCTGCGCGATCCCGCCACCAACCTCGCCTATGGCGTGAAATACCTCGCTGGCGCCTGGCGCGCTGCCAACGGCAACCAGGACCGCGCCGTGCGCCTTTATGCCGGCGGCTATTATTACGTCGCAAAGCGCCAGCGGCTGGAACGGCTGAACCAGCCCGGACCGGTGCTGGCCAGCGCCCCGCCAATGAACATCGCGCCGGCCAGGGACGCCCCGGAGGAGGCGAAGGAAGCCGCTATTGAGCCGAAAGAAGCTTTGAAACCGGCTGAGGCGGTCGAAAAGCCGAAAGCGGCGGCGACGCTCGTCCCGATCCCGAGGAAGCGTCCGAAGAAACTCGCCGAGGCGAAGCCGCAAGTTCCGCACCCGCCAGACGCCTTATCAGGTGCAAACGGCGCCAAGCCGCGTTGACACGCCCCCACATCGGCCTACATTAGAGCTGTTCCGAGGGGAGCTCCGATGAGGAGCTGAGATACCGCAAGCTTGGACCTGCCAAATGGCACGGTTTGGGACCGCGGTGACCCTTTGAACCTGATCCGGGTCATGCCGGCGAAGGGACAGGGATGTTTCAGGGTTTCAAGCCGCGGGGGGATTCCCCTGTATCTATTATCGGCGCCGGCATTGCCGGCGCGTGGCAGGCGTTGTTGTTTGCGCAGGCTGGCCACGCCGTCACATTGTACGAGCGCAGTGACGCCGCGATGACGCTGTCAACCAGCCATTGGGCCGGCGGCATGCTGGCGCCCTGGTGCGAGGCCGAAGCGTCCGAACCCGTGATCGGCCGGCTCGGCATCCGCTCGCTCGACCTCTGGCGCGAGCATTTCCCGGAAACGCCGTTCAACGGATCGCTGGTCGTGGCGCATCCGCGCGACCGCGCCGATTTCGAGCGTTTTGCCAAACTCACGTCAGGCCATGTCAGGCTGGACGCGCCAGCTTTGCGCGAACTCGAACCGTCGCTGGAAGGCCGTTTCCGCGACGGGCTGTTTTACGCCGATGAGGGCCATGTCGAGCCGCGTCGCGTGCTGCCGGAACTGCATGCGCGTATCGCCGCGGCCGGCGGCCAGATCAAGTTTGACCATGACGCCAGCGCGGACGATCTCGACGGCCTCGTGATCGATTGCCGCGGCCTCGCCGCGCGCGACGCGCAGCCCGAGTTGCGCGGCGTCAAGGGCGAGATGATCATCGTCGAGACCTCGGAGGTCGAACTGGCGCGCCCGATCCGGCTGATCCATCCGCGCTGGCCGCTTTACGTGATCCCGCGCGGCGACGGCAGGTTCATGCTGGGCGCGACCTCGATCGAGGCCGAGGACACCGGCGTCAGCGTGCGCTCGGCGCTGGAACTATTGGGCGCCGCCTACGCGGTGCATCCGGCATTCGCCGAAGCGCGCATCGTCGAATTCGGCTCGGGGCTGCGCCCGGCCTTTCCCGACAATCTGCCGCGGATATCAATCAACGATGAAAAGATCGCCGTCAACGGACTCTATCGCCACGGCTTTCTGCTGGCCCCGGCGCTGGCAGAGCTGACGCTTGGCTACATCAAGCGCGGCGTGATCGACAATGAGGTGATGCAATGCGTGTAACCATCAATGGCGAGGCGCGAGAGATCAACGCGTCAAGCGTCGATGCGCTGCTGCGCGAGCTCGAATACGAAGGCACGCATTTCGCAATCGCGCTGAATTACGACGTGCTGCCGAAGAGCCGCTGGGCCGAGACGCCGATCAAGAGCGGCGACGAGATCGAGATCATCACGCCAAGGCAGGGAGGGTGAGGATGGATATGCGCGCAAACTCTCTCCACCCGTCGTCCCGGCGAAGGCCGGGACCCATAACCACAAGCCGATGTGGTTACGAAAGGTCTCTGCCATCGTGCCCCCAAGAGAGATCACGCGGTATGGGTCCCGGCCTTCGCCGGGACGACAGGAACTAGCACCATGCTGAACTTCTACGGCAAAACCTTTTCCTCCCGCCTCCTGATCGGCAGCGCGCTCTACCCCTCGCCTGCGATCATGCAAGGCGCTATCCGCGCCTCCGGCGCTGGCATCGTCACCGTGTCGCTGCGGCGGGAAGCCGCCGGCGGCAAGACCGGGGATGCGTTCTGGTCGCTGATCCGCGAGCTCGACGTGTCGGTGCTGCCGAACACCGCGGGCTGCCGCAGCGTCAAGGAAGCCGTGACCACCGCAAAGCTGGCGCGCGAATTGTTCGGCACGCCCTGGATCAAGCTGGAAGTCATCGCCGACAACGACACGCTGCAGCCCGACGTGGTCGGCCTCGTCGAAGCCGCCGGCATCCTGATCAAGGACGGCTTTGAAGTGTTTCCCTATTGCACCGAAGACCTCGGGGTAGCGATGCGGCTGGTCGACGCCGGCTGCAAGGTCGTGATGCCGTGGGCCGCGCCGATTGGAAGTGCAAAAGGCATCACCAACCGCGATGCCTTAAAACTGCTGCGCGACAGGCTGCCCGACATCACGCTGGTGGTCGATGCCGGTTTGGGCGCGCCGTCGCATGCCGCCCAGGCCCTCGAACTCGGCTACGACGCGGTGCTGCTCAACACCGCAATCGCCAAAGCCGCCGACCCCGTCGCGATGGCGAATGCGTTTCGCCTCGGCGTCGAGGCTGGACGTACCGCTTACGAGGCCGGGCTGATGGAAGCCCGCGATTTCGCCTCCCCTTCAACCCCTGTCATCGGGACACCGTTCTGGCATGCCGTATCCTGATCGCTTTTATCCTGTCGTCGACAGCGTCAAATGGGTGGCGCGGCTGACCGCCCTCGGCGTCGGCACCATCCAGCTGCGCGCCAAGGACTTGAATGACTCCGAGGCGCTGCAGATCGTCAGCGACGCGCTCGCGGTGACCAAAGGCACGGCGACAAAGCTCGTGGTCAATGATTACTGGCGCGCGGCGATTGTGGCCGGCGCGGAGCATCTGCATCTCGGCCAGGAAGATCTTGCCGACGCCGATCTCGACGAAATCCGCAAAGCAAAGCTGACGCTCGGCATCTCCACCCATGACGACGAGGAACTGGCGACCGCGCTGCGCGCCGCGCCGGATTACATCGCGCTCGGGCCGATCTTCCCGACCACGCTGAAATCGATGCGTTTCGCACCGCAGGGCATTCCAAAGATCACCGAATGGAAAAAGCGCATCGGCGACATCCCGCTGGTCGCGATCGGCGGCATCAAGTTCGAACAGGCAGCCGAGATCTTTGCCGCCGGCGCCGACTCGATCGCGGTGGTCTCCGACGTCACCCAGAATACCGACCCCGACGCGCGGGTGAGGCAATGGCTTGGCCAGGATGCGAAGGCCGCATGATGATGCTAACACCAACCACCGTCATTGCGAGGAGCGCAAGCGACGAAGCAATCCATCTATCACCGGCGACGCTGCCCGATGGATTGCTTCGCTGCGCTCGCAATGACGGCACCAACCAACCAGAAATTCAACGGAGGATAACATGAACATCCGCTCCAACCCCGACACCACCCTGCCCGCCGTCACCACCGGGCCGCTCCCCGCCTCGCGCAAGATCTGGGTCACCCCCGATGAAGCCGCCGATGTCCGCGTTCCCCTGCGCGAGATCATTTTGAGCGAAGGCGCCGGCGAGCCGAACCTGCCGGTCTACGACACTTCCGGCCCCTACACCGACCCCGACGTCACCATCGACGTCAATGCCGGCCTGAAGCGCGCGCGCATCGAGTGGGTGAAGGAGCGCGGCGGCGTCGAGGAGTATGAGGGACGCGACATCAAGCCGGAAGATAATGGCAATGTCGGCGCCTCGCATGCCGCAAAGGCCTTCACCGCGCACCACAAGCCGCTGCGCGGGACAGGTGACCACATGATCACGCAGCTCGAATTCGCCCGCGCCGGCATCATCACCAAGGAGATGATCTACGTCGCGACCCGCGAAAACCTCGGCCGCAAGGTGCAGCTCGAGCGCGCGGAAGCCGCCATCGCCGACGGCGAAAGCTTCGGCGCCGCGGTGCCCGCGTTCGTGACACCCGAATTCGTCCGCAGCGAAATCGCGCGTGGCCGCGCCATCATCCCCTGCAACATCAACCATGGCGAACTCGAGCCGATGATCATCGGCCGCAACTTCCTCACCAAGATCAACGCCAATATCGGCAACTCCGCGGTGACCTCGTCGGTCGAGGAGGAAGTCGACAAGATGGTGTGGGCGATCCGCTGGGGCGCCGACACCGTGATGGACCTTTCCACCGGCCGCAACATCCACACCACGCGGGAATGGATTCTTCGAAATGCGCCGATCCCGATCGGCACGGTTCCGATCTACCAGGCGCTGGAGAAGTGCGACGGCGATCCCGTCAAGCTGACATGGGAGCTCTACAAGGACACGCTGATCGAGCAGTGCGAGCAGGGCGTCGACTATTTCACCATCCACGCCGGCGTGCGCCTGCCCTACATCCACCTTACCGCCAACCGCGTCACCGGCATCGTGTCGCGCGGCGGCTCGATCATGGCGAAGTGGTGCCTGGCGCATCACAAGGAGAGCTTCCTCTACACCCACTTCGAAGAGATTTGCGATTTGATGCGCAAATACGACGTGTCGTTCTCCCTCGGCGACGGCCTGCGTCCCGGCTCGATTGCGGATGCCAACGACCGCGCGCAATTCGCCGAACTGGAGACGCTCGGCGAGCTCACTCAAATTGCCTGGAAGAAGGGCTGCCAGGTCATGATCGAAGGCCCCGGCCACGTGCCGCTGCACAAGATCAAGATCAACATGGACAAGCAGCTCAAGGAATGCGGCGAGGCGCCGTTCTACACCTTGGGCCCGCTGACGACCGACATCGCGCCGGGCTACGACCACATCACGTCAGGCATCGGCGCCGCCATGATCGGCTGGTTCGGCTGCGCCATGCTCTGCTACGTCACTCCGAAGGAGCATCTCGGCCTGCCCAACCGCGACGACGTCAAGGTCGGCGTCATCACCTACAAGATCGCCGCCCACGCCAGCGATCTCGGCAAGGGCCACCCGGCAGCCCAGCTGCGCGACGATGCGCTGTCCCGCGCCCGCTTCGATTTCCGCTGGGAGGACCAGTTCAACCTCGGCCTCGACCCCGAAACCGCGCGCGCCTATCACGACGAAACGCTGCCCAAGGAAGCCCACAAGGTCGCCCATTTCTGCTCGATGTGCGGCCCAAAATTCTGCTCGATGAAGATCACCCAGGACGTCCGCGACTACGCCGCCACGCTGAACGACCCCGACAAGCGCGCGGTCGCCGGCAGCGTCGGCATGTCGATGTCAGGCGTGATCGAGGACGGCATGGCGTCCATGTCGCAGAAGTTCAAGGACATGGGCGGGCAGGTGTATCTGGATGCGGAGAAGGTGAAGGAGAGTAATCGGGTGTTGTGAGGGCTGCGCACTCACCTGGACCGCAATGACGAAGGATCTGACCGGCGTCTGGGACGGCACCTATATTCAGCCGTCAGTTGGAATGGTCACGTTTCTGGTGACGCTCATCGATTCCGGTGGCGCGCTCGGAGGAAGCGTGACCGAACCCTGCATGACATCGGGCTGCCCGGTGAGCACCCACAACGCTTCGATCGCGGGTCAGCGCTCCGGCAGCGCGGTGTCGTTCGTCAAACGCTACGAGCCGCCGGGCTACGGCTATGACAAGGTCTTCTATGAAGGGGCGGTCAATGCCGACGCCACGGAAATCAGCGGCCGCTGGCGATTGCCGGGCGCCACGCTCTCGGGGACATTTCTGATGGTCCGCTCGAGCAAGACGGCGGAAACGACCGCAGCCGAACAACAGGCCAAGGAGCCGGTGCGCTAGCGGGCGTAGGAAGCGATCGTAGCCCGGATGAGCGCAGCGACATCCGGGGATAGTAGGAAACCCGCATATCGCTGCGCTCATGCGGGCTACACGCCAGGAACCGGGACTTCGTGCTCCAACCAGGAGTAGCGCAGGTCTTCTCCTTCCCCCTGTTAGGATTTCGTTAACCATTTCCGCCCACCTTCCCCTCAGCGGCTTGGGGGCCGTTGATTCCTGATGCTTCTGCTCCGTGTTTGGGGGCTAGCGTTGATCGGGAGGTGTTGATGACCCAAGAGTCCCTTGAGCGCTTTTCCGGCGCGCCGGAGTTTTCACCGCCGGATCCGCAAAGCCTTGTACCCCACGAACTTACGCCCCATGAAATTGTGCCGATGCTGATCGGTTCCACCGTCGAGGCGGTCGAGCGCGAGCTCGTGGTGCAGACGCTGGTCCGGTGCGACGGCAATCGCACCCGCGCCGCGCGCGTGCTCGGCTTTTCCGTGCGCACGCTGCGCAACAAGATCCGCCAGTACACCACCGACGGGCTCGACGTTCCCGGGCCGGAGTAGAGGCGGCGCGTTGCTGGCTTGCAGGGTGAATCAGACAGCCCGCATAGCCCGGATGAGCGCAAGCGACATCCGGGGATAGTCGGAATCCCGCATATCGCTGCGCTCATGCGGGCTACATCCCTACTCCACCCGCCCCGCATTGATCGGGTTCGACGCCCGCAGCGCCTCGAGCGCGGTGAACGTATTGCCGTCAAACTCACCATCCGTGCGCCCGACCTGGAAGCCGAACTCCCTCAGCAGTTCCTGCACCTGGGCCCTGGTGTCGGCGCGCCAGCTGGCGTGTTTCCTGAACAGGCTTTCGCGTGCGTCCGGCGAGCCCATGCGGAAGGCGGTCAGGAGATATTCGGCCGATTGCTTGGGGTTGCGCGGCACCGCTTCGCCCTGGTCCAGCACCAGCGCATAGTTGCGCATGCCGCCGGGATGGCCGCCGGCCGCCGCACGTTCGAACCAGCGCGCCGCTTCCACGCCATCCTTCTCAACTCCCTCTCCGCGCTCGTGGAGATAGGCAAGATCCGACATCGCCGCGCCAAGCCCCTTGTCGGCGGCCTGCCGAAACCAGAAGGCGGCCGCGCGCTTGTTTTCCTTGAGGAGTTCGCCGCCATAATAGCAAATGCCGATCCGCCACATCGCCGCGGGATAGCCGTCCTTCGCGAGGTCAAGCAGCATATCGAGGCCGGCGACCTTGTCGCGCTTGGCCGGCGCGTCCAGCAGCGCGCGGGCCAATTGGGCGCGCAGACGCGGCGTGCCGGGTTCCTGCAGGATCGCGGCGACGCAGGCCGGTACGGCCTCCTTGACGCGGATATCGTCCCGCCTGACGCGCGGCGCCCGCGAGTCCGGGACGTCGGAGCCGTAGCTGGCGAGGCGGTCGCAATTCGCGACCGCGTTCGGGTTGGCGAGATCGGCGCGCACCATTTGCGGCTGCCGCTTGAGATAGTCGTTGAAGGCGCGATTGTTGAACACCGCGCGAGCCGTAGGCTGTGACGGTTTGGGCTGTGACGGCTGCGGCGGCAGGTTGGCCACCACCGGTGGCCTGGCCGGCTTGTTGCTCGCGACAGGCGCTTCCTGCGCGCTCTTCGCGGGCGCGGCGCCGTCGCTGGCGAGATACAATTGCCCGATGATCTGGTCGTAATAGGCCGGCACCTGGGTGTGGCTGACCGTCAGCGAAAGGTCACGCACCGCGACCTGTGTGGATTTCGCGATCGCGACCAGCGTGTTCTCTTTCTTCTGAACCTCCTTGAGGAAGACCCGCGTGAAAACCGAGTTCGGATCGGCGTCGCGGTCCGACATGCGGTCGAGCGCCGCCTGCCCGACACCGGCCGAATAGAGCACGAACACCCCTTCGGGCGGCGTACCCTGCGCCAGCCCACGCGCGCCGCCCAGGCTTCGGGTCGTGCCTGTCTTGAACGGATTGTCGCGGCAGGCGTCCAGCACGAACACCGAAGCGCGCGCGCCGCGTTCCTGCAAATCGGTGATGAGCTTTTCGGTCTGCACCGCCTCGCCGGTGAGCAGGCTTTCCTGGCCCTGCTTCACCGGCGGAATGTCGATCGGCAGGATGTAATTGACGCCACGAACCTCGATGCCATGTCCGGCGTAATAGATCAAAGCGAGATCGCCCGGAGACACCTTGTCCATGAAGGCGGAAAGCTGCCGGATGAAGTCGCGGCGATTCAGATCGGTCGCAAGCTGAACCTGGAAGCCGAGCGATTGCAGCGAGGACGAAACCGCCTTCGCATCGTTCACCGCCTTCTCGAGCCTCGGCACGCTCTCATAGGCATTGTTGCCCACCACCAGCGCGAGGCGTTTTTCCGCGCGCGCCGGGGTCGCCGACACCGCCGCAACAAGGGCGAAAACGGCGAAGGTCGCGCGAACGGTGGATTTGGCTGCGGAACGCAAGAGTTCGTCCTTGAAATAAAAACTGCAGCGGCTATGCCGCCCGAAAATGCCGCGATCGGTTCGAGCAGCATCTTAAAGGCTCAGTCCGGCACTTTGAAAGAGCGTATCATCACCCTTGAGCCAAGTGCGTCGCCTCGCGCGCAAGCAAAATCTTTCGCTTGGCGTGCGACAAAGTAACCCGACGGGCAAATCAGTTCTGCTTTTCGGAAATCGTGTCAAGACCCAAAATAGAAAATATTTCTCTTTTCCGGAAGGGCAAATCAGGTGCATACGTTCGGCCATCCCGTCCTACTCAGAAGGGCGTCGGCCGTCGTCACGGACGTTGGGCGGGGAGCGGTGGACGCGTTGGCGTCAGGCGTGAAACGAGATCGCAGGGCGGTTTTGCCGTGAGCGGTCATCGGCACGCAGACGAACGGCGCCAATGCGTACGGCAAAACCGTGTGGTCCTGGCATCCGTTGCTGATGTCAAGCTGGCGGAGGTGAAGTTGGCCCAACCGGGTTCGATCAGCCTTAATCCGTCAGCGACGGTGACAACAAAGAACTCGTCGCCGGGGAGAGCACGATATAAGCCGTAAAGCCACTGCGCAGGGAATGTCGGATGTTCTCCGCTGCCCTGTATGCTCGTGTGCAGCCTACTTAGCACTAACCGCACACGGGACCGCGGGTGCAGCGCGCATCCGGCATTCCCTGCGCCCTCTATTTTTTGAGGGCGGGAAGTGACGCATAGCTCGGGCGCATCGCGCCGCGAGGATGCTCGTTGTCGTCCCGGCGAAGGCCGGGACCCATACGCCGCGGCCCCTGTTGTTGAAACGAAGGATAACGATGAGCGTGCAAGAACAATTATCGCCGGTGGCTTTGGGTCCCGGCCTTCGCCGGGTCGACGTAGCCTAGCAAGCGTAGCCCGGACGAGCGGAGCGACATCCGGGACTGGCAGAAATCCCGCATGTCGCTATGCTCATGCGGGCTACAGTTCAGATCAATCGAGGCGCCCCATGCCCATCCAGCACTTCCTCCCTCCCGCCGGCATCAAGTCGCCGCCGCTGTCGTTTGCCGCCCGCGTCGGCGATCTGCTGTTCATCTCAGGCATTCCCGGCTTCGACGAAAAAGGCGCGCTGCCCGACGGCTTCGAGGCGCAGTTCGGCAACGTCGTGATCAACATCAAGCGCATCCTCGATGAGGCCGGCGCGACGTTCCGCGACCTGGTCAAGGTCAACGTACTGCTGACGCGCGCGTCCGACGTCGCCACCATGAACAAGCTCTATGCGGACGCGTTCGGGCCGGCGCCCTATCCGGCACGCACCACCTGCGTGGTGGTGGCGCTGCCTAACCCGCAGATGCTGATCGAGATCGAGGGCGTGGCGTCGCTGAAGGCGCGGTGAGCCGATGCTGACGCTTTATTCCTATCCAGAACTGTTCGGCGTCGCCGACAATAACGGCTATGGGCTGAAGGTGTTCGCCTTCCTCAAGCTCACGGACGTGCCGTTCGTCCATGAGCATCTGTTCGACGCGTCGGCGGCGCCGCGCGGGCAGCTGCCTTACATCGTCGATGACGGCGAAACGATCGGCGACAGCGAGACCATCATTGCGCATCTGGTGCGAAAACATCGCCTCACCATAGACGCCGCACTGACGCCTGCGCAGCGCATGACCGATCATCTGGTCACACGCATGCTCGACGATCTCTATTGGGTGATGTCGTATTCGCGCTGGAAAGACGATCGGTACTTCCCCGCGTTCCGCGACGGCTTCATGGCGCAGCATTCGCAGATCGACGCGGCTGGGCTGAACAAGGCGCGGGACTACAACGCGCAGCGCTATTATTTCCAGGGCATCGGCCGCTACACGCCCGACCAGGCCTACGCACGCGGGCTGGCGGATCTGCAGGTGCTGGCCGATCTGATTCCGGCCGATGGATATGTGCATGGGGTGACGCCGACCAGCGTCGATGCCGGCATCTACGGCTTCATCGCCAACATTCACTTCCTACCCATTCCGACGCCGCTGAAGGCGTTGGTGTCGGATCATCCCAATCTCGTGCGCCATTGCGAGGCTGTTCACGCGATGGTGAGCAAGAAATCGTAGGGTGGGTTAGCCGAAGGCGTAACCCACCGCGTGATGAGCAAAGAAGGTGGGTTACGGCTTCGCCTATCCCACCCTACGCAGTTCCTACCTCAGCGTAATCGCGAGCCCGCTCAAATCCGCATTCGCCATCAGGCCGGTCTGCTGGCCGGCGAGTTCGAGCACCGCGCCCTTCTGGTTGGTCAGCACGATCGCGCGCGCGCCGCGGCCGATCGCAAGGCCCGCGCCCGCCGCGCCATAGACGCCGGCGACGTCGGACGGCCGGTAAATGTTGCTGACGCGGCCGCGCAGCACCGTCTTCGAGCCGCCGAACACCAGGCCGTAATCCAGCCCGCCGGTGGAGAGCGTGTAGCGCCGGCCGCGGAAGTTCAGCGTGCCGCTGCCGCCGGAGCCGCCGATGACCCATCCGGCCTTGTAGATCGTCATCGCGATGGTGCCCTCATCGGCACGGGCGACGGAGGACAGCGCGGCGCCGGCGAAAGCCGTCAGCGCAACGAGCGCGACACGAATGGCGGATGACTTCTTCATGGAGTGTTTCCTTAGGCGGTGGAGAGCGAGCGCCGCGACGGTGAATCAGAGTCGCGCTTGGCTGATTGTAACCGATTGACGGGATCGACAAAGCCTATTCACGCCGCGCGATTTGCAGGGTTCCATCGCGCTTCAGGCCCGGCCATTTCTGGGCGCGCGCTTTGAACCAATCGGGCACTTGCGGGACATAATTCATGACCGGGACATGACGTCTCGGGCACCTCCCCGATCGGATTTCATTGGCTGGGAGAGCTGCAAACCCTTTGATGCTCAGGAGACCCTCGATGCGCCGTCTTTGCCTCCTCGCCGCCACTGCCGCCGTTGCCGTCACTTCGCTTGCCGCCATGAGCCCCGCCGAAGCCTCCTTTCATCTGATCCGCTGGCAGGATTCCGGCTTCTGCCAGATCTGGGACCAGAGCGTGCCGACCGTGCCATATCCGGGCAACTACACGGTCGTCGTCGGCAGCGAAGTGCCGACCTTCGGCGACGCGCTGGTGCTGAAAGACGGCCTGCTGCACAACGGCACCTGCTCGTTCTGAGCGCGTTGACGCTTCGATCAAGGCCGGCCCCGCCGGCCTTCTTCGTGGCGGAAAAATTGAACCAATCACGCTTTCGCCACACTCAATGAATGCCCGGATCCCCATCGGGCGCCGGCCCCGCCAGCACGCATTGCGGGGGCCGGCCAGACATTTCCCAACAGGAGACCTTTGCCCATGCTTCGAGTTACCGCTCTCAGTGCCGCCGCCGCTATCGCACTGTCCGCCTTTGCCGCGACCGCGCCTGCCGAAGCCGCGTTTCATCTGATCCGCTGGGAAGGCACCGGCGCCTGCCAGATCTGGGACGAGAGCATTCCGACCAAGCCGATCCCCTCGAACTACAAGACCGTCAGCAAGCCGGTCCCGACCTTCGCCGCAGCGATCGCGATCAAGGACGGCATGCTCAAGAAGGGCGCCTGCAAGATCTAAGCTTGCGCCCATCGACCATCATCATTTCATGGATCAAGGCCGGTGGGTGATGCCCCGCCGGCCTTGCCGCTTTGAAAAACGCCTGCCGCGTCGCGCTGCCGGCTCCATGCTCCGCACACACCTGCCCCGCGCTTCCAGCACCGTCCGGGGGCTGACGGCCCGCGATCCGCATCCTAATATGATCCTCACACAAAAACAGAACCGTTGAGGAAACATCCATGCCCCTGCTCCAAAATCACATCGCTGTCATCACCGGCGCAGGCTCCGGCATCGGGCGCGCGATCGCAAAAGGCTACGCCAGCGAGGGCGCGCGCGTGGTGCTGCTCGACATGAACGAGGCGGCGGCGGCCAGCGTGGCAAAGGAAATCCGCGACGCCGGCGGCAAGGCCGAAAGTTTCCTGCTCGACGTCACCAGGCGCGACGACTGCGTCGCGATCGCCAGGCGCGTCGCCGAAAAAGTTGGCCAGGTCTCGATCCTGGTCAACAATGCCGGCATCGCCCGCCGCAACGGCATGCTGGGCGCGGCGGAAGCCGTGATCAACGATTGGGAAGACATCATCGCGATCAACCTCACCGGCGTCTTCAACGTGACGCATGCCTTCCTCGAACCGCTGCGATCAGCCAAGGGGCGCATCGTCAATATCGGCTCGATCCAGTCGTTCGTGCATCTGAAGACGCCAAGTTCGCCGGCCTACACCGCCTCCAAACACGGCGTGCTCGGCTTCACCAAGGCGCTCGCCGCCGAACTCGGCAAGGACGGCGTCCGCGTCAACGCGATCGGCCCGGGCTTCATCGAGACGCCGCTGAACGAAAAGGTCCGCGCCAGCAATCCGGCGCTGGTAAAAGTGTTCGTCGACCACACCCCGCTCGGCCGCGCCGGCACCGCCGAAGATATCGTCGGCCCCGCGGTCTTCCTGGCGTCCGATCTGTCCGCCTATGTGTCGGGGTCGATCGTGATGGTGGATGGCGGCTACCGGACGGTCTGAGCCGACGGGACCCGCGATTTGGTGCGGGAACCCAGGAAAAACGGATTGCGGGGTCAGGCCCGGCAATGACATACTTGCCTAGGCAACTAGTTAGCTCTCCCACCCGCGGTAACCGATCATGTCCAACGCCCCGCATTTCGACATCGACGTACCAACGTTCTGGGCCGATCCCTATCCGGCCCTGGCGCGGATGCGGAAGGAAGCACCGATCGCGTTCGTGCCGCAGCTGGGCTCGACCGTGTTCACCCGGCGCGACGACATCTTCACCCAGGAAAAACGCATCGACGTGTTCTCCTCGCATCAGCCGGCGGGGCTGATGAACGTGCTGATGGGCCACAACATGATGCGCAAGGATGGCGATGCGCATATGTCGGAACGCGCGGCGATGTTTCCGGCGGTGTCGCCGCGCACCGTGCGCGACACCTGGGTGCGCCAGTTCCAGGCCCATGCCGACCGCATCCTCGACGAGCTCGTGCCGCAGGGCAAAGCCGATCTGTGCAAGGCGCTGGCGCTGCCGCTGTCGGCCGAATGCCTGAAGGACATCACCGGGCTGACCAACATGCGCTACCAGGACATGGACGCCTGGTCGCAGGCGATGATCGACGGCATCGCCAATTACACCGGCAACAGGGAGGTCGAGGCGCGCTGCCACGCCGCGACGTCAGGCATCGATGCCGCGATCGACGACATGATCCCGGTGGTGGCCAAACATCCCAACACCTCGATCCTCAGCGTGCTCCTGGCCTCCGGGCAGAACATGGAAAGCATCCGCGCCAACATCAAGCTGGCGATCTCGGGCGGCCAGAACGAACCGCGCGACGCCATCGCCGGCGCGACCTGGGCGCTGCTGACGCATCCCGAGCAGCTCGCGCTGGTTCGCGAGGGCAAGGCGAAATGGCTCGACGTGTTCGAGGAATATGCGCGCTGGATCGCCCCGATCGGCATGTCGCCGCGCCGCGTTGCAAAACCGTGGTCCTATGGCGGCGTCGATTTCGAGCCGGAGGACCGCGTGTTCTTCATGTTCGGCTCCGCCAACCGTGACGAGGCCGTTTTCGGCGATCCTGATCGCTTCGACATCACCCGCAACACGTCGAAGAGCATCGCGTTCGGCGCCGGCCCGCATTATTGCGCCGGCGCCTTCGCCTCGCGCGCGATGGTCGCCGATGTCGCGTTGCCCGGCATTTTCACACGGCTCAAGGGTCTGCAACTCGACGAGAGCGAGCCGGTGCGGATCGGCGGCTGGGCGTTTCGCGGCCTGCTCAATCTGCCCGTGAGATGGATCACATAAGCAAAGCGAGACTTCCCGGTTCGGGCCGAAAAATCGAACGGACATCGGCAAGCTGACGACCAATCTCCACACACGCTAACAATGGAGAACGACAATGCTTGCGGAAATCTTTTTGCTGCGCCTGGAAGCCAAATTGCGATCGAACCAACAAACCACGCCATTGAGGAAACCACGCTTCGTGCCGATCGTACTGCGTTCGTAGCAGAACCGTCATCGGGGGCCCGCCAACGGCGACGCCTCCATGACGATTCCGTTGATGTTGATCAAAATCGACAACTCAATTGAAGCCGTCATCAAACGTCTGATAAGAAGCGCTTCGGAATCATATTCGGAGCGCACACGTGGCGGACGAAGCAGGTACCCGGCAGGGACGACAGGGACCACAGGGCCCGCGCGGCGAGCCCGGACGTCCGGGACCGCAGGGGCATCCCGGACCGCCGGGCCTGGAAGGCCCGCGCGGCAAGCCTGGAGCGGACGGCAAGGCCGGCGCGCAAGGTAAAGCCGGACCGCAAGGCAAGCGCGGCGAAGCCGGCCCGCAGGGCAAGCCCGGTCCGCAAGGCGCAGCCGGTCCGCGCGGCGAACCCGGACCGCCCGGCCAGTTACCCTCGATCGAGCAGGTAATGCCGTGGCTGCATCTGATTTTCGATGCCTGGGAAGATCACCGGAAGACGCGCGAGCGCGAGGCAGCGGAGCGTGAAGCCGCGGCACTTGAGGACACCGAACGTGAAGCCGCCGAGCGAGAGGCACTCGAGACGGCCCTGCACGGCGATGATGGCGACGCTGATGGTGACGACGACGATCGCCGCAAGGAAAAGAAGAAGCACAAGCGCAAACATAAGGACAAGAAGTAAGCGCGCCGCTCAGCGCCGCGGCCAAACAGGCCCGCGAGCGTCGCCTACCATTCGCCCAAAAGGATCACGGGATCGACCTGGCCACGCAACCAGGCCGTCGCCAGTCCGGTGAACAACATCAGCAGCGCCCAGCCGAGCAAACGCGCGATCATGACGTTCAACGTGCGGCGTTGGCACTGGCACGAGTGTTCGGCAGCAGGCGCATGAGCCGGAAGCACCAGTGCATGCTGCGATACCAGAGATAACCCGCAATGGAGCCCGAGATCGCCAGAATAGCGATCACGGCGGGCTCGTAGTTTCCACCCACCCACAGCATCCAGCCGGACCACAGCACGGTGAAAGCGGTGGCGCTCAGTTTCAGGGGAGTCGTCGGCTTCATGGCACCCTCCATGGCGATCGGATGGTGCCAACCTATGCCCGGGCGACCGGCCGCACTGTGAGCTACGTCACGTGGGCTACCGAACCCAGGAAAACGCGATCAGGAACGCCTCCAATTCAATGCCGGGCGGCGAACGCAGCCCGTCTTACCCGAATCTCGCCCGCGAACGTTCCCGTGCCTTCTCGGCCTCGACTTCGCGGTCGCGGGCCGGCGCGTTGGTCTGCAGCGACGCCAGCAGGCGGCGGGCGCTGTCGGAAACCTCGGAGACCGCGCGGTTGAAGGCCTCCGCATTGGCCTGCGACGGCGAGTTGAACCCGGAAAGCTTGCGCACGAATTGCAACGCCGAAGCATGGATTTCCGCGTGCGTCGCCGGCGGCTCGAAATTGAACAGGGTCTTGATGTTGCGACACATGGTTCTCTCCTCGGGATGCAGGCTGGCCATTCCAAGGACGAACGGCCGATGCAAAATCCGACAGTTTCGACTATTCTGTCATAGATTGACCGGCGCGTTCACCCTCTCGGCAATGGCATAGCGAGTTCCCGATGAGCCACGTGACCTACAAGATCGTCGAGCATGACGGCGGCTGGGCCTATACCGCCAATGGCGTTTTTTCCGAACCGTATCGGACCCACGCCGCGGCGCTCGCGGCCGCGCGGCGTGCGGCGGCCGAGCAGCGGGTGCCCGGTCGCACCGAGGTGATCGAATACGAAACGGCTGACGGCAAGTGGCAGACCGAGACCGCGGCCGGCAACGACAGGCCGGAGACCGATGTCGAGGACACCGCCTAGCCGCGAACGCACACAATCCGGTGAACGCGCAAGACAGAAACGGCGACCAACGGTCACGCGCCAGTGAAAGGCATCCGATGATCGCACGGTTCGGCCGCGGCCCAAGCATCCTGCTCGCATTGTTCATCCTGAGCCAAACCAGCCCGGCCCTTGTCTCCTCTGCCGTCGCCTGCGCCTGCTGCACCAATGAAGGCCAACGCAACGTCGCCACCGTGGTGCTGGATTCCGGCAAGCAGCAGGAGATTGAAAGCCTGCGTTTCGGCGGCAAGGCGACGTTGTTCACGGGCGAAGGCGACGTCGAGGGCATCCAAGGCATCGCCTCGCCCGCCGGCACCTACACACTTTCGGCGCAATGGCGCGAGGACAGACTCGTGCTTTCGTTCCGCGACGCCGCCGGCCACACCGGCACGTTAGCGTTGACGCGTCCCCCAACGATCTCGGTGTTCGAGGTCGACCCGCGCGACCGGCCCGACAGGGGCCAGGGACCGACGCTCTACAAGGAATGGAAACTGTCAGCGCCCGCCTCAGGCAGCGGCGTGTTTCAGCCTGGTATCGCAAGGCAGCAGGTCCTGACGCTGATCCTGCAGGGTGGCGGCAATTCCTGCACCTCCGGCGTCGACTTTACGCACTGGACGCTGGTGATGCAGGGCCCGAAAGCCAATTACACGCTGTACGGCAATCTGGTGCGGTGAAACGCCCTTGTGATAGGCTCCCTGACAAGTGGCCCTAAAAAAGAGCGCCGCATCAGGGGAGATCAGCATGAATTTTTCGCAAATCACGTTAACGGCTGCACTCGCCTTGACCTCCTTCGCCGCGTCTGCCGCAGATTATCCGGCGCCCCAACAGGGCGACTGGATCGCCAAGGATTTCAAATTCCACTCCGGCGAAGCCATGGAGCTGCGGCTGCACTACACCACGATCGGCGAGCCGACCGGCCAGCCGGTGCTGGTGCTGCATGGATCGGGTGGCTCGGCCACCAACATGCTGACGCCGACCTTTGCCGGCGAATTGTTCGGCCCCGGCCAGCCGCTGGACGCGGCGAAATACTACATCATCATCCCGGACGGGCTCGGCCACGGCAAATCGTCAAAGCCCTCCGACGGCATGAAGACGGCATTCCCGAAATACAATTACGAGGACATGGTCGACGCGCATTACCGCCTGCTCAAGGAAGGCCTCGGCGTGAAGCACCTGCGGCTGGTGATCGGCAATTCGATGGGCGGCATGCATACCTGGATCTGGGGCGGCAAGTATCCGCAGTACATGGACGCGCTGGTGCCGATGGCCGCGCAGCCGACCGAGATGGCGGCGCGCAACTGGATGCTGCGGCGGATGATGCTGGAGACCATCCGCAACGATCCCGACTACAATCGCGGCAATTACGTCACCCAGCCGCGCATGATGAAATACGCCATCGCCGCCTATGGCATCGCCACCGGCGGCGGCACGCTGGCCTATCAGATGCTGGCGCCGACCGGCGCGAAGGCGGACAAGATGGTGGACGACCGGCTGGCGCTGCCGATTACAGCCGATGCCAACGACTTCATCTATCAGTGGGAAGCTTCGCGCGATTACAATCCGTCCGCAGGGCTCGACAAGATCGAAGCGACGCTGCTTGCGATCAACGCCGCCGACGATGAGCGCAATCCGCCGGAAACCGGCGTCACCGATGCAGCGATGAAACGCGTCAAGAATGGCCGCCTGTTCCTGATCCCGCCCTCGACCGAGACGCGCGGACACCTCACCACCGGCAACGCGGCATTCTACAAGAAGCAATTGCAGGAATTGCTGCAGACCGCGCCGCAGCGGACGATGTAGGCCCGGAAGAAAGCGTGCAATGTCAACCAGCCGTTTTCGTCGGACCGCACTCGCGCTTTCCGATACGGTGGAGAGCGCGCATCACGGCAAGGCTGATTTCCGCGTCGGTAAACGTATCTTCGCTACGCTGGGCCATCCCGACGAAAACTGGGACACGGTCAAGCTAACGTACGAGCAGCAATCGATGCTGGTAGAGGCGGAGCCCGAAATCTTCCGCCCGGTGCCAGGTGGATGGGGCAAACAGGGCTACACCAATGTTCGCCTGGCCAAGGCCAATGCGGCGACGCTAAAAAGCGCGCTGACAATGGCCTGGCAGAATGTCACGCCAAAGGCATACGCCAAGCGACGCGCGATGCCGCAATAGCGATTGCTGCAACCCCATAGCTCCTTCCGATTGCTGCATCATCTATCGTCGACCCGCCTGGATATTCGAAACTCGGGACAACTACCCCATGGGACGTTGCGCGCGCGATTTTTGTCGGGGGCTCCTTTCAGCCCGGCGTGCAGAACGTTGACTTCCTGAAACGCGTATCGATCGGTGGCAAGATCATGAGAAAAGATCACGTCAATGGTTGTGTACGACCATATCAGGCAAAGAACACACACAGGCGCGAAACGCACTTGAGGCAAGTAGTATTGGAAATGGACGCGCGAACTGGTGCGGTCCCCGCGCATGTCCGGCACCTCCTGCGTTTGGACGTATTCTGCACCCATGCTACGCATGACGGCATGGGCCGAGGCCAGTTGGCGACTGATGGACGGATCGGATCCAGCAAGCTCTCTAATGTGTGAGAGAAGCTGATCATTGAGATTGCTGTTGAAGGTTGCTGTCGGGCCCCGAAAGCCACTGTCCGACGGCCAAAACACCCCATTCGACAGACCGGGCCAGACTGTCCAGCGTTGCGCGCCCGCCCGAGACAGGATGCGCTCGTATTCAGCAACGCCAATCGAACCGACGCTGCATTTCTCCAGCCCGAGGAGTTCGGTAAAGCTGAAAGCCCAGAGCAAGACGGGGAGCGCAAACAGCAATCCCACGGGTGAAAGCAAGCCTATCGCAATCTTCGGATTCGTGCCCAACGCGTTTCCAATCGTGACGATGACCGCAGCGCGGCTCCCTCCACCAACCACGGGCGGTCAGACCGCATGTTAGGCAGCTTGCTGCCCCCGCCAGCTCACCACACGTCCACCGCAAGAAGATAGCACGTTCGTGCTGCGCCCATTTCAAGGCAGTAATCAGTTCGATGCGACGGCTGAGCGGCCAGCATGAATTCCCGATTTCGCACCGCATCAATTTTGGGCCCGCCGCACCGCTCATTATTTGAGCGTGCATCAGTTCGCCTGCTCCGCTTGAATTGTCACCGATACGATTCGAAAGACAACACGGTGGAGGATTGGATGCGAAGACTCGCGCAGCTCGCTCTACTCGTGTGTCTCTGTGCGCTCGCAAGCGCAGCGCTCGCCGTCGACAAGGGCCAGTTCGAGAATGTCCCACCCGATATCCGCAACTGGTTCAAGAGTGTGATCGCGCCGAACGGCGTGCCCTGCTGCGATATTTCCGACGGCCATCGCACCTCCTACGACGTGCGCGACGGCGCCTATTGGGTGCCGATCGAAGGCCAATGGATGGTGGTGCCCGACCGCGCCGTCATTCGCGATCACGGCAATCCGATCGGAGAGGCCGTGGTGTGGTACGTGCATCACCGCGGCAGCATCATCATCAGCTGTTTCGTGCCTGCGGACGCGGTGTAGGATTCCGGCAGCATCCGGGATTGCAGGATGTAGTGATAATAGGTGGTCGCCGGAATACCGCGATGGTATCTTCACGTCATCGCGCCGCATTCATTCAGGAGATGTGCCTTGACCGACTTTGCCGCCAGCGACCTCGCCGCGATCTATCCTGCCCCCTCGCCGCGCGTGATCGCGAAGGCGCGCCCCGAGATCGACGTCCATGCGAAGAAATTCATCGGCATGTCGCCGTTCTGCGTGCTGGCCACGTCGGGCTCGGACGGCAGCGTCGACGCCTCGCCGCGCGGCGGCAATCCCGGCTTCATCCATGTCGCCGGACCGAAGGCGCTGCTGATGCCGGACCGCTCCGGCAACAACCGGATCGACAGTTTTCGCAACATTGTCGAGGGAAGCGGCTTCGTGCAGCTGATCTTCTTCGTGCCGGGGATCGACGAGACGCTACGCGTCGGCGGCAAGGGCAAGGTATCGGTGGATCCGGAGGTGATGGCGTCGATGGTGGAGTTCGGCAAGCCGCCGCGCGCGGTGCTGCACATCGACGTGCACGAGGCCTATTTCCATTGCGGCAAGGCGCTGATGCGCTCAAAGCTGTGGGCGGGCGATACGCGGGTTGAACGCGCCGTGATGCCCAGCATCGGCGAAGTGATTCACGACCAGACCGGCCTTGGCGAACGGGAAAGCCAGGAAGTGATTTACGAGCGCTACAAGACTCAGCTGTAAGGTGAAGAGTTAAGCTGCGACTCTCGCCGTCATGCCCGGGCATAGCCGTCTAAAGGACGGCGTCGCTTTCGCTCGCCTATGCCCCGGGCATCCACGTCTTCACGGTCTGGCGCCTAAGTCGTGGATGGCCGGGTCATCCAAGGCGAAGACGCGCTTCGCGCTTTAGCCCGGCCATGACGAGATGGTTACCTGTGACCGCCGAAGCTGGCCGCCTCAGTGCTCGCCCTCGAGCCCGCCGACATGCTTCTGGGTGTAGAGTTCAAGCCCGATGCGCTTGATCAGGTCGAGCTGGGTCTCGAGGAAATCGATGTGATGCTCCTCGTCCTTCATCAGCTGCTCGAACAGGTCGCGTGAGACGTAATCCTTGACGCCGTGGCAGTGGGTAGCGGCTTCCTGGTAGAGCGCGCGCGCGGATATCTCGGAGGCCAGATCGCATTCGATGATTTCCAGGACGTTCTGGCCAATGCGCAAGGGATCGAGCACCTGCAAATTGGGAAAGCCGTCGAGGAACAGGATCCGATCGGTGAACTTGTCGGCATGTTCCATCTCCTCGATGGATTCCTTGCGCCAGACCTTGGCCATATTCAGCAGGCCCCAATTGTTCAGGAGCCGGTAATGCAGCCAGTATTGGCTGATCGCGGTAAGCTCGCTGCGCAGGCCCTTGTTGAGATAATCGATGACTTTTGGGTCGCCCTGCATTGGTGCACTCCGTGGTTTTGAGGCCAAATCGGCCCGAAACAGTATTTAGAACGTTTCTAAATCAGTTTGGAGGCAAGAGCAACCGTTCCCGCAAAAAAGCGATGGGAACCGACCTATCCCGTGGATTTGAGAGGTATCAGGAGGCGGCGAGCGCGAACTCGTGGGCCTGCTCTTCGGTCACAGCGTGACTATGCGGGCAGCCCGAGCAGCAGGCCTTGGCGCAGGGACCCAGCGCTTCGTCGATGATGGCCTTGATGGTGCGCGCGCAGCGACCGCATTCGGCGCTGCAGCCGAGGCATCCATAGACCTGCTTGGGATTGCGCGCCACACCCGAAGCTGCACTGACGGCGTTGCGGACATCATGGTCGCTGATGACGTTACAGGAACAGACGATCATGAATACGGCAGGCCCATCGGTGATGCTTACCCACTTCGATATTGAAGCGGCGGTCGCGATGCAAAAGGAAAAACAACACTTTCAAGCAATTCCAAACTGAGCCTAACTCAGTTTGGAATGAGTCTAAAAAGCCTTGTCTTACAGGCACAATCGCAGGTTTCCCGCGCAGGCACTGTGACCTTAATCACCACCACCTCCACCACTATCAATCATCGCTACTACCGCCGCTGTCGCTGTCACTACCGCTGTCGCTGTCGCCTCCCCCGCTATCATCGCTGGAGGAATCACTCGACGAGCTGGAGTCGTCGGACGAGCTGAAACTGTCGGACGAACAGCTGGAGCTGGAATTATCGGCCGGAGTGGAATTGTCGGACGAGCAGTTCGAACTTGAATTATCGCTGCTGAACAGGTTGGCGATGCTCGAGCCACTGCTGCCGCCGCCGCTACTGGAACCATAGCTGTCATCATTGCGGTCGCGATAGCGGTCGCTGTCGCGCGACGAGCCGCTGGGCCATGCGCTGATATTGTACGTCCGGGCCACCACCCAATAGAACATCACCGCCATGCCGCCGAGTGCGACCAGATATATTGGCATCCCGCTCATCCCGGAATCCTCTTCAAAAACGGCTGGGAAACGGGCCTTTTGCACCGCAATGAAGCCCAACCGCATGCCCCTTCGTCGCCAAATGAGGCGGTCCCGTTCATTGATCATTTCAGCAAAATATGGAACTTTCCGCCGCGACGGACCGCTTTCCCGCCGTCCTTTGCTCCATCAGAAAGGTGAGGCCCATGAAGAAGACATTGATGGCGCTGACTGCCGTCACCGCTTTGGCTGTTTCCGCGGTAGCTGTTCCGGCTCCTGCCCATGCGCAGCGTGGCGTAGCGGCCGGCGTCGCAGCCGGATTGATCGGCGGCGCCATTGTCGGCGGCGCGATCGCCTCGCAGAACGGCTATTACGGTGGTCCGGGCTATTATGCGCCGGCCCCGGGCTATTACGGCGGCCCGGCCTATGTTGCCGAACCCGGCTACGGTCCTGACTGCATCTGGCAGAAGCAGCGCTTCTGGGACGGCTATGGCTGGCGGGTCCGCAGCGTTCGGGTCTGCGACTAGAGCGGTTCTGATCGGATCAAGAACCGAAGCCCGAAAACGCGCTGAACACCCGTTCACCTTCATTAAATCGTACGCAAAGCCCCGGAAAGCCGCATGGTTCTCCGGGGCTTTGCCGTTCCAAGGCCAGAAAAAACCGCTTTTTTCGGCCATCAAGCCCGCACGTTTACTTTCGGTTGACCGTTGTGCGCTCTTTTCGAAGCGGCCAATTCGAGTACGGCGTGTGTGCCTAACCCTAAACCCGGCGTCGGCTGATCAGGCGCCACCTCCAGGAGAGTCCCCAACATGAAGAAGACATTTGCTGCCTTCGTCGCGGCCGCAACGATTGCCGGTTCGCTCGCTGCGGCACCCGCACCCGCGAACGCTCAGCGCGGCGTGGCAGCTGGCGTGGTCGGCGGCCTGATCGGCGGCGCGATCATCGGTGGCGCCATCGCCTCCAGCCGCCCGGCTTACGGCGGACCGGTCTATGTGGAAGACGCGCCCCCGGCCTGCCGCCTCGTTCGCGAGCGCTTCTGGGACGGCTACGGCTGGGCCTACCGCCGCGTCGAGGTCTGCCACTGATCTGACCACCGGCGCGTCTAACGCGCCTTGCGGGTTCAAGCCCGGCCGGGATCCTCGGCCGGGCTTTTTCGTTCGCGCTGATGTCTTTTGCTTGCAGCATAGCTTCCGTAGCCCGGATGAGCGCAGCGATATCCGGGAACAAGGCGCGCACCGACCCGGATGTCGCTTCGCTCATCCGGGCTACGATCAACCAAGTCAACGCGACGAGCTGATCGAGCGCAGCACCGCTTCGCTTGGCCAGCAATCAACCTTCAGCCCTGCTTGCTTCTGATACGCCCCCAGCGCCGCGCGGGTCTGCATGCCGGCCTTGCCGTCGAGCTTGTCCTTGTAGAGGCCGATCCGCGTCAGATGACGCTGCATGGCTTCGACGTCCTTGCTGCGCAATTGCGTCGATGCCGACCATGGCGTCGCGAACGGCAGCGGGTTCGACATGCGGTCGGCGAGATGGCCGACGAACAGCACGTACAAGTCAGAGAAGTTATATTCCTTGATCACGAAGTAGTTCTTGGTGGTCAGGAACGCCGGACCATAGATGCCTTCCACCTGCAGCAGCGAGGCCGGCTGGGCCTGCTCGGCCGCACTCAACTTCGCGCCGCGCACCGGCACAAAGCCCGCGCGCAGCCATTCGCCGATCGGCTTCGTCACCTCGGGCACGCCCATGGTGCAGTCAACATTATCAGGCGCGCGCACTTCATAGGCCCAGCGCAAACCCGGCTGCCAGCCCTTGTTGACAAGCTGCTGGGCGGCGGAGGCGAGCGCGTCGGGCACCGAATTCCAGATATCGATGCGGCCATCGCCATCGAAATCGACACCATGCTTGTAATATTCGCCCGGCAGGAATTGCGTCAGGCCGGTGGCGCCGGCCCAGGACGAGCGCATGTCCTTGCGCGTCACCGCGCCCTCGCCGAGGATCTTCAGCGCCAGAATGAATTCGCCGCGGTACTGATCCTTGCGCCGGCCGACATAGGCCTGCGTCGCCACCACGCGCACGGTGTCGTAAGGCAATCGATGACGGCCATAATCGGTTTCGCGGCCCCAGATCGCGAGCATGACCGTGGCGGGCACGCCGAAGCGGCTCTCGATCTGACTGAGAGCGGCGCGATGCTTTTGCATCAGCTTCTGCCCCTCCGCCGCCAGCCGCGCGATCGAGGCCTCCTTCACATAGTCGGCCGGCACCTGCACGAACTCGGCCTGCGACGGCGCGCCGGTGGCGGGCCGTCCCGGCAGGATCAGGTCGGGCAATTTGTAATCCGGCTCGAGGCCGCGGGTCTCGGCGTCAAACGTCGCTCGCGATACGCCGGCGGCCTGCGCCTCCGGCCACAGCGAGGCAATGAACTGCGTGAAGCCGGCATCGGCGGCAAGGGCGGGTTGTGAGCCGAACAGGGCGACCCATAACAGAATTCCCGCTCGCCCAATCATAGTTGCATATTGCACGCGCGCACCTGTTCCATGACGCTCGGTAATCCACCAGGCTGAGTCGTTCGGCCCGGTGATTGTAACCAGCCGGGACCATCCGCGCGATGTTCTTCCCAAAGATCAATGTGAAGAATGACCCGGCCAAGCACTGGCACAGGCCCGATCGGCACTTCTTCGCCAATGGCGCCTGTCAGGTGCTGGCCTTCGCTTTTCTGGAACGATACCCGGACCTTGGCTTCCACGCCCGCTGGATCAAACCCACGGCCGGGTTCACCGGCAACCACATCTATGTGACGGATGGCATCAACGCCTTCGACTATCACGGCCTCACGACGGAACAGCGCCTGCTCGCCTTCGGTTTCAAGCGCGGCCGCCGGTTTTTTCCCGGCTGGGACGCAAGCCTGGTGGACTTGCCAGCCGACATTCTGGTTTCGGAACAGCGCTCGCGGCAAATCGAGGGGCTCTGGCTGCGAGAACCAAAGCAGTTCCTCCATGATGCTCTGCCTCGAGCACGCAATTTCCTCGACAGATTCGGCGATATCAAACGCCGGCTGAAGTGACGTCCACCGCTTGCCGAAGGCGATCGCCGTCAATGCGTGGCGGCGGCGTGCTTGGCGTTTTCGGCGGAATCATTCGACAGCTTGTCGACATAGGCAATGCCGATCGCGGACAGAATGAAAACCGTATGGATGATGGTCTGCCACATCACGCCGGTTTCGGTGTAGGAGCCCTTGCCCGAAGCGAGATTCCCGGCCTCGATGAAGGTGCGCAAAAGATGGATCGACGAGATGCCGATGATGGCCATCGCGAGCTTGATCTTGAGCACGCTGGCGTTGACGTGGCTGAGCCATTCCGGCTGGTCGGGATGCCCTTGCAGATTGAGACGGGAGACGAACGTCTCATAGCCGCCGACGATGACCATCACCAGGAGGTTCGAAATCATCACCACGTCGATCAGGCCGAGGACCGCCAGCATGATCTGCTGCTCGCTGAAATCGAAGGCGTGGGCGAACAGGTGCCACAACTCCTTCAGAAACAGCACCACATAGACGCCCTGCGCGACGATCAGGCCGATATAAAGCGGCAATTGCAGCCAGCGGGAGCTGAAGATCAGGAACGGGATCGGACGCAATGCCTTCCTCTCAGCTGGGGGCGGCAACGGCGTTTCCGGCGTCATGGACATGGTCGGGGGTCTCTCTGTGCGGGACTTGGGTGGGGCAATCGCGGCCAATCTAATAGCCGGATATGGCACCCTCCGGACGGGCGGAATTGAGCGGCCATTTGGCGCAGGCGGAGTAGCGCCTGCGACACGGCTCCGTCATCTCAGCGCGAACCACAGCTCAGCGCGTCAGCTTCTTGTACTTCACGCGATGCGGGATGATGGAATCCTGACCCAGCCGGCGCATCTTGTCCTTCTCGTAATCCTGGAAATTGCCTTCGAACCATTCGACATGGCTTTCCCCTTCGAAGGCCAGGATGTGGGTGGCGATGCGGTCGAGGAACCAGCGGTCATGGCTGATAATGACGGCGCAGCCGGCGAAGTTCTCCAGCGCCTCTTCCAGCGCGCGCAACGTGTCGACGTCGAGATCGTTGGTCGGTTCGTCGAGCAGCAGCAGGTTGGCGCCGGACTTGAGCATCTTGGCCAGATGCACGCGGTTGCGCTCACCGCCCGACAGCGCGCCGACCTTCTTCTGCTGGTCGGCGCCCTTGAAGTTGAACGACGAACAATAGCCGCGCGAGTTGACTTCGCGCTTGCCGAGCAAGATCAACTCGTTGCCGCCCGAAATTTCCTCCCACACGTTCTTCTTGCCGTCGAGATCGTCGCGCGACTGGTCGACGTAACCGAGATGCACGCTTTCACCGACGGTGATCGTGCCCTTGTCCGGCGTCTCCTGCTGGGTGATCATCCGGAACAGCGTGGTCTTGCCGGCGCCGTTGGCGCCGATCACGCCGACGATGCCGCCCGGCGGCAGCTTGAAGGTGAGGTCGTCGATCAGCATGCGGTCGCCAAAGCCCTTGCTGAGGCCTTCGAAGTCGACGACGTTCTGGCCGAGCCGCTCGGCCACGGGGATCGTGATCTGCGCGGTCTGGGTCTGCTTCTCGCTGGCCTGCTTCAGCAGGTCCTCGTAGCGCTGGTAGCGCGCCTTGGACTTGGCCTGGCGCGCCTTGGGCGACGACGCAATCCACTCCTGCTCGCGCTCAAGCGTCTTCTGGTGCGCGGCGTCCTCGCGGCCTTCCTGCAAGAGGCGCTTCTGCTTCTGCACCAGCCAGGACGAATAATTGCCCTCGTAGGGAATGCCCTTGCCGCGATCGAGTTCGAGGATCCAGCTCGTGACGTTGTCGAGGAAGTAGCGGTCATGGGTCACGATCAGGATCGCGCCGGGATAGTTGCGCAAATGGCCTTCCAGCCACGACACCGACTCGGCGTCGAGATGGTTGGTCGGCTCGTCGAGCAGCAGCAGGTCCGGCTGGTCGAGCAGCAGCTTGCACAATGCCACGCGGCGGCGCTCACCGCCCGACAGCTTGGTGACGTCGGCATCGTCGGGCGGACAGCGCAGCGCGTCCATCGCCTGATCGACCTTGCTGTCGAGATCCCACAGGCCGGCGGCCTCGATCTCGTCCTGCAGCTTGGTCATCTCGTCGGCGGTCTCTTCCGAGTAATTCATCGCCAGTTCGTTGTAGCGATCGAGGATCGCCTTCTGCTTGGCCACGCCCAGCATGACGTTCTCGCGGACCGTCTTGGTCTCGTCGAGATGCGGCTCCTGCTCAAGGTAGCCGACCCGGGCGCCCTCGGCGACCCAGGCCTCGCCGTTATATTCCTTGTCGAGGCCGGCCATGATCCGCAGCAGGGTCGATTTACCGGAACCGTTGACGCCGAGCACGCCGATCTTGGCGTCCGGGTAGAACGATAGATGGACGTTATCGAGCACCTTGCGGGTCGGGTAGCTCTTGGTCAGACCCTGCATGAAATAGACGAACTGGCGAGCCATCGCGATCCCTTGAAACCAGAGGATTTATGGAAATTTTGCTGCCGCTGATGTAGCGGCGCGGCCCCCAAAGGGCAACCGCGGGAACGCGTTTTCTGTTCGTTCACCACGGATGAATACGGGATGGTCACCATGTGCGGGCATGTGTGCGCCAGATCACGACAATTGAAACCTTCTTTTAATAAATCAGGCCAAAAGTCGTTCAAGACACCGAAAAACGGCGTCTCCGCGGCAAAGCCCGCGAATGGAAACCAGAGACCGCGTCATGGCGACGACCAGTTCGGCATCCCTTTCCACCCCGGCGCACGGCCACGGCCTTGCAAAGCCGCTCGCCGAACTTCGCAACTTCTGGCGTCAGTTCGTCGCCAAGGCCTTCAATCCCTATCGTCCGGAACTGCACTATATGCGCGGCCCCGGCCCCGCCTGGCGCGCCAAGCACCTCTCCCGCTCGAACTGAGCTTCCCGGAATTTTGACCTGGCCCCGCTTTTGGGCCGCTTGCGCAGCCCTCGATTGCGCGCGACCATGGCTATCTCCCCTGACGGACCAATCCGCCGTCACCCTCGCCATGATCGGACTTTCCAATGACGCGGCTGCGCTGTGCAATCCTCGACGACTATCTCGATGTGGCCCTGAAGGTCGCCGACTGGTCCCAAATCGCCGACCGGGTTGATGTCACCGTCTTCAACCAGCCGTTTGCGAACGCGGAAACCGCCGCCAGTGCGCTGAAGGATTTCGAGATCATCTGCGCGATGCGCGAGCGCACGCCGTTTCCGCGCACGATGTTTGCGGCGCTGCCGAAGCTGAAACTGCTGATCACATCGGGCATGCGCAACGCCGCGATCGACATGGAAGCCGCCAAGGACCACGGCGTGGTGCTGTGCGGCACCCAATGGGGCCGCGATCCCACCGCGCCGCTGACCATGGGCCTGATCCTGGAATTGACCCGCAATATCGGCCGCGAGAATGCGCGGATGCATGCCGGCGAGCCGCTGCAGAAATTCGTCGGCATGGAGATCGAGGGCCGCACGCTCGGCGTGATCGGCCTCGGCAAGCTCGGCACCAAGGTCTCAAAACTGGCGCAGGCCTTCGGCATGAACGTGATCGCCTGGAGCCCGAATCTCACGCCCGAGAAATGCGCGGAAGCCGGCGTCGGCTACGCCTCCAAGGAGGAATTGTTCGCCACATCAGACATCATCACCGTGCATGTGGTGCTGGGTCCGCGCTCACGCGGGCTGGTCGGACGCGAAGACCTCGCCCGCATGAAACCGACCGCCTACCTCGTCAACACGGCGCGAGGGCCGATCGTTGACGAAGGCGCGCTGCTGGAAGCGCTGCAACAGAAAAAGATCGCGGGCGCCGGCATCGACGTGTTCTCGGTCGAGCCGCTGCCGGTCGAGCATCCCTTCCGCAAGCTCGACAACCTCGTGCTGACGCCGCATCTCGGCTACGTCACCGAGGACAGCTTTCGCAACCACTATCGCCAGATGGTCGAAGGCATCGACGCCTGGTTCAAGGGCGAGGCGCTGCGGAAGCTGGCTTGAGGACGCCGGTCTCACCCTCAACCAAAAATATCGAAAACAACCCCGTGCAAAGTAGCCGTCAGCCGCCGGCATCGATGCTTTGAGCGTTGACACGTCGGGCAAATCAGCAGCCCAGCATCCCCGCAAACTCGATCACCTCGTGCTGTCGCCGCACCTCGGCTACGTCACCGACGAAGCTCGTCTGAGGGCGCGAGCGCTCACAGTGTCATTGCGAGCGAAGCAATCCGCGCAAAGAAAGCTGGATTGCTTCGCTTCGCTCGCAATGACGAAAAAAAGGCCCGCTGTGCGGGCCTTTTTTATAGCGGTCGTGTCTAGGCTTAGCGTACCGTCACCGGCGCGGGCAGCGGGGGCACCACGGTCGGCTGCATGCCGGGAACCGGAGCGAGCTGCGCTTGAGCCGGCGCGCCCTGGGCAGTTGCAGGCGCCAAGCCTTGAGCAGGCGCGGCCGAAGCGGTCGCGGTTCCAGGCGGCGGACCACCGGGCATCACGACGACGCGGGTGCCGACTTTGACGCGTTCGAACAGGTCGGACACGTCCTCGTTCAGCATGCCGATGCAACCCGACGAGACGAACTTGCCGATCGTCGACGGCTGGTTGGTGCCGTGGATGCGGTAGACGGTCGAACCCAGATACATCGCGCGGGCACCCATCGGGTTGCCGGGGCCGCCGGCCATGAAGCGCGGCAGATAGGGCTGACGCTCGATCATCTCCGACGGCGGATGCCAATCCGGCCACTCGGCCTTGCGGCTGACCTTCTGCACGCCGGTCCAGGTGAAGCCATCGCGGCCGACGCGGACGCCGTAGCGGATCGCGCGGCCACCGCCGAGCACGTAATAGAGGTAGGTATTCGGCGTATCGACGACCAGCGTGCCGGCGGGCTCCTTGGTCGCGAACGAAACTTCCTGACGGCGCAGATGCGGCGGAAGCTGCACGGGCGCCGCTTCCGGCTGTTCTTCCGGCGGCAATGCGGAAAGCACCATCGGCCTGCCGTCAGCGCCAACAGCAGGCTGCTGCTGGGGTTGCACGGCGCCGGTGACGGCGGGTCCGCCGCCGACGGCTTCCGGCGGCCGCAAGCGGTCGTCGCTCGGATAGACCACGCCTGCAGCGGGAACACGGCCATCGCCGCGATCGGAGTAGATCACCGGGGGAGGACCGGCAGGACGGCCGTAACGCGGATCATCCGGCGAAAGGACGGGACCCGTGGGCATCGGCGGGCCGCGGTCGGAATACATCGGCCGGCCGTAGCGCGGGTCGTTCGGCGACAGCACCGGACCAGGCGGCGGCAGAGCGGTCGAACTCCGGGCGTTCGGCGCCTCGTCGTCTTCGTCGTCCAAGGCATCGAAATCGGGCGTGCCGGGTCCGCGGCGCTGATCGATGCCATAACCACCGGGAACATACGGTCCCGGTGCTGCCGAATAGGTCGAGCCAGCGGGATAGCCCTGCTGTGCCTGGGCAAGCGAAATTCCTGCCGAGGCAGCAGCGACGGCAGCGCAAATCGTCAGAATACGGTTAATCATCATCGCTCTTGTATAGTCCCCAAGCCACACCGGACCGTTAACGGCAGATGACGGAAGATAGCGGCGCATTCAAGACAAATCCGTCAAATTCGGCCCAAATCGGTCATTTTGTGATGGGCCGTGAACGCTGCGGCAAAGATGCCGCACGGCGCGAAAAACATTGATTACCGGCGTAGAGCCTTTTCCGTTCCGATTGAATCGGAACGGGGCTCTAGATTCTTGATTTGACGCGTTTTCTTGACGCGAACCGGGTGCCCACTTCGCTGGAAAACGCTCTAGCGCCGCCATTGGCCGCCAATTTTGTAACAAACAGGTTAGAGACGTTGAGATACTCTCGAATCGGCCTGATTCGCGGTGCGAATCCAGCCGCTTCCCAGTGGTCACCGCGTTCCCTTGGCATCAACAGCCCTGCATGCTCCCGGCAAGGCGGAACTCGCGTCCATGCTCCCCGGTTTTCGCTTTCTGTTCGCCGCGATCGTGCTGTCGATGTCGGTTCTGGTCTTTGGGCTTGGTGCGGCGGCGCTGCTGCGTGCCGCGCATGAGCAATTTGCCAGCATCCCGTCGCGGCGGCTGCCGCCCGAACCCGTATTCGTCAGGCAGAACGAAGCACCGGTGCCGACGCTGGCCCTGCTGCGCGTCGAGCCCGATGTCGCGGAGAAGGTGCCTGACAATGTCGCGGCGACGATTATCGAGAGCGTGACCCCTGCCGCACAAGCTCCGGAAGCGCCGCCGGCTGAACCGGAAAAGACTGCTGCGCTGAAGCTGGACGAGCCCGTGAAGCTGAACGAGGTCGTGCCGGCCGAGACGGTGAAAGCGGAAATCCCGACGGCAGAAACAATACCGGCTGTTCAGGCCACGCCGGCAGAGGTGCCTGCCGCCGAAGCGCCTGCTGCCGAGACGCCTGCGGCCAATGAGCAAGTGAAGCTCGCGGCGATCGTGGAAACGCCGCCGCCGGCGACATCAGCCGTATCGACCGAGCCTGCGCCGGTGGCGGAAGCGCCCTCCCTGGAAGGCAACCTCGCCGCGATGAAGATCGCCACGCTGGGCGGTCCTGCCGTCGCTATCCAGGAAACGACTTCGGTGAAACCGGCGGCCGCGAAACCAGAGCGCAGCGTCAACCGGAAGCGGGCGCAGCGCGCCAAAGAGCGCCGGCGCATCATCGCGGCGCGACGCGCGCTGCAGGCGCGGCAGGTGGCTCAGCAAGCGGCCGACCCGTTTGCGCAACTAATCTCGCGCGGCAGATAATAAAACCCGCGGCGCTCAGGTGGGGCCGGTCGCAACCGGCGGCCCGTCCTGCTCACCCCATTCGGTCCATGAGCCGTCATATAGCGCACTGCCGCGGACGCCGAGGCGATAAAGCGCCAACGTCAGCACCAGCGCGGAGACGCCGGAGCCGCAACTCGTCACGATCGGCGCGTCGAGCTTGACGCCGGCGCCGACAAACACGCCGCGCAACTCCTCGAGCGACTTCATCGCACCGGTCGAGGCATCGAACAGCTGGTTGTAGGGCACGCTAAAACTGCCGGGAATATGCCCCGAACGCAGGCCCGGCCGCGGCTCGGGCACCTTGCCCTGGTAACGTTCGTTGGCGCGCGCATCGAGCACCTGCTCAGTGCGGCTGGTGAGGTTGTCGACCATCTGCTGGATGTTGCGCGTGTACCGCGGATCGAAGGTCGCCTTGAACGTCGCCGGCTTCGGCGTGACCTCACCGCTTTCGACCTTGCGGCCTTCGGCACGCCACTTCTTCAGGCCGCCATTCAGGATCCGGACATTCTGGTGTCCGAACGACAGGAACATCCACCACACGCGCGGTGCTGCGACCCACCCGCCGGAATCGTAGAGCACGACCGTATCGCCGTTTCCTATTCCAAGCCCGCCGACATCGCGGCCGAACTGCTCGGCGCTCGGGAACATGTGCGGCAGCGGATTGGAATGATCGGACACCGCGTCGACGTCGAAGAAGACCGCGCCCGGAAGGTGGGAAGCGAGATAATCGTCCTTCGGCAGCGGCAGAATGCCCGGCATCTTGAACGACGCGTCGATGATTTTGATGGTTGGATCGTCGAAATGCGCGGCGAGCCAGTCGGTGGAGACAAGCGGATCGTCGGTGGTGGTCATGTGTGCAGTTTCTTTCTGGTCATTCCGGGATGGTCCGAAGGACCAGACCCGGAATCTCGAGATTCCGGGTTCGATGCTAACGCATCGCCCCGGAATGACGATGGGAATGCTAGCCCTTCTTCTTCGGCTCCCACTTCTCGACCGGGCCGCCGGCGTCGCGCCAAGCGGCGAAACCGCCGGCCATGTGCGCGACCGGCTTCAGGCCCATGTCTTTCGCGGTCTTGGCCGCCAGCGCCGAACGCATGCCGCCGGCGCAGTGGAAGATGAATTTCTTGTCCTGCTGGAACACCGGCTTGGCGTAGGGGCTTTCCGGGTCGATCCAGAATTCCAGCATGCCGCGGGTGCAGGAGAACGCGCCGGGAATGCGGCCGTCGCGCTCGATCTCGCGGGGATCGCGGATATCGACGATGACCACGTCGTCGCTGGCAGCCGCCTTGATCGAATCCGCAGCGCTCAGGGTTTCGATCTCGGCATTGGCTTCGTCGATCAGGGATTTGATACCGCGGTGGATGGTCTGGGGCATTGATGTTCCCTCTTGATCCGTCATTCCGGGGCGATGCGGCAGCATCGAACCCGGAATCTCGATCGATTCATTTCCAATTATCTCGAGGTTCCGGGTTCGCGCTGCGCGCGCCCCGGAACGACGACGATAGCCCTCACCGCACCAGTTCCTTCATCGCGCCTTCGAGGCCTTCGATCGTGATCGGGTACATCCGCTCCGAGAACAGCCGGCGAATGATGGTGGTGGATTCCGAATAGTCCCAGTGCTTCTTCGCCACGGGATTGAGCCACACCGCGTGCGGATAGGTGCGCGTGATGCGATCGAGCCAGACCGAGCCGGCCTCCTCGTTAACGTGCTCGACCGAGCCGCCGGGGACCATGATTTCGTAAGGCGACATCGAGGCGTCGCCGACGAACACCACCTTGTAGTCGTGCGGGTACTTATGCAGCACGTCCCAGGTCGGCGTGCGGTCGGTGAAGCGCCGCTTGTTCTGCTTCCAGACGCCTTCATAGAGGCAGTTGTGGAAGTAGAAATATTCCATGTGCTTGAATTCGGTCTTCGCCGCCGAGAACAGTTCCTCGACCTGCTCGATATGCGAATCCATCGAGCCGCCGATATCGAAGAACACCAGCACCTTGACCGCGTTGCGCCGCTCGGGGCGCATATGCACGTCGAGATAGCCGTGATTGGCGGTCTCCTTGATCGTGGTGTCGAGGTCGAGTTCATCGGGCGCGCCGGTGCGGGCGAATTTGCGTAGCCGCCGCAGCGCGATCTTGATGTTGCGGATGCCAAGCTCGACATTGCCGTCGAGATCCTTGAACTCGCGCTTGTCCCACACCTTGACGGCGCGGTTGTTGCGGTTCTTTTCCTGGCCGATCCGCACCCCTTCGGGATTGTAGCCGTGGGCGCCGAACGGCGAGGTTCCTGCCGTGCCGATCCACTTGCTGCCGCCCTGGTGGCGGCCCTTCTGTTCCTCAAGCCGCTTGCGAAGCGTCTCCATGAGCTTGTCCCAGCCCATCGCCTCGATCTGCTTCTTCTCTTCCTCGGTGAGGTATTTCTCCGCGAGCTTCTTCAGCCATTCGGCGGGAATGTCCGCCTTCTCCATGGCGTCGAGCAGGTTCTCCAGCCCCTTGAACACGGAGCCGAACACACGGTCGAACTTGTCGAGGTTGCGTTCGTCCTTCACCAAAGCGGCGCGGGAGAGGTAATAGAAATTCTCCACCGTCTGATCGGCAAGGTCGGCGTCGAGCGCCTCCATCAGCGTCAAATATTCGCGCAGGGTCACCGGGACCTGTGCGTCACGCAGCGATGTGAAGAATTGCAAGAACATGGAATACAGATTGCCCGCCGGGCCGCGAACGTCAAGGGCTGGCGGATTCCCGACAGGGAAGGCCAGCGCATACCAGACAGGCCTAGACCGGGAGGGTTTTTCCTCTAGAATTGAGCCATAAAGGGCTTATTCCGGCAGGGGAAATTCAATGGGGATCATAGCTGCGCTGATCATCGGCGCGATTGCGGGCTGGCTGGCCGGGAAGATCGTGCGGGGCGCAGGCTTCGGGCTGATCGGCAACATCGTGATCGGCATCATCGGCGCGCTTCTCGCGGGCTGGCTGTTGCCGCAACTGGGCGTCAACCTCGGCGGCGGCTGGATTCGCGAGATCATCAACGCCACCATCGGCGGCGTGATCATCCTGGTGATCCTCTCGCTGGTCAAACGCTGAGAGGCGCGCATCACCTCCAATCGCGACCGCCGAGCCGGCGGTCGTTTACTGTTCAGGCCGGAAACGGCGCAGGAACGAACAACAAGGCAAAGAGATAGATGAAATTTACCGGCACCAAGGACTACGTCGCCACCGAAGACCTCAAGGTCGCGGTCAACGCCTCGATCGTGCTCGAGCGCCCGCTGCTGATCAAGGGCGAGCCCGGTACCGGCAAGACCGTGCTGGCCGAGGAAGTCGCCAAGGCGCTCGGCGCGCCGCTGTTGACCTGGCACATCAAGTCCACCACCAAGGCGCAGCAGGGCCTTTACGAATACGACGCGGTATCGCGGCTGCGCGACAGCCAGCTCGGCGACGCCAGGGTCTCCGACATCTCCAACTACATCAAGCGCGGCAAGCTGTGGGAAGCCTTCACCCATGACAAGCGCCCGGTGCTGCTGATCGACGAAATCGACAAGGCCGACATCGAATTCCCCAACGACCTCCTGCTCGAACTCGATCGCATGGAGTTCTTCGTCTACGAGACCGGCGAGAACATCAAGGCGAGCCTGCGCCCGATCGTGATGATCACTTCGAACAACGAGAAGGAATTGCCGGACGCGTTCCTGCGCCGCTGCTTCTTCCACTACATCAAGTTCCCCGACGCCGACACCATGGGCCGGATCGTCGACGTGCACTTCCCCAACATCAAGAAGCGCCTGGTCGAGGAAGCGCTGCGGATCTTCTTCGAGGTGCGCGAAGTGCCGGGGCTGAAGAAGAAGCCCTCGACGTCGGAGCTGCTCGACTGGCTCAAGCTGCTGCTCAACGAAGACATCACCCCGGAAATGCTGCGGGAGCGCGATCCGCGCAAGCTGATCCCGCCGCTGCACGGCGCGCTGCTGAAGAACGAGCAGGACGTGCATCTGTTCGAACGGCTGGCGTTCCTGAGCCGCCGCGAAGTGTAATCGGAAGACGACAACGCCAGAACCCGGGGTCCTGGCGTTTTGCTTTTGAAACGACAAAACCAACGACAAGAAGAACAGGGAAGATGAACGTTCAAACCCAGATTCACGCCGCCCCGCCCGGTCACACCGAACACTTCGACGTCCTGATCGCGGGCGCCGGGATCTCCGGCGTCGGCGCGGCCTATCATCTCACCACGCAATGTCCGGGCACGAGTTTCGTTGCTCTCGAAACCCAGAAGACGTTCGGCGGCACCTGGAGCACGCACCGTTATCCGGGCATCCGCTCGGACAGCGACCTGCATACGTTCGGCTATCGCTTCAAGCCGTGGACCTCGGCGCCGATCGCAAGCGCGGCCGAGATCCTCAAATATATGGGCGACGTGATCGAAGAGAACGATCTCGCCCGCCATATCCGCTATCAGCACACCATCAATTCGGCGACCTGGTCGAGCGAACAGAACCTCTGGACCATCGAAGCCACGCGGAGCGACACCGGCGAAAAGCTGCGCTTCACCACGAATTTCTTCTGGATGTGCCAGGGCTATTACCGCCACACCGAAGGCTATACGCCGGAGTGGAAGGACATGGCCAAGTTCAAGGGCCAAATCGTCCATCCGCAGAAATGGCCCGAAGATCTCGACTACAAGAACAAGCGCGTCATCGTGATCGGCTCCGGCGCCACCGCCGCGACGTTGATCCCGGCGCTGGCCAATGACGTGGCGCATGTCACCATGCTGCAGCGTTCGCCGACCTATTTCCGCACCGGCCGCAACGCGATCGAAATCGCAGAGCAACTGCGGCAGTTGCAGGTCGACGAGAAGTGGATCCACGAAATCACGCGGCGCAAGATCCTGTTCGATCAGGACGCGTTCACCCGCAAGACGTTCGAGGAGCCGGAAGCGGCCAAGAAGGATCTGCTGTCGGCGGTGGAGGCCTATCTCGGCAAGGACTACGACATCGCTACCCACTTCACGCCGAAATACCGGCCGTGGCGGCAGCGCATCGCCTTCATTCCCGACGGCGATTTGTTCCAGGGCATCAAGTCGGGCAAGGCTTCGGTCGTCACCGACGAGATCGAGTGCTTCACCGAGAAGGGCATCCTGCTGAAGTCCGGCAAGGAGCTGGAAGCCGACATCATCGTCACCGCGACCGGCTTCAACCTCAGTGCAAACGGCGACATCGAATTCGCGGTCGATGGCAAGAAGCTCGATTTCGCCGATACCGTGACCTATCGCGGCATGATGTTCACCGGCGTACCCAATCTGGTCTGGGTGTTCGGCTATTTCCGCGCCAGCTGGACCTTGCGCGTCGACCTCGTCGCCGATTTCGTGTGCCGGCTGCTGAACCACATGAAGGACACCGGCGCGAAGAAAGTCGTGCCGCAGCTTCGGCCGGAAGACCACAACATGCCGCTGCTGCCCTGGATCGATGCTGAAAATTTCAATCCCGGCTACATGATGCGCGGCATGCACCTGCTGCCCAAGCGCGGCGACAAGCCGGAATGGCAGCACAACCAGGATTACTGGGCGGAGAAGGATGAATTTCCGGCCATCGACCTGAAGGACCACGTCTTCGTTTATGGCTCCTGACGATAGTCGCCGAGTGACGGAGACATCCGTCACTCGGCGAGCTGTCAGTTGAGATGGGCCTCAATCACGTTGAAGCGGCCGGCTGGATAGATCGCGGCGAGGCGGAAGCCGCTTTGGGCAAGCAGTTCGGCATACTGCCGCTCGGTGCGCTCGAGCCCGCCCGGCCCGCGAAGCATATTCAGATCGCTCAGTGCGTGCGCCCTGTGCTCGTCGGTCGTCGTTGGCGATTCCGGCATCAGCCGTTCGACCAACAGCAATTTGCCACTGCCCGGCAGCGCCTGGCGGCAGTTCCGCAAGATTGAAGTGCTGCGGACGTCATCCCAATCGTGGATGATGCTCTTGAGGATGATCGCGTCAGTGGCCGGCGGCACGCGTTGAAAGAAATCGCCGGCCGCGAAATCCACGCGGTCACTCACATCGATGTATCGAAGATGGCTGGTTGCAGCCTCCGCGCACCTCGGAAGGTCGAAGACAGTTCCGCGCAGCTGCCGGTTTTGCCGGGCGATGGCGCCGAGCAATTCGCCGGACCCGCCTCCGACATCCATCAGGTGGGACAATCCGCTGAAGTCGTAGCATCGCAGAATTTCCGGCGTGACCAGCCGCGTAAGGTCCGTCATCGCCGCGTTGAATTTGGCGACGCTGCCCGGCGTTTGCCCCATCAAATCGAAGCTGTTCTCAAGCCCCATAAGTTGAGCGCCGGTCTTGCCGGTCATTATCGTTTCGAGCAGGCCGCCCCAGGACTTTGTGAGCATCTCCGCTTCCAGGATGGCCCACGCCTTGAACGATTGCTCGGATGCGCCGTCGAGGCAGGCCCCCACGTCAGTCAGTGCGTAGGAATTGTCGCTGGTCCGCGCGCACAGGCCGATGGTGGAAAGTGCGGTGAGCAGACGTCCGAGCGCCCGCTCGTCCGCGCCGGTCGCCGCTGCAAGGTTGCCCACCGTCTGCGGGCCGTCCCGCAGAAGCTCCGCCAGCCCCAGTCTCACCGCGACATGGATCACCGCAGTGATGCGGTGCGACTGTATCAAGTCGAGAAGTTTGAGGGCCGGGAGTTGTGACGACATCGCCTCTCTCCGATCGCGAGTTTATTGCGGGTTCCGGATATCAATCACTTTGGTGAGCTGGCTGACCGCGGCTCGTTGCTTTTCGATCGCTTGTTTCAGCTCCTCGGTCGTTCCGTTGAGCACGTTATGCCCGCCTGTCTCCAGTTTGCGGCGAACATCGGCGTCCCGGCAGATCGCGGCGACATCAGCGGCAATTCGGTTTCTCAGCGCTTCGGACAGGGCCTTGCCACCAAAAATTCCTGCCATTCCAGCGATTTCAAGCTCGGGGTAACCGAGTTCGCGCACGGTCTTGATGTCGGGCAGCGTGGCTGCACGGCCTGGATTGGCGACGGCAAGAAAGCGCGCCTTTCCGGCCTGAACAGGCGAGGACGAGGCCGTCAATGAGGTCAGAAGCGCCTGTATCCGGCCCTCACCGAGGTCAGCCTGCGGCTGGGAGGCGTCGCGATAACTGACGAAATTCATCTTCAGATCGTGTTGTTTCAGGAATGCTGAAAATACAAATCGCGGCAGGGTCGGTCCGGACGCCCAGGCATATTTCTCGGGGCTGGTCCGCAGCGCCGCGATCAACTCCGGAATGCTGTTGACCGACAGCTGATTGCTGACCGCGAGCGTCAAAACGATCTCTGTGGTCGCCGCAATCGGCACCAGATCGTGGTTGACGTCGTATGGCAGCCGGTCGACGAGCAGTGGCGCCACCGTGATGGAGCCGGCCACCGTATACAACAACGCATGATCGTCCTGGTTTGCGACGAACGATCCGACGCCAATCGTACCTTCAGCGCCAGGCCGATCCTCGACCACGACTGGCTTGCCCCATTTTTTGCCTAGAGCGTCGGCGAAGATTCGGGCAGCGGCATCATTGGCGCTTCCGGGCGGAAAGGTCACGATCAGCTTGACCTGCCGCTCGGGCCAATCCGCTCTTGCCGACATCGGCGCAATAAGCGCCGTGACACAAGCCGCAAGAACAGCGATCGCGCGCAGCGCTCGCGCCTTGCACCAGGTGGATTGTCCTTGAGCTGAGCGATGAGCCGACCATGTTGAACTATGAGACACTTGCGAGAACATTGTCACGACTGCCTCCCATTCGTTACTGGCTTGGATTTACTGGCCTGGATTTGCGTTGCGGCTTTCGGCGACCGTTTCCGGGACGGGCGTAAGAATCATTCGCTTCAATGACGCGCACGAGCATGTCCAGCAACGCGCGCCGTTCGCCTGGCGATAGCGGCGCCAGCAGGCGCTCCTGAGCGGCAAGCAAGTCGGGACTTAAGCGGCGGCGCAACGCCGCGCCTCGTTCGGTCACGTAGAGCTTGCGCGCGCGCCGGTCATCGGGATCGATCTTCCGCTCGACGAGGCCCTTGCCCTCCAGTTCGTCGATCATCAGGCCAAAATTGACCACATCGACGCCCATGCGCTCGGCCACCTGTCTCTGGCCTCTCCCCGGCCGCTCCAGGACGGCCACGAGAACGCCGAAAAGCATCGGCGTCAGATCGTCACCGCTCAGTATCTCGGCGGTGACACCAAGGCAGATTTGATTGAAGCGACGCGCCAAATGAGCCGGCACCCGGTGGGACGGCAATACTTCCGCAGAAGCGTGCGGCTTGGCCATGAGCATCTCCAAAGGTAATAATTATTATTATAATAATTCTTACTTTATGTCAAACCGCCAAGAATTTAGATATATGTATACTATAATGGTAATATGGAACCATAAAAATTCGCGATTTGCCATTTATTGCGCACTAATGTATACATAATGAACTCATTGTGCCATGGAGTGCAGCCATGCCGTCATCCTTCCCGCTCAATGCCTGGTACGCCGCCGCCTGGGACGTCGATCTCAAGCACGCGCTGTTTCCCCGCACGATCTGCGGCAAGCATGTCGTGATGTACCGCCGCTCTGACGGCCAGGTGGCCGCGCTGGAGGACGCCTGCTGGCACCGGCTGGTGCCGCTGTCGAAGGGCCGGCTCGACGGCGACACCGTCGTCTGCGGCTATCACGGGCTGAAATACAACGCGCAGGGCCGCTGCACCTACATGCCCTCGCAGGAGACCATCAATCCTTCCGCCTGCGTGCGCTCCTATCCCGTGGTCGAGCGGCACCGCTTTGTCTGGCTGTGGATGGGCGACCCGGCGCTGGCCGATCCGGCGCTGGTGCCTGACATGCACTGGAACGACGATCCGGCATGGGCCGGCGACGGCAAGACCATTCAGGTGAAATGCGATTATCGCCTCGTGGTCGACAATCTGATGGACCTGACCCACGAGACCTTCGTGCACGGCTCCAGCATCGGCAACGACCACGTCGCCGAGGCCCCCTTCGACGTCACCCATGGCGAGCGCACCGTGACGGTGACGCGCTGGATGCGCGGCATCGAGGCGCCGCCGTTCTGGGCCGCACAGCTCGGCAAGCCCGGCCCGGTTGACCGCTGGCAGATCATCCATTTCCAGGCGCCCGGCACCGTCAATATCGATGTCGGCGTGGCGCCCGCCGGCACCGGCGCGCCGGAGGGCGACCGCTCGCAGGGCGTCAACGGCTTCGTGCTCAACACCATGACGCCGGAGACCGACACCACCTGCCACTATTTCTGGGCCTTCGTCCGCAACCACCGCCTGACCGAACAGAAGCTGACCACCGAGATCCGCGATGGCGTCTCCAATATTTTTCGCGAGGACGAGATCATCCTGGAGGCACAGCAGCGCGCAATGGACGAGAACCCGGACCGCACCTTCTACAATCTCAACATCGACGCCGGCGCGATGTGGGCGCGGCGCGTGATCGATCGCATGGTGGCCCACGAGACATCGCCGCCGACCACCGCGCAAGCCGCGGAGTGAGGCCATGAGCGAACGCGATTCCGAACGCTCGATCTCGCAGACGGTGCGGGCCCAGCTCGCGCTGCGCGACATGATCCTGTCCGGGCAATTGCGGCCTGGCGAGCGCATCAGCGAATTGCAGGCGGTCGAGATCACCAGCGTGTCGCGGACGCCGGTGCGGCTGGCGCTGGTCCGGCTCGAAGACGAAGGCCTGCTGCAGGCGATCCCCTCCGGCGGCTTCATGGTGAAGGCGTTCACCGAACGCGACATTCTCGATTCGATCGAGCTGCGCGGCACGCTGGAAGGCCTCGCCGCGCGCTTCGCCGCCGAACGCGGCGCCAGCGCGCGCAGCCTTGAACCGCTGAAGGAGTGCCTCGCCGACCTCGATCAGCTGGTTCGCCAGGATCCGGTCTCGGTCGAAGCTTTTTCCGCCTATGTGACCATGAACGCGCGCTTTCACGCGCTGCTCACCGAGCTATCCGCCAGCCCGCCGCTGATCCGGCAGATCGACCGCGTCTCGGCCTTGCCGTTTGCGTCGCCGAGCGGCTTCGTGATGGCGCAGTCGGCGCTGCCGGAAGCGCACCAGATCCTGCTGATCGGCCAGGACCATCACCGCATCGTGGTGGACGCAATCGAGAACCGCGAGGGCGGGCGCGCCGAAGCCATCATGCGCGAGCATTCGCGGCTCGCCGCACGCAATCTGCGGCTGGCGCTGCGCAATCGCACGCATCTCGATCTGCTGCCCGCGCTCGCTCTGCTCCAATCGCCAGCCTAGAGCCATTTCCGTTCCGATTCGATCGGAACGGGGCTCTAGATTCTTGTTTTGACGCGTTTTCCTGACGCGAACCGGTATCCACTTCTCTTGAAAACGCTCTAGGAGGGATCGTCATGCGCTTTGCCGAACAATGGAGCTGGTGCACGGTCGATGCGATCCGTGACGTCACGCCTGGCATCCGCGAATTCCGCCTGCGCCCTGACGGCGGCGTGGCGCCCTACCCGGCCGGCAGCCATCTCAACGTCGCGGTGCTGATCGACGGACAGCCCGCACGGCGGTCCTATTCGCTGGTCGGCGACCGCGATCCGGAAGTGTATCGCATCGCGGTGCGGCTGGCTCCGGACAGCCGCGGCGGCTCGCGCGCGATGTGGAGCCTCAAGCCCGGCGCGCGGATCGAAATCTCCAATCCAACATCGCTGCTCGACATCGACTGGAACAGGAAAAATTATTGCCTGATCGCGGGTGGCATCGGCATCACCCCGATATCAGGCATCGCCAGCGCCCTGCACCGGCGGAATATCGACCTGCGCCTGCACTACGCGGCGAAGTCGCGCGGCGACGCCGCCTATCTCGACGAATTGTCTTCCGTGCTCGCTGACCGGCTGATCGTCCACGCCAGCGACGAGGGCGAGCGGCTCGATCTCGATGCCACCTTCCGCGCACTGCCATCGGATGCGATTGCCATCATGTGCGGGCCGATGCGGATGCTGGAAGCGGCGCGGCGCGCCTGGAACGATGCGGGGCGGTCTCCCGCCGATCTGCGCTACGAGACATTCGGCTCCAGCGGCCTGCTGCCCACGGCGGAATTCCGTGTGCGCCTGAAGGACACCGGCGCCGAGCTGGTGGTCTCGCCCAACAGCTCGATGCTCGACGTGCTCAACGATGCCGGGTTCGAGGTGATCTCGGACTGCCAGCGCGGCGAATGCGGCGTCTGCGCGGTCGATGTCATCGCGGTCGATGGCGAGATCGACCACCGCGACGTGTTCTTCAGCGACCAGCAGAAGCGCGACAACCGCAAGATCTGCCCCTGCGTGTCACGCGCCGTGGGCGTGGTCACGATCGACACGCTGTACCGGGCTGAGGCGGCTCCCAGCCGCTAAAGCGTAACGGAATTGGCGGACGTCATCCTGAGGTGCGAGCCTTGCGGTGCACTTGCACCGCTGGGCGAGCCTCGAAGGATGGGCCACGGGCGCTTCTCATCCTTCGAGGCTCGCCGAAGAGGCTAGCACCTCAGGATGACGCGAGAACGTACGAGTGGGCCGCTTCAACCTAACTAAACTCGCGCCGCCTCCGGCGCGGCCTTGCCGCGGATCATGTCTGACGCCTTGTCGGCAATCATCATGATCGAGGCGTCGGCCACGCGCAAGCCCTGCGCGCGGCCCATGGCGCGCTCCTCAAGATGAGCTCTCCGGTCGCGGCGAAGTTTGCTCAATCGTCCCGGCGACCACATTGAACAGCTCGACTAGTGCCCTGACGCCGAGAACATATTCGCGGTCATTGCTGCAACCCTCGTAAGTCGCGACACCCGGCACAAGCCGACCCACCAAGCCGGCAGCCCCTTCGACGTCGAGCCCGAACTTCGGCTCGTCGACATGAAAGATACGAAACTTCAATGGGGACCACATGCGAAACATATTGCCGCCGAGCCAGATGCCAATCTCGAAAACGAGGCCGCTATCGGTCTTTTTCCGCCAACGGTTGCGAGAGTAACCTTGGAAGCCAAGTGCGGAGCAGAACTGTTCGAGGAATGGAATCACGTCCTTCTTCTTCTTCAACCCGTCCTTGGCGTCGATAGCCAACCGTTCGACTTCCACCGCCTGCGCACGGCGAAAGAGCGCGCTCCGGTGCTCCCTGAACTCCCGATCCTCCCAGACCTTCTTGTGATGCTCAAGCAGGCATTTGAGGAGCGGTGGATGCTGGTATGGCGGCTCAATGGGACCTCTCGCGGCGAAGAGTTCATCCAGAAACGCCGAGCGATATTGAGGTTGAATGGCGAAATACCTCATATCGGAATCGCACTTTCCTATCGACAGCATGGTCTCCAAAGCGACTTCGTCCCAGTATCGGTTGAGCATATCCGACTGCTGCTCGCCGCAGAACTCGATGATCTCGTTCTGCCACACGCTGTGGAGCGAGAAGCCAAGCGCCTCAAACGCGATCTGCGTCGGAACTCGACCCGGCCAGTTCGCTAACGCACGGAGGAGCGGATGGTCTTCCGTCAGTTGCGCTTCATCCACCGGCACGCTGAACCACCCCGTTACGCATAACCCGCCAGCTTCGCCGCCTCCGGCGCGGCCTTGCCGCGGATCATGTCGGAGGCCTTGTCGGCGATCATCATGGTCGAGGCGTTGAGATTGGCGGAGATCATCCGCGGCATGATCGAGGCATCGACCACGCGCAGACCCTGCAGCCCGTGCACGCGCAGCTGGTCGTCGACGACGGCCCATTTGGTATCCGCCGGCCCCATCCGGCAGGTGCAGCCGGGGTGGAACGTGGTGGTGCCGCGCTCGGTGGCAGCGGCGAGAAACTCGTCGTCGCTTTGCACTTTCGGTCCGGGGAAATCCTCATAGGCGTAATATTGCGCGAGTGGCGCGGAGGCGAGCAGCCGGCGCGCCAGCTTCATGCCGGCGACGACGACGCGGCGATCGAGCTCCTCGACCAGATAATTGGTCTGGATGATCGGCGGCGCAAACGGATCGGCCGAGCGGATGCGGACATAGCCGCGGCTTTCCGGGCGCTGCTGCCATGAGGCGATGGTCATGCCGGGCTCGTCTTCGAGCTGGCCCTGCACGCCCTCCTTGTAGCTTGCGGGCGTGAACGTCAGCTGCAGGTCGGAGCTTTCGGTGGTCTCGCCGGAATGCCAGAAGCAATAGACCATGGTCGGCGACAGCGACAGCAGCCCGCGCCGCGTCGTCGCCCACTTCAGCGCCTCGACCCAGAGACTCAATCCGCGCCGAAGTTCATTGATGGTCCTGATGTTCTTGACGCGTGCGACCGAGCGCGGCGCGTAATGATCCTGCAGGCCTTCGCCGACGCCTGATAGCGCGTGACGCACCTCGATGCCGTGCGACTGCAACAGCTCCGGCGAGCCGACGCCGGACAATTGCAGCACCTGCGGCGAATTGTAGGTGCCGCCGGACAGGATGACTTCCTTATTGGCGCGCACTTCGGTGGCAACGCCGCCCTTGCCGCCTTTCAGGTAGCGAACGCCGACCGCGCGCTTGCCCTCGAAGATGATGTTGGTGACGTGCGCATGGGTCCGCACATCGACATTCCCACGCTTTACCGCCGGATGCAGGAACGCGGTCGCGGCGCTGACGCGCAGGCCGTTTTTAATGGTGCGCTGGGCGTAGGAAACGCCCTCCTGGATCGCGCCGTTGTAATCGGGGTTGCGTGGAATGCCGAGACTCATGGCGCCCGCCATGAACGCCTCGCACAGCGGATCCTGCCAGTCCATCGTGGTGACTGTCAGATTGCCGTCGCGGCCGCGATAAGTGTCTTCGCCCTCGCCGACGCGCCGCTCCAGCCGCCTGAAATAGGGCAGTATGTCCGGATAGCCCCAGCTGCGATTGCCGAGCTGCGCCCAGGTATCGAAATCCTGGCGCTGGCCGCGGTTATAGATATGGCCGTTGATCGACGACGAACCACCGAGCGTCTTGCCGCGCGGCGCGTAGATGCTGCGGCCGCCGGTCCAGGGGCCGGGCTCCTGCTGATACGCCCAGTTGATGCTCTTCATGTGGAACGTCTTGATGAAGCCGGCCGGCAGATGGATGTAAGGATGCCAGTCCTTGCCCCCTGCTTCGAGCACGCAGACGCTGGTGCCCGCATCTTCGCTGAGGCGATTGGCGAGCACGCTGCCTGCGGAGCCCGCGCCAATGATCACATAATCGAACGTTTCCATCACACTTTTTTCTGCCGCGGGACTGAAAAACTACCGCAGTCTATCGTTGAGTTGATAATTGAGATGCGCCTTCACCGTCGGCCACTCGCTGGCGATAATGCTGAACACCACGGTATCGCGCAACGTGCCATTCGGCGCGATCACATGGTTGCGCAAGATGCCATCCTGCTTGGCGCCCAGGCGTTCGATGCCGCGGCGGCTCTGCTGGTTGAAGAAGTGCGTGCGGAACTCCACCGCAATGCAATCGAGCGTCTCGAAGGCATGCGTCAGCAACAGCAACTTGCACTGCGTATTGACGGCGCTGCGCTGCACGCGCTTGGCGTACCAGGTGGAGCCGATCTCGACGCGCCGGTTGGCGGCATCGACATTCATGTAGGTCGTCATGCCCGCGATCTTGCCGTCGGCATCGAACACCGTGAACGGCAGCATCGAGCCCGCCGCCTGCAAGCCCAGCCGGCGATCGATCTCCTTGGTCATGTCGTCCGGCGCCGGCACGAAGGTGTACCAGAGATTCCACAGCTCGCCGTCGCGCACCGCTTCGGTGAGGCCGTCGCGTTGATCGTGCGACAGCGGTTCGAGCCGCGCGTAGGCGCCGCGAAGGGTAACCGGTTCAAGAAAGGCCATTCAGGACTCCGCTCTCTGTTCCGTCATTGCGAGGAGCGCAGCGACGAAGCAATCCATTCTATCTTTTCGCGGTGCGATGGATTGCTTCGCTTCGCTCGCAATGACGTGGATGGTTATCGTATTCCATTCACTTGTTCAAAAAATTCAGCGGCAGGCCGGGGCGCGGCCAGTCCATCGCGACCAGTTCACCCTTGGTTGACAGCGTGATGTAGGCAGTCTTCAGGTCGGGCCCGCCGAAGGCGATATTGGTGGTCATACGGTCGCCGGTCGGCACCTGCTCGACCAGCGTGCCGTCGGGCGCGATCACCGAGATACAGCCCGAGATCAGCGTCGCCACGCAGACATTGCCTGAGGCTTCGACCGCAAGCGAGTCGAACATCTGGTAGCCGCCGAGGCCCGTGATCGGCTTGCCGCGTTCACCGCGATAGATCGGCTCACGCGGCTTCAACATGCCGGGCGCGGAAAGTTCGTAGGCCCATAGCCGCGCGGTCGGAGTTTCGGCGATGTAGACGGTGTTTTCGTCTGGCGACAGCCCGATGCCGTTGGCCGGGAGTACGCCGTGCACGACTTCGACGATCTCCTTCATGCCGGGCTTGACGTAGTAGACGCCGCCGACATCCATGTCGCGAGCCCTGCGCTTGCCGAGTTCGGAGAACCACAGGCCGCCGTGCTTGTCGAAAACGAGGTCGTTGGGACCCCGCAGCGGATACTCGCCGCACTTGTCGACCACCGTCTCGACCTTGCCGTTCGAGAGGTCGACGCGCTGGATCGAGCCACCGAGATAGTCATCGGGCTGCGGACCCGGCATGATCACCTTGCCCGTCGGAATCCAGCTAAAGCCGCCATTGTTGCAGAAGTACATTTTTCCGTCGGGGCCTAGCGCTGCGCCATTGGGGCCGCCGGGGACTTCCGCGACCACCTCCTTGCGCCCGTCCGGCCAGATCCGTGTCAGCCGCCGGCCGCGGATTTCGACCAGCACGACCGATCCGTCCGGCATGACCACCGGGCCTTCCGGAAACTCCAGATCGGTGGCGAGAACGCGGATATTGGCCATGAAATCCTCCCGGCTTGCTTTTGGCTGCAGGCGGATTTTTGGCTCGACCCCGCACGCGCAACATTTCGTTGCGTGATGTTATGGCAAAGCAGATCACGCTTGCCAACCCGACGACCTGCGCAACAGGTATGCCGCGCTTTCCGGAGACGAATACCTCCTGCCTCCGTCGCCGGTGGGGGCGCCTTTTCAGTTCACTCGTACAAATATCCGACCGGCTTGCCTTCGTTACGCAGCGGACGAACGTCCTTCCGCGTAATGATTTGACCAGCCAGGCCGTCAATTTCGTCGCGCTGCGTCGGCGTCCAGCTGCGAAGATTTTCCATGCCTTTCAGCAAGCCCAGTCGGAGGATCTGGGTATTTTCGCCCAGCCCCACCAGATCGATCGTGTTCTTGCCCGCCGTGACCGTATCGCCGGTCGCAAGTTCAAAATTCTCCCCCGCGCTATTCGTGAATTGGGCTGTGCCGCGAATGACGCGATAGATGACAACTTCACCTTTCCCAAGAAAGGCGTTTTCCGCTGCTGCGGAGGTGCTCTTCGGCAACAGCGACTGGCCACGCGGGTCGGTCGCGATGATATGTCCAGTTGTAAGGCGACCGCTCGGAATCTCGATCCCGATATCGCGCACGTAAACAGGCCCGGCGGATTTGATCGGCGAGCCTGCCGGCAGCGGCTTGTAGAGTGCTTCCAGCTCCAGCGGATCCTGCAGCCAGAAACAGGCATCGGCAGGACGGTCATGCAGCGGATGGCTCCAGGCTACACGCGGCGTTTCCTCTTCGTTGATGTGATCATGATCCACCACCGTCGGGTTGGGGAAGGTCGTGGGATCGGTGATGAAGGCTTCAAGAAATTTGCCGGAATAGCCCATCGACATCGGATCCGGCACCACCGTCTGCGGCGTTTTCAGGTTTTCTTCGGTGGACAATCCCGACCACGTGTAAAAGAGCTGGCGATGCACGATCGCGCTCTGCAGCATCACCGCACCGGGACCGACGTAGTAAAACCGGCCATCGTAATCGAAGGTGAACACGCCGGACGTGACCAGCACGAGCTGGTAACCGCCGGGTGGCAGGTGGAGATGGAAATTGGTGGGGCCTGTATCGGCGCGGTAAATCGGCAGATTTGTAGAGACTTCGTGGAGGAGGAAGGTTTCGTTGTTCGCGTGAAAGCCTTCGTTCGCGCGGTTGTAGAGGGCTTGCGGGCGATAGGTCGGCTCGTGCAAGGCATCCCGATCGCGATCGATAGCCACGAAGTTCGTTTTATTGAGGCGGAGGGCATCGCCGTCCGGGCGAGTAAGGCCAGGCCATTTGAGATCAACCGCGGCATGTATATTCATGGCACCCTCCAATCCCTGAACTTCAGCGCGACCCAGCCCTCTTCAAATTTGGCCTGTTCAAATGCGCTGCTCAGCTTTGGCAGAGCGCTTGGAGGCACCGGTCGACGCTGACGGGCTCATGCTGCAATGCGAATTCCGGGCCAGTTCGCGCACGGGGCATGGCGCCGATTCCCAAGGCACGCTTCGGGGCGGGGCGGTTGAAGAAAATACAAGGCGCACAGGACGTTAGACAGCCCGCCGCTTGACGCTGCCTTGCCCCTCATCGCCAACTTCGCAACTCCAGGGAGAATTAGCGAGAGTTGCCTTGCGTAAATTGTCAGCAAGCCTTGCCAGGAAACGCGCAGCTGGATGCCGCGAGACTGATCTGCCGCGACGCACTGCTTTGGTTGGTCATGCGGTCTATTCATCCCGGAGAGAGCTCATGCCCGGCGCGTCGGCCCCGCGATCCGGCGCTCGCCCCGAAGGTGATGGATTTCGCTTCCGCCAACTCATTCCACGAGCCGTCCTACTCCCTCACCGCTATCCATATCTCGAGCCCGCCATTGCCGGTCGCGGGATCGAACTTCTCGTCATAGCGCTCGAAGTTCGGCGCGTCGGCGGCCTTCATGCCGGACGCCGGCAGCCAGTGATTCCAGATCGTGTTGACGGTACGGCGGATGGTCGAGATGTGCTCGGCGTGGGTAAACACGGCGTATTTCTGTTCGGGAATCCGCACCCGCTGGAATTCGCGCGGCAGGTCGGAGAAATCGGTCACTTCGACGGCGGCGACATAGTCGAAATTGCCGGCATCGTCAGCGTTGCAGCAGACGCCGTAGGCCACTTTGCCGATCCGGCCCGGGACATTGTCGATGGTCTGATGGAAGCACTGCCACAGACTTGGGATGAACGCGCCTTCGTTTTCGTGGGTGCAGCGTTCGCCGATGCCGGCAACGAGCAAGGCTTTGCCGGTCTCGAAACGCGGGGGCTTGAGATGATCGAGTGCGGTTGAAATCATGACGATGGGCTCCTGAAGCTTGAGACGATCGAGGCACGTTCCTGATCGAACCATCTCAGGCGTGATGCCGAAATGGTCGCGGAACGCGCGGGTGAAAGCTTCGTGAGAACTGTAATCCGCCTCCAGCGCGAGGCTGAGAATGTCAGGCGCGCCGGCGCTAAGCGCACGCGCCGCGTTGCTGAGGCGACGCGCGCGCACATAGCGCATGACCGAATATCCGGTCGCGGCCGCGAACGCCCGCACCAGATGGAAGCGCGAGACCCCGGCGACCGCCGATATCTCGTCGAGGGTCAACGGTGCGGCGAGATGGCTTTCGATATACCAGAGCGCCTTCTGGGCCGGATTCATCGGTGACGGCTTTCCTTCGAAGCGGCCGCATCATGAACGCTTACCGCGCGCCGCATTTGACCGGCGTTGCTCTCGCAGCTGCAATTGCGCCGCTGATTACCGAGGCCGGGCATTATCCCGCAACGGCGGCAATTATTTCGCCGCAGGCGCCGCATCCTTGGCCGCCGGCACGTCGGCTTTCTTTTTCAGTTCCTCCGCCGTCTTCTTCTGCAGATCGTCCACGAACTTCTGCAGTGCGATCACCGTTCCCTTCAGCGCCTCAATCTGCCGGTTGGCGGCATCGAGCTTCTGCTGATTGTCCTGCGTGATCTTGTTGATGGTCTTTTGCAGGAAGTCGACATTGCTCTGCAGGCAAGAGGTGCGCCGCTCCATGGTTTTTTCGACCGTGCAGATTTCGATGCCGGGAACATCCTGCGCGTAGCTTGCGCAAGGCATCAGCAGTGCTGCAACGGCGACAGCGGTTCTTGCAATCCGGGCAATCATTCCAACCCTCACTCAAACTTCATTCGGTCAATCACATCAATTTGCTCGTATCAGGCCGCTGGCTGCAGCGATACCACACTGATACCGCATTCAGGCGGTGAGCTCTCTTTATTGGTGTGGATGGACTTTCGCCGGGGAACCCAAACGAGAGGTTTGCACGCCCCGGCAGTGGAGATTTAACCTATGGCAACGCGCGAGAAGCGGCTGGCACAGTTCGATGGCAACGGGGAACCGCCGCCGGACCGGCCGGTGGAGGTGCTGTGCGAGGATCACAGCGGCACGTATCAATTGCCATTCGCCTGCCGCTGGATTGAAGGTCAATGGCGCAATGAGCGGACCGGCGGTGCGGTCGAGGCGACCGTGGTCGGCTGGCGGCTGCCACGGGTGAGCAGTCAGGTTTGACGGGCATTTTCCGGGGCTAGAGCCTTTTCCGTTCCGATGGGATCGGAACGGGGCTCTGGATTCTTGTTTTGACGCGTTTTCTTCACGCGAACCGGTGTCCACTTCGCTGGAAAACGCTCTGGGCGGCTGCAGGTCAGCCGGACGCGCGGCGCATTGTTCCAGAATGCGACGATATCGCGCGTCATCCGGAGCGGTCTTTAAGTTTCGGAACGCGGACGGAACGAATCGCGCCCGAATCACTGCTTGGCGGCTGTACTCCCCTGTTCACGGCTAGATATCGGCTGGAACGTCAGGCGCCGCACCACATGCAGCACCGCCACGATTGGCCGCAACCAGCGGCCGACGACAAAGGTTAATTCCTCGGGGGATGACATCGCGGTCACTTCCAAGGTGTCGGCGGCGAAATTCCGAGGTCGCGATAGAGGAAGTAGTTGCGCGCGATTGCGGTGTGATTCATCGAAGCCTCCACGGTTCTTCGCGAGATCGCGACCACGCAAGGCGTCCAGATTTTCGGCAGCGCCGCATCGTCGCGTTCACAGCTGCATGCTGTCATGCGAAATCCACGCCAATCGCGTTGCACTGCAGCGATCACGGACGGTCACCGCTGAAAGCCCGTCAAACGGGCACAGCGCCGGGTGCACTGCCTAATATTCGACCTCGAGCTCCTCGATGTCGGCGGGCTCGGCCTTGGCGGCTTCGATCCACTCGACCATCTCGGGCATCGCCATGATGGTTTTTGCGTAGGCTGCAAGCTTCGGGTCGAGCTTGACGTCATAGGTCATGAAGCGGGTCACGACCGGCGCGTACATCGCGTCCGCCATGGTGCGCTCGCCGAACAGGAACGGCCCGCCGGACTGGGCCAGGCACTCACGCCAGATGGTGCAGACCCGGTCGATATCGGACTGTGCGCGCGACCAGATCTTGAAGTTCGGGAAATGGCCCTTGAGATTGACCGGCAGTGAGGCCCGCAGCGTGGTGAAGCCGGAATGGATCTCACCGCAGATCGATCGGCAGTGCGCCCGCTGCACGCGGTCCGCCGGCAACAGGCCGGCGTCCGGCATCACCTCGTTGAGGTATTCCCCGATCGCCAGCGTGTCCCAGACGGTGGCGCCCTCGTGCCGCAGGCACGGCACCAGGATCGACGACGACAGCAGCAGGATTTCGGCCCGCGCCGACGCGTCATCAGGTGCGGTCACGACCTCTTCGAAGGGGAGCCCTGAGAACTTCGCGAGCAGCCAGCCGCGCAGCGACCAGGACGAATAGTTCTTGCTGCTGATGGTTAGTGTCGTATTCGCCATAGGGCCTTCCCTCACGCCTGAACGTCTACCGCAAGGCTAAGTGGACGGCCGCGCCAGCGCGCCGCCGCCGCCGATAGCTTACGCCGGTCACGTTCCGCAGCAAGCCACGTGCCAGTTTTTCGGGCGGTTCGCTCTGCTTTGGCTTCGATATTGCATGGCATCATCGGGCAAGGGCGGATGCGTATGATGTCATTGATGTACCAGGCTTATCAGAACCATATGGACCTCACGGCGCCGTGGCGGACCGGGGCCGGAGCGGCGCTGAAATATCTCAACCTCGTGCCGCAAGGCGTGTCCGACAAGGCGTTCGGGCGGCTGGCCGCGGCGCTCGAACTGATCTCGCGCACCTCGCTGACCTACACCCGCCCGGCCTACGGCATCGACAAGGTCATGGTCGGCAATCAGGAATTGGAGGTGACCGAGGAAGTCACCTTTGCCACGCCGTTCGGATCGCTGCTGCGGTTCAAGAAGGAGCATGCGCCGGAGCAACCCAAACTGCTTTTGGTGGCGCCGATGTCCGGCCATTTTGCGACGCTGCTGCGCGGCACCGTGAAGACCTTGCTGCAGGACCACGACGTCTACATCACCGACTGGCATAATCCGCGCGAGATCCCGCTCAATGCCGGCCGCTTCGGCCTCGAGGATTATACCGACCACCTCATCACCTTCCTCGACAAGATGGGCCCGCGCTCGCACATGGTGGCGATCTGCCAGCCCTCGGTTTCGGCGCTGGCGGCGGCGGCCGTGATGTCGGAGCAAAATCACCCGGCGCGGCCTGCGACGCTGACGCTGATGGCGGGGCCGATCGACACCCGCATCCAGCCGACCAAGGTCAATGATTTCGCCAAGAGCAAACCGATCAAATGGTTCGAGGAAAATTTGATCAATTACGTGCCCGTTCAATGCAAGGGCGCGTTCCGCCAGGTCTATCCGGGCTTCGTGCAGCTCACGGCGTTCGTCTCGATGAACCTCGAGCGTCACATCAAGCAGCACATCGATCTTGCCCAGCATCTGGCCAAGGGCGAGAAGGAGAAGGCGGAAGTCATCAAGACTTTCTACGACGAATATTTCGCCGTGATGGACCTGCCGGCGGAATTTTACATCGAGACCGTGCGCGACGTGTTTCAGGAGCATCTGCTCCCGCTGGGCAAGCTGATGCATCGTGGCAAGCCGGTGAACCCGGCCGCGATCAAGCGCATGGGCCTGATGACGGTCGAAGGCGAAAAGGACGACATCTGTTCGATCGGCCAGACACTGGCCGCCCAAGACCTCTGCACCGGCGTGCGCGCCTATCGCCGCGTCCATCACATGCAGGCCGGCGTCGGCCATTACGGCGTGTTCTCCGGCAAACGCTGGAACAACGAGATCTATCCGCTGCTGCGGGATTTTGTTCATGTGAATTCGTGAGGTTGTTTGTCGTCCCGGCGAAGGCCGGGACCCATACCGCGTGATCTTTCGATAGAGGCTCGGTGACAGAGACCTTTCGCAAAACTTCTCCCTGTGGTTATGGGTCCCCCGATGCGCAATTGCGCATCTGAGCTCAAGGCCGGGACGACGGCGGTGTTTGTTGTTGGCACCATCATCCAAGCGCACCATCGCCTTCTCGCGACGCACTGCGCCCGAGCTTTGCCAGAAATTCCTTGCCCTCTAATCGAGAGGGCGCAGGGAAGACCGGGTGCGCGCTGCACCCGCGGTCTCGCGTGCGGTTTGCACAAAAAAATGTGCACACGAGCATACAGGGCAGCGGTGAACACCCGGCCTTCCCTGCGCAATGGCTTTACGGCTTATGCCGTGCTCTCCCCGGAGACGAGTTCTTGGTTGACTCCGTCGCTGCCGTTCGGCTCTCGCCTACCCGACAGCTTGACACCTGCAACGGGCGCCAGGACCACACGGTTTTGCCGTACGCTCATCCGCGCCGTCGTCTCAGCGCAAACCAGCGTCCACCGCAACCCGTCCAACGTCCGTGACGACGGCCGACGCCCTTCTGAGTAGGACGGGATGGCGATAGATGCGCACTGATTTGGGTCGGACGACAACAGAAATATTTTTGATTTACAGAAATTTTTCACTTGACACGATTTCCGTGAATCAGAACTGATTTGCCCGACGGGTTGTTTGCCGCACCCGCCGCGCTCACAATGCTCTTGCGTACGAGGCGACGCAGTTCGCAGGGCATCGGTGGGCGGCAACATTCAAGTGCGACAGCCATCCTCCCGGTTCACGTCTCGCTTTCCGCCGCACCTTGTGCTTCGCGGCGCCACACGGCCGGGCTGACGCCGACCAGGGCCGAAAATACCCGCGTAAAGTGGCTTTGATTGGCAAACCCGGCGGATGTTGCGATCTCCGCAAGCGACAGGCCACGGACGGTCATCAACTGCTTGGCGGCGTTTATGCGCTGGCGAAGGAGCCACTGGTGTGGCGGCAGGCCGACGGACGTCCGAAACGCTCGAGAAAAATGGCTGACCGAGAGATCCAACTCAGCCGCGATTTCCTGCAGCGTAAGTTTTCCGCTGAGGTCCGATGCAAGCCTTTCGCAGGCCCGCTTCACTTGCCACGGCGCAAGGCCGCTGCTCACCGGTTCGGCATTGTGCAGTCCGCCATACGCCCGAACGACATGGGCTGTGAGCGCCAGCATCATGTGATCGACGAAAAGCTGGTTCGCTTCGGATGGCCGGCGCAATCCCTGCAGGAGCGCCGCGCCGATGTGATGCACAGCGTTGTCGTCAAAGCCGGTACCGAACTGACAGTCGAGCTGACCGACACGCCGCGCGCCGAACCGCTCCGCGACGCCGTTGAGCGCCAAGGCCGGAACATAGAAATGAACGGAGTGGAACGGCTTTTCGATCACAAAGCGCGGATCGCACTTCATGTCGTACAGATATGTCGTGCCTGCCCGGATATTGGGCTTGGCCACGCACTTGCCGTGCTCCCAGTATTCGCAGTCGGGATAATCGCGAAGTTTCAGGCTAACGAGATAGGCGTCCTCGGGTGCGATGGCGCCGCAAAGGCCCGGGACGGGATTGTCATCCCGCGTTTCGGTGGCTGTGACCTCGACACCGCGCATGGACCGCGTGATCAGCGATGACGGTGTATCCTGAAGGTGCAGCAGGTCCTTGAACGCCTGACCGTGAAAACCGCTCTGTGTCATATGCGTCTACCAACGCGGACCGGCGGATCAGCATCATTGCTGCGCCGTCCCGCATTATCGTAGATCAGCGAGGGGCCGTCCAGCGCGGCCGATGACAGGACCGTTTACGCTGCGATTTCAAGGTACCGTGGATTCCACGGTTCGCTTCGAGCGAATTTCGGAACCTGGACTCCCTGACGGGATGCTTATCCACCTCGGGACCGGACGTGGTCAGGCCGAATTTCCAGCGAGAGACTGTTGATGATCCGCCCGTCCGGGTTGTTTTGTCGCACCGATGTATCCAGATCGTTACAATCCGAGGCGCGGGCCGCTCTTTCTCCTGCGCAGGCTGTCGTATAAAAGTGAATCGCCCCCGGGACGGGCCGAATTCGCGGCGTGGATAGTGGTGGCGACTGGTTGATCCAAAATTCATGAATCTGACATCTGATCGACGCACGCGCGGACAGGCATTTGAACCGGGGCATGGAATGGTAATTCGATTTACGACGGCGCGATCCTCCGTGGCGATGCGGCGTCGGGGTGTTCCTGCCATTGTGACATTCGCGGCGGTGGCCGCATTGACGGCCTTGACGGGACTGGCCGCCGACGCCGCGCCGAAACAGGCGCGCCCGAAGCCCGCCACCGAGGCGACGGCGCCGCGCGATGCCGGCGAGCCGCTCATGGCGATCGTGTCGATCAAGAGCCAGCAGGTCACTTTCTACGACGCCGACGGCTGGATTCTGCGCGCGCCGGTGTCGACCGGCACCAAGGGACGCGAGACGCCCGCCGGCGTCTTCGCCATCCTCGAGAAGAACAGGGAACACCGCTCGAACATGTATGACGATGCCGAGATGCCGAACATGCAGCGCATCACCTGGAACGGCATCGCGCTTCATGGTGGGCCGCTGCCCGGCTATGCGGCCTCGCACGGCTGCGTGCGGATGCCGTTCGGCTTTGCCGACAAGATGTTCGACAAGACGCGGATCGGGATGCGGGTGATCATCTCGCCCAACGACGCTGAGCCAATGGAATTCTCCCATCCGGCGCTGTTCTCGCCGAACCGTGAAGCCATCGCGGCCGCGCCGGCCAAGGCCGAAGCGCTGCCCCGCGAGGCGGCCGAGGCTGCCAAGGCAGCCGACGAGGCGAAGAAAGCCATCGCGACGGCGACGCGCGAGACCGCGTCGCTGACAGCGTCGCTGCGCAAGCTGCAGGGCCTGAAGACCCGCGCCGACGGCGAGCTTGCCTCCGCCGAGAAGGCGGTCGCCGGTGCCAAGACGGACGAGGCCAAGGCGAAGGCCGAGGACCTCAAGCAAAAGGCCGCCGCCAAGGCCGCGGACCTCGGGACCCAGCTCGACACCGCCAAGGCCGACTCGAAATCGAAGCTCGACGGAGCCACCGCCGCCAAGGAAGCGGCCAAGGCGGCCCAGACCAGGAAGGCCGACACCGCCAAGGCGGCGAGCGAGGCCAAGCTCGCGCTCGAGCCGGTCTCGATCTACATCAGCCGCGCGACGCAAAAGCTGTATGTGCGCCGCCCGACACATAAGCCGGCCCCGGACGGCGGCGGCATTGTGTTCGATGCCACGATCGAAGTTCCGGTCACGATCCGCAATTCCGACAGGCCGATCGGCACGCACATCTTCACGGCGGTGGCGCAAAAGGATTCCGGCCTGCGCTGGACCGCGGTCACCATCGACAGCGCCGACGACGCCAAGGCCGCGCTCGACCGCATCACCATCCCGCAGGAGGTGCTCGATCGCATCGCGCCGACCGCCATGCCACGATCCTCGATCGTGATCTCGGACGAGCCGCTGAGCGTCGAGACCAACTATCGCACCGAGTTCGTCGCGGTGCTGAGCACCCAGCCGCAAGGCGGCTTCATCACGCGCAAGCCGACGCCCCCGGTCGACGTCTACGCTTCGAGCGACCCGGTCCAGGGCGACGGCTTCAACCCGTTTTTCCAGCGCAGCTGGGAACCCCAGCCGCCCCAACCCGCCAATACGCGCCGGCGCGGCGGCCAACAGTACTGGCAGCCGGGCACGAACTGGTGGTAGGGCAAGGCACGCTGGGCGCAGGGGGCTCAGGGTCATTCGCGCCGATTTGATGCCTCTCGATGTCCGATCAGCGGCGCGGCTCAACCCGCCCCGCGGGGGCCTCGGTCTCAGCAAGTAGCCTGTATAAACGACGCGCCATACGGGATCACGTCACCGCGTAAACCCGGATGTCGCGAAGCCTGTCATCGGGCGCGCATTTGCACGACCCGTTGGCTCATCCGGGATACGCTCGCTGAATTCAGTCGGCGTCCGTAATTCTTCCCTTGCCGGCACAGGCCTCGCACTTCGCCGGATAGATCTTGCGAGTAACCAGCACGGGCTGCTTCACCGCGGGGAATCCCGTTCCCTTGCAGGCAGCACAGGTGTGCTCTTTGATCTTTTGCGTCATGGCGTTCATTTGAACCCCTTCCACGCCGCCATGTTTGGCAGCCCTCGTACAGTATGTATGGCAATGAGACGCGGCCAGCGATTTTCGCCCGTGTGATTGCGGAGACCCCAAGCACGCGCATGGGAGCGCACAGGTGTGAGCGCCTCAGCAAGTAGCCCGGACAAGCGAAGTGCCATACGGGATCACGTCATAGCGAAAACCCTGAAATCGTGGAGCCTGTCATCGGGCGCGCATTCGACCCGTTGGCTCAGCCGCGCTAGACTCGCTCAACAAGATGCGCACGCGAGGCTGCAGGGTCAAAACGATCGGCGAAATATTGCGTTTCGTGGGCCACCAGCCCTTCGCGGAACTCCATGATGCTCACGGCGTAAGATGGTATGCCGTCATAGGTAAGCACGAATTCAGTGATCCAGAGATCGCTGCTGCCGATCATTCGCCGCACCGCAAAATGTTTCTTGTTTGGCTGGACGGTTCGGCTCTCCTGAATGTTGCGCCGGCCGCGGATCCGCTCGCCCGATTGCGGATAATCAAGCACAGCATCCTCGCGGTAGATTTCATGTTCGGCCTCGAAATCGCTCGCATCCGAAGCATCCCAATGGCGCTGCAGCGCAGCCCGCACGGTTCGATCGTCCATCGCAATCTCCTATTTGCAGCCCTAGCGGCTATTTTGGTGAATGCGTACGCCGCAGGAAGTCCCGGATCGCACGATTTACCAACATGGGATGGGATTGCATGGGGCGGTGGCCGCCATCCTCGATTCGAACCACGATTGCATTCGGCGCATAGTCGTGGAGGTGATCCAGTTGACCGGGCAGGCAGACAGTGTCCTGCATTCCCCAAAGGACCAGCGTCGGAACATCCACCCGGAGTGACGTCGTGGCGGGAGCCTCCGCTACATCGGCAAAGAATCGGGCAGCGAGGTCCGGCGTTTCCATACGCGCAGCATCAGCAATGGAAGCAGGCACCTTGATCGGGTCCGCGCGGTAGTAATTGTACCAGGACGGATAAGGGGCAACCGCGTTGTAATATTCGCGCTCATACTGCGATGCCTGGATTTGCGCCGCGCTGTTGCGCACCTCACGGAGAAGTATGGCCGGGTGCGGTGCATTGAGAATGACCAGGCGTTCGACACGGCCTGGATAGGCTGAAGCAAACACCCAGGCAATGTAGCCACCCCAATCATTGCCCACCAGGATGCACCGCTCACGGCCGAAATGCCGTAGCAGGGCATGTATGTCGCCCAATAATCTCGGCATGGCATAAGCATCGACGGCTTGCGGTCGATCTGATGGCGGAAAGCCCCGCAAGGTGGGAGCCACCACCATGTAGTCTCGGCTGAATTCCGCGAGCTGGTTCATGTACAGCATCCCGGTGTCCGGGGCGCCATGAAGGAACAACATGAACTCGCCTTCGCCACCCCTGACCAGGTGCAGCCTCACTCCGTCGCCGTCGGCGTAGTCTTCCACCAGACCGGATTGGCTTGCACCCGAGTGCGGCCAAATCGCCGTCGACGCGAAAGTCGCTAACGATAGCCCGGCACCCAAATTGAGCAGGTGCCGTCGATTAACAGGAGGCTGAAGAACTGGACGCATACGCCTCGTCCTCGATAGCGATACCGGAATATGGACATTCTGCTCCGCAGCGAAAATCCAGGACGTCCCGCTCGAACGTTTGAAGCCGGCGTGCTTCAGGTTACTATGGATAGGGTCAGGTGCGGTCTCGATTTTCGTCGAGCTTCATCGATCATCAAATCGCCCCTTGAAAGGCTCGCCATGTCGCGTCCCGCCCGGTTCCCTCTGCGTTTCCCGCTGGCCTGTATCGCCGCCTGCGCCCTGGCCTTGTCGCCCCTGCCCGCACCGGCCGCGCCGGTGACCAGCATTCACGAGCTGGCGCAGCAGGAAAAAACCCCGCTGCTCGACACGCTGCGCGACCTCGTCAACATCGAATCCGGCAGCAAGGATGCCGAGGGCCTGGCGCAGCTGGCAGCGTTGATCGCCGAACGCCTGACCAGGCTCGGCGGCAAGGTCGAGATCATCGAGCCGACCGACATCTACCGGATGGACGACACGCCGCCGAAGCCGGGTTCCATGGTGCATGCGGTGTTCAAGGGGACGGGAACCAGGAAGATCATGCTGATTGCCCACATGGACACCGTCTATCTGAAAGGCATGCTGAAGGACCAACCCTTCCGCATCGACGGCGACCGCGCCTATGGCCTCGCCGTCGGCGACGACAAGCAGGGCATCGCGCTGATCCTGCACGCGGTGGCGATCCTGCAAAAACTGAAGTTTACGGATTACGGCATGCTGACCGTGCTGATCAATGGCGACGAGGAGATCAGCTCACCGGGCTCGCGCAGCACCATCACCCGCATGGCGGGCGAGCACGACGCGGTGTTCTCCTATGAGGGCGGCGGAATGGATGGCAATTTGCGCCTGGCCACCAGCGGCATCGGCGCGGCGTACCTGACGGTGGACGGCAAGGCCTCGCACGCCGGTGCGGCGCCGGAAAAGGGCGTCAACGCGCTGTACGAGCTGTCGCACCAGATGCTGCAATTGAGCGACCTGTCGCGGCGCGAACAGGGCCTGTCCCTGAACTGGACCGTCTCGCAGTCCGGCACCAACCGCAACGTGATCCCGGCTCAGGCCACCGCGCAAGGCGACGCAAGGGCGCTGAAGGTGTCCGATTTCGCCGAGCTGGAGGCCGCGCTGCAGCAACGCATCAAGACCCAGCGGATCCCCGACGCCAAGGTGCAGCTCCGGTTCGAGATGCGCCGGCCGCCGCTGGAAGCCACGCCCGCCTCGCGCCGCCTGGCCGCCCACGGCACCGCCATCTACGAGGAGCTCGGGCTGCCCTTGAAGGTGATCGACGTCGCCTCTGGCGGCGGCACCGACGCCGCGTTCGCCGCGCTGAAGACCAAGGCCCCCGTCATCGAGGGTTTTGGTCTCAGCAGCTTTGGCGCCCACTCCAACGACGCCGAATACGTCAAGCTGGAGACCATCGTACCGCGGCTTTATCTGTCGGCGCGCATGATCATGGATGTGTCGCAGGACAAGGTGAAATGAGGCGGTGCAGCGGTGGCTGCGCCGCTTGAACCGGCCTCGTTGTCACGAGTTCCAAAATTAAAAGGCCGCTGAGTGATGTCAGCGGCCTTCGTTAAAATTTTTAAGTATGAAATCCTGCCTGGCACTTTGATAGCGCAGAACCGTTCTATTGTGGATTCCGGGCAAATACGGTGTCCTGAGCTGCGAAGGCTGTCGCGTCGCCGACAGCGCAAGTCCTAACCGCGCTTGCCGCCGATCGAGATAAAGGCCATCAGACAGGGCTCCGGCAACGGGTTGCGCCAGCGATGCCTTGTGCCGTTCTGCACGATGCAATCGCCCTGGCGCAGATGGACCTTCTGGCCGTCGTCCAGTTCAAGCGTCATCTCGCCGCGAACCACGACGCCGTAATCAATGGTATCGGACGTGTGCATGCCGGGCGCGCTGCGGTCGAAAACGTCACCCATGCCGGGGAGCTTGTCGGACAATTCCTTCAGCCCGCTTTCGAACGTGACGCCGGCCGGCGGCTTGTAGCCTTCGGGCCGCTTGGGCGGATACGAGATCAGGCGGAACATCGTGCCGCCCGGGCCGGGAAAGCCTATCGTGCCCTTGAGCATCGGGTCCGGCTCGAGGCCCGTGAGCTGCGGCACGCCTTCGGTCATGTAGAGCTCGTAGAATGTCAGCCCCGGATTGCTATCGATCTCCACGACCTTGGACGTGACGTCAAAGGACTTGAACACCGACTTGCCGGCCTCATCGCGGCCGGTCAGCGCCCGCTTGGGCGGTGGCAGGTCGCTGGAATCCTTGGCTTCGGCAGGTTGCGAGATCACGGCCAGCGCGCCGCTGCCGGCGATCGCGGAAAGCGCCTGGAGCAACTGGCGCCGATCCCCGCCTGCAACTTCTTCGGACGGGGGCGTCCTCTCGCTTACGGATTTGTCGTTGTTTCGTGTCCACCAGCGCCACGAGAGCCTGCTCATCTGCATCCTCCGCCTGTTTTCGTTTTCGTTGTCGTCAGGACTATTTGTGCCGAAGCAAGCAGGCTCGTGGAACTAGACCTTAGGCGTAACGTGCAACCAGTGAGGGTGCGTGGTCTGCGCCCTCCGGCGTCATTGCGAGCGCAGCGAAGCAATCCATGGCTCGGCAAGACGCAGCATGGATTGCTTCGCTTCGCTCGCAATGACGGGGCGGCCATTTGAGGTAGCCGCTACGCCCTTTGCGCAGTAACATCCCTCGCAAGGACGTCCGCCAAGAAGCGCCCCGGGAGGAATAACCATGCGGCTGAATTCAACTAACTTCCGCGCACTCGCACTCGGCTTCGTTACCGCCGTCGCACTTTCAGGTGCGGCCTCCGCCGCCGAGGTGCGCGTCATGATCTCCGGCGGATTGTCCGCCGCCTATAAGGCGCTGGTCCCTGAGTTCGAGCGTGCCACCGGCCACAAGGTGCTGACCGCCTACGGTCCGTCGATGGGCACGACGGCGAATGCGATCCCGGTGCGGCTGGAGCGCGGCGAGGCCGCCGACGTCCTGATCATGGTCGGCTATGCGATCGACGATCTCGCCAGGCAGGGCAAGGTGATTGCGGACAGCAAGATCGACCTGGTCAAATCGCCGATCGGGGTTGCGGTGAAGGCAGGCGCCCCGAAGCCGGACATCAGCGACGCGGACGCGGTCAAGCGCGCGCTGCTGGCCGCGAAGACCATCGCCTATTCCGACAGCGCCAGCGGCGTCTATGTCTCGACCGAGATGTTCGACAAGCTCGGCATCAAGGACGCCATGAAGGACAAGGCGCGAAAAATTCCTGCGACCCCGGTCGGCGAAATCGTCGCGCACGGCAACGCCGAGATCGGCTTCCAGCAGATCAGCGAGCTCCGGCCGGTCGAAGGCATCGACATCGTCGGTCCCCTGCCCGACGAACTACAGAAGATCACGGTGTTCTCCGCCGCGATTGCCAGCGTCTCCAAGGAGCCCGACGCCGCCAAGGCGCTGATCAAATTCCTCGCCTCGCCCGCGGCGCGGCCGGAGATCGTCAAGAGCGGGATGGACCCGATCGTGGCGGCGGGGAATTAGGGGCAGGGACGCTCAAGCTGTTTCCCGTCATCCTGAGGTGCGCGCTCTTGCGCGCCTCGAAGGATGAGTACGCCCGTGGCCCATCCTTCGAGGCTCGCTCCGCTCGCACCTCAGGATGACGTCTGCGCCAGATGTAGCAGCCCTCTCACCGATGCATCCCGTGCTGCATCGCCAGCAGCACGATCACCACCAGCGCCAGCACGATGGTCGTGGTCTTCCAGAACAGCAGCGGGTTGCGCTCGATCAGCGGTGTCGACGAGGTGCCGAGATAATTGGCGTTGGGATGACGCAAATCGTGCAGGAATTCCGACAGGCTGTCGTATCGCTTGTAAGGGTTCGGATGCACCGCGCGCTCCAGCGTGCCGTCGACCCATACCGGCACTTCGCGGTCGCGGTGCGAGGCCGGGCTGTAGATCAGCCTGCTGAACTGCGAGCGGGTTCGGGCTTTCGCCGCTGCGGCGCCATAGGGCAGCTTTCCCGTCAGCATGTGATAGGTGATGACCCCGAGCGAGAACAGGTCGGAGCGCGACGAGACCGGCTCGCCCAGAAAATATTCCGGCGCGGTGTATTGCGCGGTGCCGAGAATGTCGTTGCGGTTGCCGGATGGAGCGGCCTCGATGACGCCGGTGATCTTGGTCGAGCCGAAATCGATGATCTTCACCGTGCCGGTCCTGTCGATCATGATGTTGTCGGGCCGCAGGTCCTGATGCAGCATCTCCTTGCGGTGGAACGCGCGCAGGCCCTTGGCGATCTGCTCGACGATGCCGCGCACCGTCTCCAGCGTCGGCCTGGGATTGTCGATCATCCATTGCGTCAACGTCTGGCCGTCGATGTATTCGGTCGCGACATAGAGGAAGTTGCGCTTGCGTGACGGCAGGCACGGCTTCAGCACGTGCGGGCTGTCGATCCGCCGCGCCACCCATTCTTCCATCATGAACCGCTTCAGATATTCCGGGTCGTCGCGCAGGTCGATCGACGGAATCTTGAGAGTGACGACGTCCTCGCTCTCGATGTCGACCGCAAGGTAAATGTGGCTGCGGCTGCTGCCGTGCAATTCCCTGACGATGCGGTATCCATCGAAAACCTGCCGCGCTTCCAATAGCGGCGGCAGCGGCAGTTCTCTCGGCTGCCCGAACACCTCGCTGGCGGCGCTTTCGGGCAGTTCATCGACGCGCACGATCTGAATGGTGAGATTGTCCTTGCTGCCGAGTTCAAAGGCGAGCTCGGCGACAGCTTTTGCCGCCTGGTCGAGATCGGCGGCGTTATCCCGCACCGTTCTGGCGATATGGCGATCGCTGACATGTTCGTAGATGCCGTCGGTCACCAGCACGAAGGTGTCGCCCTTCTCGACCCGGGACATCAGATAGTCGATTTCGATCTGCGGATTCACCCCGAGCGCGCGGCCGAGATAGGACTGTTCCGACGAAATGATGACGCGATGGTCGTTGGTCAGCTGCTCCAGCGAGTTGCCGGACACGCGATAGATCCTGGAATCGCCGACGTGAAACAGATGCGCCGTGGTCGACTTGAGGACGATGGCGCTCAGCGTGCAGACGTAGCCGCGGTCCCGGTCGTAGGAATACTGGCTTCTTCGCGTTTGCGAGTGCAGCCAGGAATTGGTCGCTTCCAGCACGCGCTGGGCAGAAGTTCGCACCGACCAGGATTCCGAGGTGCAGTAATAGTCGGTCAGAAAACCCTTGACGGCGGACTCGGCTGCAATCCGGCTGACATTGCTGCTCGAGATGCCGTCCGCCAGCACGATGGCGATGCCCTTGAGGCTCAATAGCGGCTCGGCCGGAATCAGGACGCCGTGAAAATCCTGATTGGTCTCCTTGCGACCTTTGTCAGAATATTGCCCGACCGATATTTTCAGTTCACGCGGCATCTGTCCCGTCAAAGGAATGGGGGCCTCAACCCCTGAGGGTTGAGACCCATTGCGTGTCTAGGACGCGCGTGAACGCGCTGATGAAGCCTGCTCGGTCAACCCCACCGCGCGCTTCGGCGCGGTCTTGACGTGGGTGGTGTAGAGCGTCAGGCCGGTGAAGGCGAGACCGCCGACCAAATTTCCGACCACGGTCGGGATCTCGTTCCAGACCAGGTAGTCCACGATCGTGAACTTGCCGCCGAGCAGCAGGCCGGCGGGAAACAGGAACATGTTCACGATCGAATGCTCGAAGGTCATGGCAAAGAACAGCATGATCGGCATCCACATCGCGATCACCTTGCCGCTGACCGTGGTCGAGATCATCGCGCCGACGACGCCGGCCGAGACCATCCAGTTGCAGAGCATGCCGCGAACAAACAGCGTCAGCATGCCGTTGATGCCATGCGCCGCGTAGCCCACGGTGCGGCCCTCGCCGATATGGCCGAGCGCGATGCCGACCTTGTCGGGCGGCGTGGAGAATCCGAAGGTGCAGACGATCGCCGCCATCACCGCGACGGTGAAAGCGCCGCCGAAATTGCCGATGAACACCAGACCCCAGTTACGCAACACGCCACCCAGCGTGACGCCCGGACGCTTGTCGATCAGCGCCAGCGGACACAGCACGAACACGCCGGTCAGCAGGTCGAAGCCGAACAGATAGAGCATGCAGAAGCCGACCGGAAACAGGATCGCCCCGATGATCGGCTGGCCGGTTTGGACGCCCATCGTGACGGCGAACCACGCCGCCAGCGTCAGGATGGCGCCGGCCATATAGGCGCGAATCACGGTGTCGCGCGTCGACATGAAGATCTTGGATTCTCCGGCATCGACCATCTTGGTCACGAATTCCGAAGGCACGAGATAGGCCATTGCAGTTCCCCCTGTTGCGCAAAAATCTAACTGGCGCCGGCAGCCATATGGCCCGCGCCGATGTGAGGTGTGGCGAGCCGTCCTCGCGCGCGCATGCCGCAACCGGCCGCAGAAGCAGAAGCAAAACGCTTCTGCTCGGCGCCGCGGGTCACACGCTCACGCTTGATCTGAGACAGAGATGTTTGTGGAGTGGTCCCGATGACTGCTCCAGGCGCCTCATGGAGGTCGCCTGATCCCTGCGCCTTGGCCAACACTGGCTTTGGCAATCCGTAGGACGGCAGTCGTCATTGACTGAGATTTAATTAAGCAATCGATGTGCCAACACGGCGCGGGCGCCGAAGTGGCAAAAACCCCGTGATTTTACAGGATTAATCGCCCCGGATCGCGTCCAGGGGCATGGGTCTCATGCCTTGTAATTGTGCAGTTGCACAGATGTAGCGCAGGTCGCCGAAGCAGGCGAAGCTAGTTCGATTTGGCGCGTCCGTCATCCTGAGGTGCGAGCGCAGCGAGCCTCGAAGGATGGCCACGGGCCCTGCTCATCCTTCGAGGCGCGCAAGAGCGCGCACCTCAGGATGACGGGAAGACTCATCGCACTCGGCTCACTTCGTCTGGGTCCGGATCGGCGAGTCCTTCAGGCCGTTATTGTCATAGGCCTTGCGCAGCGTGCCGTTCGAGATCGACTCGGTCAGGAACTTGACCGCAAACGCGTGCGACAAAGGATGATTGAGCGGCACCGCGACCGCGGTCACCGTCTGCTTGAAGGTTTCGTCAAGCACGCGCGTGCCTGGAATCTTCCTGGCCATGGCATTGAGCGTTTCGCGCGACAACGCGAAGGCATCGATTTCTCCCTTCGCAAGCAGGCCGGCGATTTCGTCAAAGGTCTGATAGCCGGTGACCTTGGCATTCTTCAGATGCACAATCGCGCCGCGCATGGTCGTGGTGTTGTTGACGGCGGCGATCTTGACGCCGGGTTGATCGAGGGTCGCAAAGTCAGTCACCGTCGAGCCTGGCTTGACGATGTAGGTGGCGTCCGCGACCTCATAGATCGGCCCGAACGACATCTTGCCCTCACGCTCCGGATCCTTCGGCAGGAAGGTGACGTCCCAGGTGCCCTTCGACGCGGCGTCAACGATCTGGCCGGAATTCTGGTGCACGACATATTCGACGGGAACGCCGAGCTGCCCCGCCATCGCCTTGCCGAGATCGACCGGGACGCCGGCATAGCCGGATTCGGTTTTGGTCGACCAGAACGCGCCGCCCGCCGGGCTGATCGCAATCGCCACCCGCAGCTTGCCGGTCGGCGCGATTTCATCTTTCAGGGCATCGGCATTTGCCGGCATCGCTATCATCATGGCTCCAAGGACGAGGCCGGCAAGTCGCGGCAATTGATGGGACATCGTTTCCTCCACGCCGGGTCTCGCGCCCGGTCAGTTCTGGAGGCCTGCTTCTAGCGCAGGGACGATGGCGGGTACAGCTATCCGCCATGCATATGCGGATTGGCGAAGCGCAGAAAATGAAATACCCCTGCCCGGCGACTACACAGGTGACGATGCCATGAGTTCGACGACCGCGTTCCTGGCCTCCTTCGTATCGATCCTGATCGGTACGGCCATCGGCATGATTCTGAAAAGGTCCTTGCTGGCGGACCGGCTCGACGGCGGATCCAGGGAAACCATCCGCCTCGGTGCGGGATTTCTCGCGACGCTGGCCGCCCTCGTGATCGGCCTGATGATCGCATCCGCCAAGAACACCTTTGACGCCCAGAGCAGCAATATACGTCAGCTCGGCACCAACGCCGTTCTGGTCGATCAACTGCTCGCCAAATACGGCCCGGAAGCAAAGGCCGCGCGGACTCTGCTGCGGGAAATCATCCCGTCGGCTGCGCTGCGGATCTGGCAGCAGAGCATCGGCGAAGACGGCGGATCGACGCTCGCGATCGGCAGGAATGCCGAGCGATTTTACGACGCGGTCGAGGGCCTGAAGCCGGCCAATGCCGAGCAGACCTCGCTCAAATCCCGCATCATCGAGATCACCACCGACATGGGCCGGACGCGGCTGCTGGTTTTCACGCAAAGCGACAATGCGATACCGGTGCCGTTCTTCATCGTGCTGACGTTCTGGCTGGTGGTGATCTTCGCCAGCTTCAGCCTGTTCGCCGATCCTGGCAGAATCGTCATCGCGGCCATTCTGGTGTTCGCGCTCTCGGTGTCGAGCGCGCTGTTCCTGATCGTCGATCTCAGCCAGCCCTTCAGCGGCCTGATGCAGATCTCCAACCATCATCTGCACGCGGTGCTGCCGAAGGTCGAGTAGCGCGAACGCGAGCCTATCCAGACCATGCGTGGCCTACTATGCTCAGCCGCAAGAAGCAGATCGGGAGCGAAACGTCTTGAAGGGCAAATCCGGTTTCGATGCGGAATTCGATGTCGTCGTGGTCGGCGGCGGCTCGGCCGGCTGCGTGCTGTCGGCGCGGCTGACGGAAAATCCAAAAGTGTCGCTGTGCGTCATCGAGGCCGGCGGACGCGATCGCAATCCCTGGATTCACATTCCGATGGGCTTTGGAAAACTGGTCCCGAACCCGAAGATGAACTGGGGTTACGAAACCGAACCCGAACCGGGTCTGGGCGGCCGAACCGTGATCTGGCCGCGCGGCAAGGTTTTGGGCGGCTCCGGCTCCATCAACGGCCTCGTCTTCCTGCGAGGCGCGCCCAGCGACTACGACGAATGGCAGCGCTTAGGTGCGCGTGGCTGGGGCTACAATGACGTACTGCCCTATTTCAAACGGATGGAGCACAGCGTTGATGGCGCCAACGAATGGCGCGGCACCGGCGGTCCGATGACGGTGTCGAACATCAAACGCCCTTCGACGGCGGCGAAGGCATTCGTCGAGGCCTGCGAGCGCCTGCAATATCAGCGCAACCCTGATTTCAACGGCGAGCGTATTGACGGAGTCGGCTTCGCGCCGCTCAACGTCCACAATGGCTGGCGCCGCTCGACGGCGGTCGGCTATCTCAAGCCGAACCTCAGCCGCAAAAATCTCGAACTGATGACGAAGACCCGCGTCCGCCGCATCCTGTTCGACGGAAACCGCGCCATCGGCGTGGAGGTCGAACGCGACGGCCAGATCCAGCGCATCGGCGCGCGACGCGAGCTCATCGTCTCAAGCGGCGCGATCAATTCTCCGGTGCTGTTGCTCTCCTCCGGCATTGGCCCGGCCGCAGAACTGGCAAAGCTCGGCATCGACGTGAAATGCGACCTGCCCGGCGTCGGCAAGAATCTGCAGGACCATTATCAGTCGAGCTTCACATTCAAGACCAACGCGACCGATACCTTGAATGAAGCCGTGATGAGCCCGGCCAAGTCGGTCAAGCTCGCGCTCGAATGGCTGCTCAGGGGGTCCGGACAACTCTCGGTCGGCGCGACCGAAGCGACGCTGTTTGCGAAATCGGACCCTTCCGAACCGGTGCCTGACATCCAGTATCAGTGCCTCAATTTTTCGACTGACGGGTTCAAGAACGGGCTGCATCGGTGGCCGGGCTTTACCTTCATCTTCAGCGTCTGCCGGCCGAAGAGCCGCGGTGAAATTACGCTGCGCGACGCGGAGGGCCGGGCGCCGCCGCGCATCCGCGCCAACTATATGACCGACCCCGATGATATGCGGATCATGCTGGCAGGCTTTCGCATTGCCCGGCAAATCGTCGCGACTGAGCCTTTCCGATCGCTGGTGGTCGAACAGATCAGGCCCGGTCCCGAGGTCACCAGCGACGAACAGGCCACCGATTATATCAGGAATATCGGCTCGACCGTCTATCATCCCTGCGGCACCTGCCGGATGGGCGAGGATGACGGGGCCGTCGTCGATAGCCAGCTCCGCGTTCGCGGCATCGACGGTCTGCGGGTCGTCGATGCGTCCGTCATGCCGGCGATGCCCTCGCCGAACATTCACCCGGCGACGATCATGGTCGCAGAGAAGAGCTCCGATATCATCGCCAGCGCGCTGGCGAACTGACGCTGGCGAGCTGACGCGAAAACTCGACTGCGATCAATTCGTCTGCGCCGCCGGCACCTTGATTTCCTGCGGCAGGATGATGGCGGCGACGATCACCAGGAGGCACAGCGCGCCAAACGCCTGCAGCATGGTGACAAAGCCGCCCTTCTCGTACAGCCACGCCACGAGGCCAACAGAGGCGCCCGCCGCCGTAAAGCCGATGAAGTATCGCACCGAATAGGCGCGCGAGCGCCATTCATCGGTGGTGTACTTGCCGACCATGGCGTCGTTCACCGTGACCTGACCGAACGCGCCCATCACGATGCCGATCGAGGCGATGATCAGCGGCAGGTTCGACAGCGTCGCCGCGAAATACAGGAATGGCGCAAGCAGGAACGACAACGGCAGCATCACGGTCTTGAGTGAGTAGTGATCGATCAGCTTGCCGATGGTGTACTGCGTCATCGCGCCGAACACATAGACGCCGGCCGCGATGACGCCGAGCAGCGCCGGGCTCGCGGTCAGGTCGGCCAGCCGCTCCGCGAACAGCTTTGGCAGTGCCACGGTGACGGCGTTGAAGGTGGTCGAGATCGCGATCACGACGATCAGCAGCGCCAGGATCACCCGCCACATGTCCTCTTTGGCGATGCGCGCCTGCGCCGCCGCCTGCCTGGAGCCGGTCCGGTCCTCGTGCACGACAAGCATGGCGAAGGCCACGCCGATCAGCATGGTGACGACACCCGGCACGATGAAGGCCCAGCGCCAGCCGAGATATTGCCCGATCACGCCCGTGACCAGCGCCGACGACGCCACGCCGAGATTGCCCCAGACGCCGTTCAGGCCCATCTCGCGGCCGAGCTTGTCGGCATAGGACACGATCATGGCGGTGCCGACGGGGTGATAGATCGAGGCGAACAGGCCGATCGAGAGCAGCACCGCGCCGAGCTCCAGCGGGGTCCGCACGAAGCCGACCGCGATCATCGAGGTGCCGATGCCGGCAAAGAAGATCACCATCATGTGGCGGCGGCTCCAGCGGTCGCCGAGCCAGCCTGTTATCAGCGAGCCCGCGCCGAAGGCGACGAAGCCCGGGGTGGCGTAAGGCAATAGCTCCGAATAGGCCATGCCGAATGCCGGCCCCATGATGATGACCGCGGCGGCAAAGATCAGCATCGCGTAATGATCGATGAAATGGGCGGCGTTGACGAAGCTGATCACCCGGCTGGGGCTGTTCATGGTCTGGTCCAGTCCTTGGCGCTTGTTGGGCGTTTCTTGGCAGGCGGGTCCCGGTCAGAGGCCTGGGCCCGAATCCCGCAACTTTCCAAAATAGGTTATAGGGGGTTGTCCTGACGGGATGTCGCCAATGAATATCGCCGAAAAGCCAATCGCCGCCATTATCGGGCGCCGCATCTCGACCGGCGACGGCGTCCACTTGATCGCCAACAACTACAAAAAGGGCTTCCGGATCGACACCCACATGCACCGCGAGGCGCAGCTGGTTTACGCCGCCCGGGGCACCATGCAGGTCACCACCCCGAAGGGCCGCTGGCTGGTGCCGCCCGACCGCGCGGTCTGGGTGCCGGCGCGGCTGGCGCATGCCATCGACGTGCTCGCCGACATCGAAATGCGTACCCTATATTTCGACCTCGACTGGCTGGCCCGCGAGGACCGCAGCGAGAGCCTCGGCTCAGAGTTCGTGGTGCGGGTGTCGCCGCTGTTGCATCAGGCAATTCTGGCGCTGTTCGACGAGCACACTACGGCCGAGCGCACTGGCCTGCTGGTCAAACTCGCAATGCTGGAGCTGCACCAGGCCGAAGATTCCGCGACCTTCATCCCGCTGCCGCACGAGCCGCGCTGCCGGCGCGCCGCCGACATCGTGCTGTCGGATCCGACCGGCGCCCATGAGATCGAAACGCTGGCGCGCGAGGTCGGCACCTCGGCGCGGACGCTGTCGCGGCTGTTTTCGGCCGAGACGCAACTCAGCTTCAAGAGCTGGTGTCAGCGCGCCCGTGTCGCGGCCGCGATCGAAAAACTCTCCACCGACGCCAACGTCTCGGTCAAGCAGCTGGCTTCCGACCTCGGCTATGCCAGCGTACCGGCGTTTTCGCACGCCTTCCGGCAGGTCACCGGCAAGACGCCGACCGAATTTGCGGAAAAGGCGTGAATTATACCTTCGTCGAAGCCTGACATATTTCCGTACGACCCATGCGCTTGAATAAGATCGGCCGCGCCCTAGATTCGATGTAAGGTTCGGCATCACCTCCGGAATCGACTTAGCCCATGGCCAACGCCTTCTTCTCCGACCTGCTTTCGACGATTTCCGAACGCGGCCGTACGCTGCTTCGGCGCGGCGGATCTTCGGATACCAAGGAAGACGCCTCCGAACTGCTTGAACTGTGCGAGGCGCTGCTGTCGGGCCGCGGCGAGGCTACGGGCACCGCGATGGCCCGCGAAGTGCTCGATCGCTACCATGACCTCGACACAGCCGGCCGGCTTTCGTTCTTTGCCGCCCTCGCCCGCGACTACGGTCCCGACCGCGAACGGCTTTCGCGGGCGATCGAGAGCTGGCGCGCGCAGCCGAGCGACGCCGACGCCAGCGATCTTCATTTTGCTTCCGAGCCACGGCGCCAGGAACTGGTGCGCCGGCTCAACCGCGCGCCGGGCGGCACCAGCGACCTGGTGGCGATGCGCGCCGACCTGCTTTCGCTCATGAAGGGCAACAAGGATCTGGCAGCGCTGGACCGCGACGTGGTGCATTTGCTGTCTTCTTGGTTCAACAGGGGATTTCTCGTGCTGCGCAGGATTGACTGGTCGACGCCAGCGAACATTCTGGAACAGATCATCCGTTATGAAGCAGTGCATGAAATCCACGACTGGAACGATCTGCGCCGCCGCATCGACCCGATCGACCGCCGCTGCTACGCCTTCTTCCATCCGCAGCTGACCGACGAGCCGCTGATCTTCGTCGAGGTCGCGCTGACCGAAACGATCCCGACCGCGATTGCGCCGCTGCTCGCCGCCGAACGCCAGCCGGTGGCGATCGAGCGTGCCCGCACCGCCGTGTTCTATTCGATCTCGAACACCCAGAAGGGACTTGGCGGCATCTCGTTCGGCAGCTTCCTGATCAAGCAGGTGGTCGAGGAATTGCGGCGCGAATTGCCGAAGCTCGACACCTTCGTGACGCTGTCGCCGGTGCCGGGCTTCATGCAGTGGCTGAAGGAAGCCGACGACGTTCCCTTGTCCGACGAGGAACGAACGCTGCTGGAAAAGCTCAACCAGCCCGGCTGGTTCGAGAACGCGGAGACCACCACGCAACTGCGCGCGGTGATCGAGCCCTTGGCCGCGCATTATTTTCTCAAGGCCCGCACCTCAAAAGGCCGGCTGATCGATTCGGTGGCGCGCTTCCATATCGGCAACGGCGCGCGGCTGGAGCGGATCGACTGGCTCGGCGACCTCTCGCCGAAGGGCGTTCGCGAGTCCGCCGGCATCATGGTCAATTACCTCTACCGGCTCGACGACATCGAAAAGAACCACGAAGCCTACGCCAACCAGGGCGAGATCGCCGCCTCCAGCGCGGTGAAGAAGCTGCTCAAGACCGAGGGCCGGCGGCTGCTGGACATGCGGCTGTCGTAGCGCAGACGGGCCGTTCCATCACCGTCATTGCGAGGAGCGAATGCGACGAAGCAATCCATGCTTCCTCGCGGGCAGATGGATTGCTTCGCTTCGCTCGCAATGACGCTGGGGCGAAGAGCACCGCTCACGCAACAAGTAGCTTCAACCAGCCTCAGATCTTGTATTCGTAGAGCAACCGGGCGCGGATGGTTCCCTCCAGCGCCCGGATGTCCGCGAGCACGCGCTGGCCGTCGGCGGCGGAGGCGTCGGCGTCGAGCACGACATAGCCGACGTCGTGATCGGTCTCGTAATATTGCGCGGCGATGTTGACCGAGTGGCGCGCCAGCACTTCGTTCAAACGGCCCAGCATGCCCGGCAGATTGCGCTGCACCTGGATGAACCGCGTGCCCGACGGCCGCGGCGGCAGCTGGACCTGCGGGAAATTGACGGCGCCCATGGTGGAGCCGGAATCGCTGTAATCGACCAGCTTGCGCGCCACCTCGGCGCCGATGCGCTCCTGCGCCTCTTCGGTCGAACCGCCGATGTGCGGCGTCAGAATGACATTTTCCAGGCCCTGCAGCGGCGAGACGAAGCGATCCGCATTCGAGCGCGGCTCGACCGGGAAAACGTCCACCGCGGCGCCACGAAGCCTGCCTTCGCGCAGCGCGTCGGCGAGCGCCTCGAGGTCGACGACGGTGCCGCGGCTGTTGTTGATGAAATACGCGCCCGGCTTGATCGCCGCGATCTCCTCGCGCCCGATCATCCCGGCCGTGGCCGGCGTTTCCGGCACGTGCAACGACACGACGTCGCTTTGCGCCAATAGCTCATGCAAACTCGCGACCGGCTCGGTATTGCCGTGGCGAAGCCGGTCCGTGTGATCGTAGAAGATGACCTTCATGCCCAGCGCTTCGGCAAGATTGGAGAGCTGCGAGCCGATATTGCCGTAGCCGATGATGCCGAGCGTCTTGCCCCTCACCTCATAGCTGTCGTTGGCGGACTTGTCCCAGCGCCCCTGATGGGCGGCGTTGGAACGCGCCACGATCCGGCGCAGCAGGATGACGATCTCGCCTATCACCAGTTCGGCTACGCTGCGCGTATTGGAAAACGGGGCGTTGAACACCGGAATCCCGCTGCGGCGCGCGGCGTCGACATCGACCTGGTTGGTGCCGACGCTGAAGCACCCGATCGCGATCAGCCGGTCCGCGGCTTCCAGTACATCCGGGGTGATCTGCGTGCGGGAGCGGATGCCGAGCAGATGCACGCCCTTGATGGCTTCCTTGAGCGCATCGCCTTCCAGCGCCTTGGACAGGCGCGTCATGCTGGAATAACCGGCAGACTCGATCAGCTGCACGGCGCTGTCGTTGACGCCTTCGAGCAGCAGGACCCGGATCTTGTCCTTTGCGAGCGAGAGTTGGGGGAGCTTACTGGTCAAGATCGCGGCGTCCTTCAGCGATAGAAATGGATGATTGATCTATGCCGTCATTGCGAGCGAAGCGAAGCAATCCATTCTTTCTTTTTGTGGCGAGATGGATTGCTTCGCTTCGCTCGCAATGACGAATGCGACAGGACCGCCTCAGGACGACGCCTTGTCCCGGAAGTACGGCTCGACCGGGCCATGAACCTTGATCGTCAAGGGATTGCCGAAGCGGTCCTTGGCATTCCCCGCAGTGACGCGGATCCAGCCCTCGCTGATGCAGTATTCCTCGACATTGGTCTTCTCGGCGCCCTTGAAGCGGATGCCGACGTCACGCGACAGCAGTTCTTCGTTGTAGTAGGGGCTGCTCGGATTGGTCGACAGGCGGTCGGGGAACGCGTCGGTTTCGGTTTTCTCGTTCATAGCAGTGCCTCGATTTCTCTTCTCAGTGCTTCAGGTGTCACGGTCGGGGCATGGCGTCCCACCACCTTGCCCGAACGGTCGACCACGAATTTGGTGAAATTCCATTTGATCGACGAGCCCAGCAGGCCCGATCGTTCGTGCTTCAGGTATTCATACAGCGGGTGCGCCTTGCTGCCGTTGACGTCGATCTTGGCGAACATCGGAAACGTCACGTGAAATCTGGTTTCGCAGAACGCCTCGATTTGTTTGGCGTCGCCCGGCTCCTGCGCGCCGAACTGATTGCAGGGAAAACCGAGCACAGCAAAGCCGCGCGGCGAAAGTTCGCGGTGCAGGGCTTCCAGGCCCTTGTATTGCGGCGTGAACCCGCAGGCGCTGGCGGTGTTGACGATCAGCAGCACCTGACCCTCGAACCGCCTGAGCGGAACCTCTTCGCCGGCCAGCGACTGCGCCGTGAAATCATAGATAGCTGACATCGAATTCCTTCGGTCTCTTGTTTGACGCGTTTTCTTTACGCGAACCGGTGTCCACTTCGCTTGAAAACGCTCTGTTAGCTTGCCGGATCGATCGCCGCCGACGGCGTTCCGCCGGCCTCGATCGCCTCGCCGGCGGCAAGGCAGAGATCCTCCCGGTAACGGCCGGAGACCAGCTGAACGCCGACCGGAATCCGTCCCACCAGCCCCGTCGAGACCGTTAGCCCGGGCAGGCCCATGAAGGGAATGGCAATCTGCGGCAATTGGGCGTGCCACACCCTCGCAAAAGACGCCTCGTCCTTGCGGTCGAGGTGATCGGGGAACGGCAATTCGCCGGATACCGGCATCAGCAGCACCGGGTATTGTTCGAAGAATTCCAGCCATTCACGGGTCAGAGTCGCGCGCCGGGTCAGCGCCTTCGAGAAATCAGCAGCATCGAACGGAAACACTTTTGTCCGGCTGCCGCGCAGACAGACCAGCGCACCGGGATCGCCCTCACGCTCGGCGGCCGCCAGCTGCGCCTCATAGCTGTCACCGAGCCAGAGCTTGGTCTGCAGATCGGCGGGCTCGCGCAGCGGCGGTGTATTGGTGATTTCCTCGACGATCCAGCCCGCGCGCTCCAGCCGCTTGCCGGCGTCGGCAACGGCGGCTTTCACTTCCGGTACGGGATCGAGGCCATCAGGATTGAGGCACATCGCGACGTGCTTTTGCACCGGCGGGCCTTCCAGCGGCGCCGGCACCCACCAGGGATCGCGATAATCCCGGGCCGACATCGCCGCCAGGGCAATCCTGATATCGCCGATGGTCCGGGCCAAGGGTCCGGAAACCGCGCTGATCTGGGGACCGATGGTGCGCTCGGGGAGCGCGGCGTTGAACGCCGGAATCCGGCCCATCGTCGGCCGCAGGCCATGGACGCCGCAGGCATAGGCCGGGTAGCGGATCGAACCCGCGATATCGGTGCCGTGCGCGATATGCCCGATGCCGGCCGCGACCGCGGCACCCGCGCCGCCGGAGGAGCCGCCCGGCGTGATGCCGGGATCGCGGGGATTTTTGGTATCGCCATGCACGAGATTGGTAGTGAACCAGCGATAGGAAAAGGCCGGGCAATTGGTCCGCCCCAAAATGACGGCGCCGGCCTTGTAGAGATTATCGATCACGGGGCTGTTGGTCGTAGCAATCGCGTCGCGCTGCAGCTTCAGGCCGTTGGTGGTGGCAAAGCCCGTCTGGTCGATATTGACCTTCACGGTAATGGGTACGCCGCCCAGGGGGCCGACATCTTCGCCCCGCCCGATCGCGGCATCGATCGCCGAGGCCTGCGCCAGCACCTCGGCCGGCTTGTGGTCGACCACGGCATTAATCTTGGGATTGACCGCGTCCAGCCGCGCCAATGCGGATGTGGCCGCCTCCGTTGCCGAGACCTTTTTTGTCTTGATCAGCGAGGCCAGCTCCGCGGCCGACAGGCGCCAGATTTCTTGCATGGGAAACTCCGTTTGACCGCCTTGTAGCGCCGCGCGAACGGCAACGCCAGCCGGGGCCGTGCACGAAGGTTTAGCGCAAATGGGCTATGAAATGAGCGAGATCGGCGATCTGCTCTGATGTGATCGGGCCCATCACGTCGGCCATGCTGCCGTCATAGCCGTGGCGGCTATTGTCCTTGTATTCACTGAGCGTCTTGGCGAGATAATCCTCGCGCTGGTTGGCGATCCGCGGCACGTTTTCCTTGCCGGAATAATCCGGGTTGTGACAGCTGTTGCAGCGATGCTGCTGCCCCAGCGCCTGGCCGCGCTGCATCCGCGCGGGATCGCCGGCCTCAGCTGGTGGTGTGGGTTTGGGTATCGTGGCGATGAAATCGGAGAAGGTGCGCAGATCGTCGTCGGTCAGCGCTTTCGCCATCTCGTTCATCGGCTCGAAGCTGCGCAGCTTCTCGCGAAACATGAACAGCTGGATCAGCGTGTAAGGCGCCTGCTGCGCGCCGAGCGAGGGCGTGTTTTCGGTCAGGGATTGTCCGCGCTCGCCGTGACAGGCCAGACACGGCGCGATGCGATCCTCGAAGGTTTCCGCGCTTGCCACTGAGGCGATCAGGCTGAACGCCAGCGCCGTTATTGTTCTATGCATCGGGCTTCCAGGAATGCCTGTCATTCCGGGGCGATGCGCAAGCATCGAACCCGGAATCTCGAGATTCCGGGTCTGGTGCTAACGCACCATCCCGGAATGACCACGTAGCTTGTTCGTCGCGTTGCTCCTCGCAATGACGAACTTCAATCACTTAGCGCCAGCAACCTTCTGCTTGCCATAGGTGATGCGATAGACGGCGCCGTTGTAGTCGTCGGAGACCAGCAGCGAGCCGTCCTTCAGCTGCAGCACATCGACCGGGCGGCCGATGTACTTGTTGTCCTCGACGAACCCGGTGAGGAACGGCTCGACGGACTTGACTGACCCGTCCTTGTTCAGCCTGGCGATGAGGACGTCACCGCCAACCTTCTTGGTCCGGTTCCACGAACCATGGCGGGCGATGAAGATCGCGTTCTTGTAGGACTTCGGGAACATGTTGCCGGTGTAGAACCGCATGCCTAGCGCCGCGGAATGCGGGCCGAGCAGGCCGACCGGCGCGATGTAGTCGCTGCAGGATTTTCCCCAGCCGAATTCGGGATCGACGATGTTGCCCTGCAGGCAGTAGGGCGCGCCGAAATGTTCGCCGACCTTGGTGATGCGGTTGAGCTCATCCTCCGGCAGGTCCTCCGACATCCAGTCGCGGCCGTTGTCGGTGAAATAGAGCTGCTTGTTCTCCGGATTCCAGTCGAAGCCGACGGTGTTACGCACGCCCCTGGCGATCACTTCGGCGCCGGAGCCGTCGAGATTGATGCGCTTGATCAGGCCGTGGGCGTCGCTGTGCAGCACGTTGTTGCCGGGTTGCCCGACCGGAATGTATAGCTTGTTGTCGGGGCCGATGCCGATGAACTTCCAGCCGTGGGCTTCATCCTTGGGCAGATCGGAATAGATCACGGTCGGCTTCGGCGCATTGTCGAGATTGTCCTCGATCTTGTCGATCCTGGAGATCTTCGACAGTTCGGCGATGTAGAGCGTGCCGTTCTTGAACGCGAGGCCGTTCGGACGATAGAGGCCGGAGGCGATCACCTTCACCGAGCGCTTGCCGTCCTTGTTGACGACGGCATAGACCTTGTCGATCAGGCGGGTGCCGGCAAACACCGTGCCCTTGTCGCCTTCGATCAGCGAGCGCGCGTTGGCCATCCCGGCGGCGTAGACTTCGATGTTGAAGCCGGCCGGCACCTTCAGCTTGGCGGTCGGCAATTTGTCGGGCGCGGCGGGGATCGGCGGCGGTGCGATCGGTGCGAGCTTGGCGGCGGCTTCGTTATCGGTAGGCCGGCCGATCAAGGGCGAGCCCGGCGGAAGCGGGGCTGCGGCTGCCGGCGCCGCACCTGCCGCAGGCGGCGTGGCGGGCTGCTGCGCTGCAGCGTTCAATGTCAATGCACCGAAAAAAGCACCGGCCAGCAACAGGCTGCGCGGCGCCGACGAATAGCTCATCATGGCATTCTCCCTGACGGGAGCCTTATCCTCGCGCGGCAACATGATCCGCCGGTGGCCCCCCGGGCGGCACTCTCTAATATTTGTCCGTACATTTGCAATCGGAAAACATCGCTGACCAATGATCCACCGTCATTCCGGGATGGTCCGGACCAGACCCGGAATCTCGAGATTCCCCGGTGCGCAATTGCGCACCTGAGGTTCGATGCCGCGCATCGCCCCGGAATGACATCGTCCGTTTCAATGCCGGGTGATGGAGCGATCCGGCGTGTCGAGAATGGCCTCCGTGAACGGAAACTCGAGCACGATCTCGCCCTCGTCGTCGGTGACCTCGATGGTCGCGTTCAGCAGCGCGCCGTCAGTCCCTTCGGTCTTGAGCAGTTCCCGGATCATGGCGCGCGCCATTTCCCAGGCGCGGTCGGGATCCCGCAGCACTTCGCCATCGGGATCGGAAATCAGCTCATCGCCGATACGGGTGTTGAAAAAATAGCGTGGCATCGGCGGTAACCTACTCCATGGATGCCCCGCAGCCGGGGGCCAGCCCATTTTCACAAGTTCTTTATCTGAAGCCGGCAGCGCTCCATCGAACGGAAAATCAGCATTCGTGGCGTTGCGATCAACCCGGAAACGCTTGATCCCACGCCGTTTTGACCGCGGGCCTTCGCACAAAAACGTGAATTATCTCGCGATGCAACATGAAACACGGAAGGCATGCGGCAAAAAGATTTCACTGGCGAACTTTCTGATCCGCAGTACCTTATCTCCGAGGGCGGAGTTCGTCCGGTATCAAAAGGAGCGCTTAATGGCCTGGAAAGCACCGAAAATCGTCGAAGTGCCGGTCGGCATGGAAATCAACATGTATGCGTGCGCCGCCCGGAAGTAACCGGCAGCGATCGCCAAGGCTTTAGCGAGGTGGATCTTTGGGCCTGACACGTTCCCGAACGCGGAACTGTGTCTTTGGCCCGGATCCACCTCGTAGCGTTTTGACCTTACCGTTTGTGCCCAAGTTTTGAATTTGCCAGGAGACGGATCATGCTTCGCGTCGTCGTCCTGGGCGCCGCGGCGGGTGGCGGCGTTCCGCAGTGGAACTGCGGATGTCCGGTGTGCCGGACGGCCCGCAACGAACATCCCGAACTCCAGAGCACGCAGGCCTCGATCGCGGTCAGCGCCGATGGCGAGCACTGGTTCCTGATCAACGCCTCGCCGGATCTGCGCCAGCAATTGACCGCGACGCCGCAGCTTCATCCCAGGGCAGGCCAGCTCCGTCACAGTCCGATCGCGGGCGTCATCCTGACCAATGGCGAGATCGACGCGGTCGCAGGCCTGTTGTCGATGCGCGAGGGATCGCCCTTCACCCTCTATGCGCATGAGCGGGTGCTTGCGATCCTCAAATCCAACAGCATCTTTAATGTGCTGAGCGAAAAGAACGTGAAACGCCAGCCGATCGCCGTCGACCAGGCGTTCGAACCTGACTTGCCCGATGGTTCGCCATCCGGCATCGAAATCCTCCCCTTCCAGGTTCCCGGCAAGGGCGCGTGGTATCTCGAAGGCAAGGCGCATCCAGCCGGCGGCGGTGGTGTGGGCGATACGCTCGGGCTTCGCATCCTGGACAAGACAAGCGGCAAATATCTCTATTTCCTTGCCGCCTGCGCGCGGGTGACCGACGATCTGAAGGCGCGGCTGAAAGGCGCCGCACTGGTGTTCTTTGACGGCACGGTGTGGCGCGACGACGAACTGGTTGCCGCGGGCCTCGGCAACAAGACCGGACAAAGCATGGGACACATCTCGATGTCAGGCGAGGACGGCGCGATCGCAAGCCTTGAAGGACTCGACATCGGGCGCAAGATGTTTTTGCATATCAACAACTCCAACCCCGCCTTGCTGCACGGCTCGGACGAGCGCAAAACCGCCGAGCAGGCCGGCTGGCACATCCCCGCCGATGGAATGGAGATCACACTGTGAGCGTCGTGCCCATCACCAGAATGACCGCGCTATCGATCGGCAAAGGCATTTCGCTCAATAACGCCGAGGAACTGGAGGCAACGCTGCGCCACATCGGCGCGACGCGCTATCACAATCTGCATCCGTTCCACCGGCTGCTGCATGGCGGCAAGCTCAACAAAGGCCAGGTGCAGGCTTGGGCGCTGAACCGCTATTTTTACCAGAGCACGATCCCGCTCAAGGATGCGATGGTGATCACGCGGTTCCGCGACCGCGCGACCCGCGTCGAATGGCGGCACCGGATCGAGGACCACGACGGCGATCTCGGCTCCGAAGGCGGCATCGAGCGCTGGCTCAAGCTGACCGAGGGCCTCGGGCTCGACAGCGCCTACGTGGAATCGACCGAAGGCATCCTGCCCGCGACGCGCTTTGCGGTGGAGGCCTATGTGCATTTCTGCCGCGACAAGACGCCGCTCGAGGCGATCGCCTCCTCGCTGACGGAACTGTTCGCGCCGAACCTGCATGAAGAGCGCATCTCGGGCATGCTGCAGCACTATGATTTCGTCAATCCCGACATCATGAGCTATTTCAGCCGTCGCCTGCAGCAAGCACCGCGCGACGCCGGTTTCGCGCTCGACTACGTCAAGGCGCACGCCAGGACGCCGGCGGAACGCGAGGTGGTCTGCAACGCCCTGATCTTCAAGACCAATGTGCTATGGGTTCAGCTCGATGCGCTGTATCATGCTTATGTCGACGGCCACATACCGCCCGGCGCGTTCGTGCCCCAAGGGGACTGAAGCCGAACTAAGAACCGAAACCAAGAACCGGGATTTAGCGATCGATGGCTTTGGGCCGCAACATCAGTGTCAGCGAGGCGAGCCGGCCGAAATTGCCGCGGCACGCCAAGCTGAAATTCGATGAGACGCGGCAGGTCTGGGTGATCCTGGCGCCGGAGCGCGTGCTGGCGCCAGACGAAATCGCGGTCGAAGTGCTGCAGCTTTGCGACGGTGTTCGCAGCGTCTCTGATATGATCGATCAGCTGACCGCGAAATACGCCGCGCCGCGCGAGGCAATTGCAACCGACGTCATCGCGATGCTGCAGGACCTCGCCGACAAGGGTTTTCTGACCGAAGCGCGCGAGAAGACGTCATGAGCGACATTCTCACCGACGGCAAAGCGGCAACCGCGCCCCATGACGGGCTCTCGGTGCTGGAACAGCGACGCTCGACGGCGGAGACGTTCGGCATTCCGCTCGCGGTGCTGGCCGAGCTGACGCACCGCTGCCCGCTGCAATGCCCCTATTGCTCCAACCCGCTTGAGCTCGACCGCGGCGGCACTGAGCTGACCACCGAGGAATGGAAGAAGGTTTTGACCGAGCTCGCCGAAATCGGCGTGCTGCAGATCCATTTCTCCGGCGGCGAGCCGACCGCGCGCAAGGATCTGGTCGAACTGGTCCAGCACGCCAGCGACGTCGGGCTCTACAGCAATCTCATTACTTCCGCTGTGTTGCTGACAAGGCAAAAGCTGTCTGATCTGGCCGATGCCGGGCTGTGCCACGTGCAGATCAGTTTTCAGGGCAACGAGCCTGATGTGGCCGACCGCGTCGCGGGCCTGAAGAAGGCGCATGAGAAGAAGCTGGAGGTCGCGAAGTGGACGCGCGAACTCGACCTGCCGCTGACGGTCAATGCCGTCATGCACCGGCAGAACCTGCACCAGCTTTCCGACATCATCCAGATGGCGGTCGATCTCGACGCCGACCGGCTCGAGGTCGCCAACGTGCAGTATTACGGCTGGGCACTGAAGAACCGCGCCGCCTTGATGCCGACGATGGCGCAGATCGAGGAGACCAGCCGCATCGTCGAGGAAGCCGAAGTGCGGCTGAAGGGCATTCTCGCGATTGACTACGTCGTGCCGGATTATTACGCGCTGCGGCCGAAGAAATGCATGGGCGGCTGGGGCCGGCAATTCTTCAACATTTCACCTGCCGGCAAGATCCTGCCGTGTCACGCCGCCGAGAGCATCACCGGGCTCGAATTCCTTTCGGTGCGATCCAATCACTCGATCGCCTGGATCTGGCAGAATTCCGAAGCCTTCAACCGCTATCGCGGCACCGGCTGGATGCCCGAACCGTGCCAGAGCTGTGAGTTCAAGGAGATCGATTTCGGCGGTTGCCGCTGCCAGGCCTTTGCGCTGACCGGCGATGCCGGCAATACCGATCCGGCCTGCACGCTGTCGCCGATGCATGAGCAGATCTTCAAGCAGGCCGAGCAGGAAGCGGCCTCCGACAATAACCGTTTCCTCTATCGCAATTTCGCCGGCGGCACGCTGGAGACGGAAGGCGAGCATGGCGCCTGACGCCGACGCCGGAAAATCCGCCAAACGCGCCGATCCGTTTGCACCGCTGACCTCGGAGCAGCTCGATGTCGGCGATGGCCACGACATCTATGTCGAGAGCGTCGGCCGCATCGGCGGCATTGCGGCGGTCTATCTGCATGGCGGGCCCGGCAGCGGTTGCCAGCCCGATCACCGCCGGCTGTTCGACCCCGAGCGTTTCCACGCGGTGCTGTTCGACCAGCGCGGCGCCGGCCGCAGCCGTCCCAAGGGCCGGCGTGAAGACAATACCCTGCCGCATCTGATTGCGGACATGGAGAGGATCCGCGAGAAATTCGGCTTCGAGCGCTGGATGATCGTCGGCGGCTCCTGGGGCGCGACGTTGGCGCTGGCGTATGCGCAAGCGCATCCCGATCGCGTCGCCGGCATCGTGCTGCGCGCCACCTTCCTCGGCACCCGCAAGGAGATCGAGGATGGATTCCTCGAGGTGCTTCCGCGCTTCTATCCGGCGCTGCATGGGGAGTTCCTCGACGTGTTGCCGCCAGCGGAACGCACGAACCCGATCGACGCTTATTTCCGCCGTATCCTCGATCCCGATACCGCCGTGCATGGCCCGGCCGCACGGGCATGGGGCGAGACCGAACGTATCCTTTCCGAGCACACGCCGGGCCGCGCCCGGCTCGATCCGGTCAACTCGTCGCGCGCCCTGCCCGCCACGCCATTCATGGAAGCGCATTATTTCGCCAATGACTGCTTCATGAGGCCGAGCCAGCTGATCGAAGAGGCCGGCAGGCTCGCTCACATTCCCGGCATCATCGTGCAGGGCCGTTATGATTTGCTGTGCCCGCCGGCGACCTCGCATGCGCTTGCCGCGGTGTGGCGCGAAGCCGAAATTCGCCTGGTCGAAGGCGCCGGCCACACGCTGTACGATCCCGGCGTCCGCGACGCCGTGATGAAAGCAGTCGCGGACATGGCTTCCAAGATTACCAGATAGGGATTTTCGAAATGCCGATAGCCGGAAAAGGCATGCTGCTGACGTCGATGAATATCGATGCCGCCGACGAGGCCGAATTCAATCGCTGGTACGACCGCGAACATCTCGAAGAGCGCGTCGCGATGCCCGGGTTCCTCGAAGCGCGGCGCTATGTCGCGCACGACGGCGACCCGAAATATCTCAGCCTTTATTCCACCGAAACCATCGAGGTGCTGGACAGCCCGTTCTACCGCACCGCGCTCGCCAACCAGACCGCCTGGTCAAAGGCCAACATTGCCCGCTTCAAGAACATGATCCGGGGCGTTTCGCGTATCACCATCAGCCGCGGCACAGGCCGCGGCGCCGCGCTCGGCATCATCCGGCTGCGTCCTTCGGCCGGCGGCGAGGAAAAATTGCGTGCCGCACTGCGGGATCAACTCGATCCCGCAAAACTCGACGGCATCATCTCGATGCACCTGCTGGAGAACAATCCGGCGCTGTCGAAACCGATCACCGATGACCCCGCAGCGCCCAATCCCGGCGCCGGCGACTGGTTCGTGCTGATCGACGCCACCGATGTCAGCGCGGTCCCGGCGGCCGCAGCGCGCTTCAAAGACAACGCCGCGATCAAGCCGCTGGTGGTTACAAGCGGTACTTACCGGCTGATGTGGGACCTCGCGAAGAGCGATCTGCCCAGCGCGTAACATTGGCAACAACGCGGTGCGCTGATGCTGCACCGCCGCATAATATCAGCGAGTATTAACGTTCACGCGTGCCTGCATTGAAAGCTGGCGATCGCGCAAAATTGCCTTTGTGACTCGTCTGGAATGGCTCTAAGCTCCGATAAGATAAGCCTATGATCCAATTCAAAAACCACAAGAACGCCTACTGAGCGTTCAGGCAACAAGGCCGCGTTCGGATTGCTACGCGGAAAAGGCAGGAATGAAACCGACTGACATCTCGGCGCCGGACTACTTTCACAAAGTGGTTGATTGCCAATGGGCCTGTCCCGCTCACACGCCAGTTCCCGAATACATCCGTTTGATTGCCGAGGGGCGTTATAGCGACGCCTACATGATCAACTGGAAATCGAACGTGTTTCCCGGAATTCTGGGACGCACCTGCGATCGCCCATGCGAGCCGGCCTGCCGCCGCGGCCGCGTCGAGGAAACACCCGTTGCGATCTGCCGGCTGAAGCGCGTCGCCGCCGATTTCAAGGACGACGTCAAGCACCGCATGCCGAAGGTATCGGCGAAGAACGGCAAGCGCATCGCGCTGGTCGGCGGCGGTCCCGCTTCGCTAGCGGTGGCGCGCGATCTTGCGCCGCTCGGCTATCACTGCACGGTGTTCGATGCCGATCCCAAGGCGGGCGGCATGATGCGCAGCCAGATTCCAAAGTTCCGGCTGCCGGATTCGGTGATCGACGAGGAAACCGATTACATCCTGGGCCTCGGCATCGAGTTCAAGGGCGGTCATCGCGTCGACAGCCTGAAGAAGCTGATGGCTGAAAATTATGACGCGATCTTCGTCGGCTCCGGCGCGCCGCGCGGCCGCGAGCTCGAGATCCCCGGCCGCAAGGAGGCCGCCGCCAATATCCATATCGGCATCGAATGGCTGGCTTCGGTTTCGTTCGGCCATGTCGAGAAGATCGGCCGCCGCGTGATCGTGCTCGGCGGCGGCAACACCGCGATGGATTGCTGCCGCACCGCGCGCCGCCTCGGCGGCGAAGACGTCAAGGTGATCGTGCGTTCCGGCTTCGAGGAAATGAAGGCGAGCCCCTGGGAAAAGGAAGACGCCATTCACGAGGACATTCCGATCCTCAATTTCATGGTGCCGGTGGGATTCAAGCATGTAGCCGGCAAGCTCATCGGCGTCACCTTCCAGAAGGTGAAAGCGGAATATGACGCCAAGGGCCGGCGCAACCTGGTGCCCGCGGGCGAGCCGGACCAGACCATTCCCTGCGACGACGTGCTGGTGGCAGTCGGACAGGAAAACGCCTTCCCCTGGATCGAGCGCGACTGCGGCATCGAGTTCGACAAGTGGAACATGCCGCAGGTCGATGCCAAGACCTTCGCTTCGACCAACCCGAAGGTGTTCTTCGGCGGCGACGCGGCGTTCGGCCCCAAGAACATCATCTGGGCGGTGGCGCACGGCCATGATGCCGCGCTGTCGATCCACAAGATGCTCTCCGGCGAGGACATCACCGAGCGCCCGCTTCCCGAAGTGAATGTCTCGTCGCAGAAGATGGGCATCCACGAGTGGAGCTACGACAACGACATCTCCGCCGACAAGCGCTACAAGGTGCCGCACCGCGACAAGGTGATCGCCCTCAAGGACATCCGCACCGAGGTCGAGCTCGGCTACGACGTCAAGCTCGCGCTCGGTGAAGCCCAGCGTTGCCTGAACTGCGACATTCAGACGATTTTCAGCGCCCCCGCCTGCATCGAATGCGACGCCTGCGTCGACATCTGCCCGATGGACTGCATCACCTTCACGGAGAACGGCGAGGAAGAGGATCTGCGAGACCGGCTGAAAGCGCCCTCGCCGCATCACGACCAGGCCCTCTATGTCGCCGACGGGCTCAAGACCGGACGCGTCATGGTGAAGGACGAAGACGTCTGCCTGCATTGCGGGCTCTGCGCCGAACGGTGTCCCACCGGAGCCTGGGACATGCAGAAGTACCTCATCGATATGACTCACGCGGGATCAACATGTCAGACCAAAGCCCGATCAGCAGCGTAAACGACTTCGTCGTCCGTTTCGCCAACGTCAACGGCTCGGGTTCGGCCAGCGCCAACGAGCTGTTCGCGCGCTCGATCCTGCGCCACGGCGTGCCGGTGAGCCCGCGCAACATCTTTCCCTCCAACATCCAGGGACTTCCGACCTGGTACGAGGTGCGGGTGACCGAGGAAGGCCATCTCGGCGCCCGCGGCGGCGTCGACATGATGGTGGCGATGAACCCGCAGACCTGGGACAAGGACGTCGGCTCGATCGAGCCCGGCGGCTATCTGTTCTACGATTCCACCAAGCCGATGCCGACGTCGAAATTCCGTGCCGACATCAACGTCATCGGCGTGCCGCTGACCGCGATCACCAACTCGACCTATACCGATCCGCGCCAGCGCCAGCTGTTCAAGAACATCATCTATCTCGGCGCGATGTGCGCCCTGCTCGACATGGACCCGAAGATCGTCGAGCAATTGATATCAGAACAGTACAAGGGCAAGGAAAAGCTGTTGTCCTCGAACGTCCACGCGCTGCATCTGGGCCGCGACTGGGCGTTGCAGAACCTGAAATGCCCGATCGGGCTGCAGGTGAAGAAAGCCGACAAGGTCGGCGACCGCATCTTCATGGAAGGCAACAGCGCGGCCGCGCTCGGCGCCGTCTATGGCGGCGCCACCGTCTGCGCCTGGTATCCGATCACGCCGTCGTCGTCGGTGGCGGAGGCTTTCACCAGCCACTGCAAGAAGCTGCGGCACGACCCCGAAACCGGCAAGGCCAAATACGCCATCGTGCAGGGCGAGGACGAGCTTGCATCGATCGGCATGGTGATCGGCGCCTCCTGGAACGGCGCGCGCGCCTTCACCGCGACTTCCGGGCCCGGCGTCTCGCTGATGACGGAATTCATCGGCCTCTCGTACTTCGCCGAAATTCCCGGCGTGATCATGAACATCCAGCGCGCCGGCCCCTCGACCGGCATGCCGACGCGCACCCAGCAATGCGACATCATCGCCTGCGCCTATGCTTCGCACGGCGACACCAAGCATATCCTGGTGTTCCCGGAAGACCCGGCGGAAGCGTTCGAATTCGCGGCGCAATCGTTCGATCTCGCCGAGCGGTTGCAGACCATGATCTTCCTGATGCTCGACCTCGACATCGGCATGAACCACCGGCTCTGCCGTCCCCTGAAGTGGGACGACGCCCGGCAATATGACCGCGGCAAGGTGATGACCGCAGAGATGCTCGACGAGCCCGGCCGCGATTTCGGCCGCTATCTCGACGTCGATGGCGACGGCATTCCCTACCGCACCTATCCCGGCACGCATCCGACCAAAGGCTCGTTCTTCACCCGCGGGACCTCGCGCGACCGCTATGCGCGCTATTCGGAAGAAGGCGCCGTCTACGCCGACAATATGCAGCGGCTGATGCGCAAGTTCGAGACCGCGCAGGACATGGTGCCGCGGCCGCTGCAGGCCAACGCCGCCAAGCCGACCAAATACGGCGTGATCTATTTCGGCTCGACCGCACCGGCGATGGACGAGGCGATCGGCCTGCTCGAGGCGCGCGGGCACCACCTCGACCGCATGCGGATTCGCGCCTTCCCGTTCCACTCCAGCGTCGCCAGCTTCATTGCCGACCATGACTTCGTGTACGTGGTCGAGCAGAACCGCGACGCCCAGCTGCGCCAGTTGATCGTCAACGAGAACGGCATCGATCCGGTGCGGCTGGTGCCGATCCTGCACTATGACGGCACCCCGATCACCGCGCGCTTCATCGCCAGCGCCATCGGCGACCACCAGGACCATCTGAAAGTGACTCCTCTCCGCAAGGCCGTCTCATGACCTACATTGCAAAACCGAAATTCCACCATCCCGGCCTGCCGAAGAACGATCTCGGCTACACCCACCGGGACTACGAGGGCAAGATTTCGACGCTGTGCGCCGGCTGCGGTCACGACTCGATCACCGCCTCGATCATCGAGGCCTGCTACGAGCTGTCGATCGAGCCGCATCGCGTCGCCAAGATTTCCGGCATCGGCTGCTCCTCGAAAACGCCGGACTATTTCCTCGGCAATTCGCACGGCTTCAACTCGGTGCACGGCCGCATGCCGTCGGTCCTGACCGGCGCCAACCTCGCGAACCGCGACCTGATCTATCTCGGCGTCTCCGGCGACGGCGATTCCGCCTCGATCGGCTTCGGCCAGTTCGCCCATTCGATCCGGCGCGGCGTCAACATGACCTATATCGTCGAGAACAACGGCGTTTACGGCCTGACCAAGGGCCAGTTCTCGGCCACCGCCGACCGCGGCTCGAAATCCAAGAAGGGCGTGATGAACACCGACAACGCCATCGATCTGGTGGCGATCGCACTGCAGCTCGGCGCCAGCTTCGTGGCGCGCAGCTTCTCCGGCGACAAGACCCAGCTGGTGCCGCTGATCGCCGCCGCCATCCGCCACAAGGGCGCGTCATTCATCGACGTCATCAGCCCCTGCATCGCCTTCAACAACCACGCCGGCTCGACCAAAAGTTTTGACTACGTCCGCGAACATAACGACGCGGTCAACCGCCTCGACATCATCACCAGCCGTGACCCCATCACCGTCGATTATGCCCCGGGCTCGGTGCAGGTGGTGGAGCAGCACGACGGCACCAGGCTGGCGCTGCGCAAGATCGACGCCGATTACGACGCCAATGACCGGCTGGCGGCGATGACCTTCCTGCAGAAGCACGCCGCCAAGGGCCAGGTGGTAACCGGCTTGCTCTATGTCGATCCCGACGCCGAAGACATGCACACCCATCTCGACACCGTCGAGACGCCGCTCAATACGCTGGAAGCCAAGGAATTGTGCCCGGGCTCGTCAGCGCTGGAAAAGATCAACGCCAGCCTGCGTTAGGGCATGCAGTCGTCAGGCTGCAACGTCGATGCATCCTGCGATATGAGCTGTAGCCTCGGAAGCAGGCATCGGTTGGCGTGCCTGCTTGCGTACAGGCAATCATCGCAACCGCGCGTCTGACCACAAGCCCGACCGGATTCGCTATCCACGCAATCCGACGGGCGTGCTATGATTGCTCGACCACGCATCGATATGCTTGTCCTCCGTAAATTCTTGTCATTCATAGTTGAGAAATATGATGTGGCATAAACCTGCTGCGATCGTCGCAATTCTGGCGGCAACGATCTTTTGGACCTCCGGCAACGCAAACGCAGCCTCCAGGAGCAAGTCCAACCAAATCAAGTACGAGTACGTGCCGCCAAAGGATCCGGCGCACCAGCCGATCCTCGACCAAATGAAGCAGGGTCGTGCACTCGAGCACCTGCAGGAATTGCTTAGTCCGATCCGCCTTCCCTACCCGCTGACGCTCAAGGTCGCGGGTTGCGACGGCGTCCCAAACGCCTGGTACAACGATGAAGTCATCACCGTGTGTTACGAAATGCTGGCGGAAATTTTGAAGAGCGCGCCGAAGCAAGATCTTCCTATCGGGGTTTCCCGGGCGGATACGGTGCTGGGCTCGAGTCTGGCGGTGTTTTTGCACGAGACCGCGCATGCGGTTTTCAACATGCTGCAAATACCGGTGCTCGGCCGGGAGGAAGACGCCGCCGATCAGTTCGCCGCCTACGTGATGCTCAGACTGGGCAAGGATGAGGCCCGCAGAATGATCCTGGGCTCCGCCTATCACCATGCGATCCAGATGCCAGGACCGCAGGTCACCGTTCCGATCCGGGCGCTTTCAGCTGAGCATTCGACGCCGGCGCAGCGAACGTTCAACATCTTGTGCGTCGCCTATGGTGCGGACAAGAAACTGTTCGCTGACATCGTCGAAAAGGAATTCCTCCCCAAGGACCGGGCCGAAGTCTGCGCGCGGGAGTATGATGATCTCAACTTTGCCATGACAAAGCTGATCGGTCCGCACATTGACAAGCGTCTGGCCGGGAGATTTCACGAAGTCTGGGCGCGAACCGTCAGTACCCGTCGCGCATTCCTTGCGCGCCAGTAGGATTTTCGACGTCTGAGCACCGCGGCCAGCCAGGGAATTGTGCCCCGGCTCGTCAGCGCTGGAAAAGTTCAACGCCTGCCTGCGGCAGAGCGGGAGGTATGAAGAATGGGTTTGCCGAATGCAGCCGACCTAATTGTGCGCGTTTCAATGCGGTTGCACCGGTAGCAACAGAAAACCTTGATGAGCGGCTTGGCCCCGATAGCGGGCAGCTTGCCCAACAGCCGCATTTCAGCGTGGCACTTTTCGCATACTCGGATTTCCAGTACTGGCTGGCCCATCTCGATATGATGTGTACGAAACCAGTCGGAACAATGGAGTTTTGCTCCGTAAGACTACGGCAAACGAAAAGCCGCCCCTTCTGAGAGAGCGGCGATTAATGGAGTCTTAGGCTGGTCGTGCCGATGATCGACCTCTTGTGAACGCTCAAGGAAGAGGTTCCACCGTGCTCAAGGACGGTACTTATGCGGCATGGTTCAAGACCCCGGTAAGCCAAGGCACTGGCATCGTCCATGTTGCAAACGGCAGGATCTGGGGGCGCGACGGCGTCATGACCTACGAGGGGTCATGCGAAGTCGACGGAGACCGATTCACCGCAGTCGTCATCACAAGAAAACACACCGACGGGCTGCCAACCGTATTTGGCGATGATCAGGAACTCGAGCTTAAGCTGCAGGGAACGTGCACCGGCAAGATAGCGACCTACATCGGAACGGCGGAACAGTTCCCAGGCCTGCTCCTGGAGGGAACGCTCATTTACAACCAGCAGGCGCGCGCCCCGGAGGCGAGCGAGCCCATACCAGCATTCGATCCGCACAAACTGCCGAAGTTGCCGACGCGCGGGCGCTGATCGCTCGGGATCGCGGGAACGCCGGAGTAGCTACGCCACCGCGGCCAGCCCGCGCGGGTTGGCGACGTATTCCTTCAGCACCTTGCCGGTCGCGTCGACCTCGACCAGCGAGACGTTGTAGGTCCAGAGGTCGGCGAGGTGCTGCAGCACGCGCTTGGCGTCGGTGTCATTGAGCTGCGCGCCGTTCAACACGGTATGGCGCAGCATCAAATGACGGTCGCCGGCGAGATCGACATCGACGACTTCGATATTGGCATCGATGAAGCCGACATCGTACGTCCGCGACAGCGCGCGGCGCACGCGCCGATAGCCGCGCTCGTCGTGGATCGCATCGACCTTGATGCCGGCGGTCTCCGCCGGATCATCATGCAGATGGAACATGCGGAAGTGCCGCATCAGCCGCGGTGAGAGGAACTGGCTGATGAAGCTCTCGTCGCGGTAATTGGCCCAGACATCGCGGAGCACGCCCATCGTATCGCCCTTGCCGGCGATATCCGGAAACCATTCGCGATCCTCGTCCTCGGGATTGGTCACAATGCGCTCGATGTCCTGCATCATCGCAAAACCGAGCGCGTAGGGGTTGAAGCCCGAGAAATACTTACTGTCGAAGTCGGGCTGGAATACGACGTTGGTATGCGACGACAGGAATTCGAGGAAATTGCCGTCGGAGAGCCGCCCCTGCAGGTGCAGCCGGTTCATGATGCGGTAATGAACGTAGGTCGCGGTGCCCTCGTTCATGACCTTGGTCTGGCTCTGCGGGTAAAAATACTGTGCGATGTGCCGCACGATCCGCAGCAGCTCGCGCTGCCAGGGCGCCAGGCGCGGCGCGGTCTTTTCCAGGAAGTACAGGATGTTTTCCTGCGGCAGGCCGAGCAGCGCGCGGCGGCGATCGGCGCTCAGCGTTGCCACGCTCTTGACCGGTCCGGTCGGAATGGTCCGCCACAAATCATTGAACACGCTTTCTTCGTGCTGGCGGCGGTACTGGGCCCGTTTCTCCTCGACGCGCAGATCGGGCAGCTTCTTGCCGGGATAGCGGTTGATGCCATGCGACATCAGCGCGTGCGCTGCATCGAGCGTCTGCTCGACCGCCAACCGGCCGTGGCGATCCTCGCACTGCGCGACGTAGGTCTTGGCGAACTCGAGATAATCGAGAATGCCGTCGGCATCCGTCCACTGCTTGAACAGATAATTGTTCTTGAAGAAATGATTGTGGCCGAAGGCGGCGTGCGCGATCACCAGCGTCTGCATGGTCGCGGTGTTCTCCTCCATCAAATAGGAGATGCACGGCGACGAGTTGATGACGATCTCATAGGCCAGGCCCATCAGGCCCTTGCGGTAGGACGCCTGCTGATAGGCGAAGTGCTTGCCGAACGACCAGTGCTTGTAGAACAAGGGCATGCCGACCGAGCAATAGGCGTCCAGCATCTGCTCGGCCGTGATCACCTCGATCTGGTTCGGATAGACGTTGAGCCCGAGTTCGGACTCCGCGATCTCCTCGCAGGCGTCGTGGATCCGCTGCAGCGTCGGGAAATCCCAATCGGCGCCCTGAAACAGCCGCTTGTCTGTCATGGTGCCCTTTCCTGTCTTACACGGCGCTGGAAGAGATCGTGAAACACCGGGAAGATTTCGCTGCGCTCGCAGACCTTGCGCATCGACAGCGGCGCGCCGGCGAGGCGCAGGCGCTCATACAGCGTCCATAGCGACGAATCCGGCATCTCAAAGGTCAGACCGGCATCCTGGCCGACCTCGAGATAGGCAAAAAACTGGCTGACCGGCAGAATCTTCTCGGTCAGCAGCCGACCCGCCACCTCGCCGTCGGACGTGGAATTGTCGCCATCGGAAGCCTGCGCGGCGTAGATATTCCAGTCCGCCGGGCGGAACCGCGAACGCACGATCTCGTGCATTTCCTGCAACGCACTCGACACCAGCGTGCCGCCCGATGCCGGGCCATGGAAGAATGTATCCTCGTCGACCTCTTCGGCGCGGTCGGTATGGCGGATAAAGACGATCTCGACATGGCGATAGCGCCGCTTCAGGAAGACATAGAGCAGCGTGTAGAAGCGCTTGGCGAGATCCTTCATGTGCTCGGTCATCGAACCGGACACGTCCATCAGGCAGAACATCACGGCCTGGGCAATCGGCTTCGGCGTGGTCTCGAACCGCCGGTATCGGATGTCGATCGGATCGATGAACGGGATCCGCTTGGCCTTGGCTTTCAGGGCTTCGATCTCGGCCAGCAGTTCGGCGCGGCGCGCCTCGTCGCCGCAAATCAGCAGCTCGGCTTCGAGGGCCGCAATCTCTTCCGGCTTCGGCCGCCGCAATGCCACCCGCCGCGCAATCGCGCGGCTCACGGTACGGGGAATGGAAATATTCGCCGGCGAACCTGACGTCGCATAACCGGCGCGGCGGATTCCTTCACTCTCCACCTCGGCAAGCTTGCGCTTGGCGAGATCAGGCAATTCGAGATCGTCCAGGAACAGGTCGACGAATTCCTCGCGGCTGAGAACGAAGCGGAACGCGTCTTCGCTGTCGCCCTCACCCGCGCCGCCGGCCTTGCCGCCCGAGCCGCCCGAGCGCGGCAGCATGTCGCCTTCGATGAACTTCTTGTTTCCGGGAAGCACCATGTCGCGGGTGCCGCCTTCACGGCGGAACCGCGGCTCGTCCATGCCGTCGAGCGGTATGCTGACCTCGCCGCCCTCCAGGACATCCTTGATGTCCCGGTCGTGCGAGGTCTTCTTGACCGCCTGCTGAACCAGCGCCTTCGCCCGGCGCAGGAACCGCTGACGGTTCTCGAGACTCTTGCTGCCCGGATTCAGCCGTCGGTCAACGATGTGAATAGCAACCACTTCGCATCCGCCTCAGCCGGCTTGCTTCACGCGCATGTACCATTCGACGAGCCGGCGGACCTGCCGTTCGGTGTAACCGCGGTCCACCATCCGCGCGACGAAATCGTCGTGCTTCTTCTCGGTTTCGCCGTCCTTTTTCGAGCCGAACGAAATGACGGGCAGCAGATCTTCCACTTGCGAGAATATCCGCTTTTCGATCACCTCGCGAACCTTTTCATAGCTGGTCCAGCCCGGATTCTTGCCGCCGTTCTGGGCCCGCGACCGCAGCGAGAACTTCACGACCTCGTTACGGAAGTCCTTCGGGTTGGCGATGCCCGCAGGTTTCTCGATCTTGGTCAGCTCCTGATTGAGCAATTCACGATCGAGCAATTGTCCGGTGTCGGGATCCTTGAAGTCCTGATCTTCGATCCAGGCGTCGGCGTAATCCACGTAACGGTCGAACAGGTTCTGGCCATAATCCGAATAGGATTCGAGATAGGCTTTCTGAATCTCGTTTCCGATGAACTCGGCATATCGCGGCACCAGTTCGGCCTTGATGAATTCGAGGTAACGCTTTTCGGTCTCATCAGGGAGCTGCTCGCGACGGATCGACTGTTCCAGCGCATACATCAGGTGAACGGCATCCGCGCCGACCTCCGACGTATCGTGATTGTAGGTTGCCGCGAGCACCTTGAAGGCGAAGCGGGTCGAGACGCCGTCCATGCCTTCGTCGACGCCGGCGGCATCCTTGTATTCCTGGACGCTGCGGGCCTTGGGATCGGACTCTTTCAGGCTTTCGCCGTCATAGACCCGCATCTTTGCAAACACGGTGGAGTTTTCGTGACGGCGCAGCCGCGACATCACCGAGAAGCGCGCCAGCGTCTCCAGCGTCGACGGCGCGCAGGGCGCGGCGGCGAGTTCAGAGCCCTGGATCAGCTTCTCGTAGATCTTCTGTTCTTCGGTGACGCGCAGGCAATACGGCACCTTGATGACGCAGATGCGGTCGATGAAGGCTTCGTTGTTCTTGTTGGTCTTGAAGCTCTGCCATTCGGATTCGTTGGAGTGCGCAAGAATGACGCCGGTAAAGGGGATCGCACCGATATTCTCGGTTCCGATATAGTTGCCTTCCTGCGTCGCCGTCAGCAGCGGATGCAGCATCTTGATCGGCGCCTTGAACATCTCGACGAATTCGAGGATGCCCTGGTTGGCGCGGTTCAAGCCGCCGGAATAGCTGTAGGCGTCGGGGTCGTTCTGGGCAAAGGTTTCCAGCTTGCGGATGTCGACCTTGCCGACCAGCGAGGAGATGTCCTGGTTGTTTTCATCACCCGGCTCGGTCTTGGCGACCGCGATCTGCCGCAGCCGCGACGGCTGGATCTTGGCGACACGGAATTGCGAGATGTCGCCGCCGAACGATTCGAGCCGCTTGTAGCACCACGGGCTCATCAAGCCGTTGAGGCGGCGGCGCGGAATGCCGTATTTTTCCTCGAGCATCGGCCCGAGTGTTTCCGGGTCAAACAGGCTGAGCGGGCTTTCAAAGACGGGACTGAGTTCGTCGCCGGCCTTCAAGACATAAATGGGGTGAACTTCCATCAACGCCTTCAGGCGTTCGGCGAGCGATGACTTGCCGCCGCCGACGGGCCCGAGCAAATAGAGGATCTGCTTGCGCTCTTCGAGGCCTTGAGCGGCGTGCCGGAAGAACCCGACGATGCGCTCAATCGTTTCCTCCATGCCATAGAAGCCGGCAAATGCCGGATAGGTGCGCATGGTGCGGTTCAAAAAAATACGGCCAAGGCGTTGGTCCCTGGCCGTGTCGATCATCTGAGGTTCGCCAATTGCAGCTAGCAACCGTTCGGCCGCATTCGCATATTTAAGCGGATCGCTTCGACACGATTCCAGATAGTCCGCCATCGACATGTCGCTCTGACTTCTGGCTTCGAAGGAGCGAGCAAACGCGTTGAACAGAGAATCGTTGTACATAGATTCATCTCCTCATGGTTCAGCTATAACGTAGGATGCGCTGGCCAAGTTCCAAGCCCCGGCAAGCCTCCTGCGTATCCAATCGCGAATCACCAACAGCAGATGTGATATCTGACACGCGAGTGACTCGATCACGCAATGCAATAGTCGTGCTAAACGACTCGGCAGCTCCAGAATGTTCTGGAATCCACTGAATCTGTAACCGGAGTGCAACATGCGGCATCCGGAGAAGTACTGGTTTTTCAGGTAGATGAACGAACCTGCAGAATTCGCGCGGTTGAAGGCGCGCCGCAGCAATGCTTGTCGATTCATTAATGCACGCCGCGCGCGGCGTCCGTTCAGCGCGTTGGACCATAACGGACGATCTGAGATCCAGATCACTCCAGGCTGCGTCATCCTCGGCAGATCATCTCTCTGTTCGGTGTCGTTCGACGAATTCAAACGCGCGAATTCAGCTTCTCGGGCTTATGCCACTCACCACGACGGGTGACGCTCGCGTTCTCGTCGGCATGAACGCCGTCAACGCGGCGCTCGTTGCGACTGTAATCAAGTCCCGAGCATGGCGAACCGATACAAGAGGCTCGCGCGCTAGTACTTTTGGATTAGTCCGGCGCAACCAATTCGCGGATCCTCCTGAGTGCGGCGCAAAAACGAAACCCGCGCTGCCGCCAATCGGCACAGGTGTGCTCCAGGCCATGGTCCGAATTGGACACCGGTCGGGATTTATTGTGCAAGGCACAATGCGAGCAAATCATGGGGCGCGAATGGGCGCGTCGCCCAATATTTAGGCAATCGACTGCCACCAGCAAGGTTTTCCCGCCAACTGCCTGAAATTGAACGCAGCCACGGCCGCCTGCGACCAATCACCAGATCGAAGCCGATCCTTGGCGGCGCCTGGCGCCGCACCGCTTCGCGCGGACGGTCGGTGTGTCACGCATTTAGGGACGATCATGAAGCGCATCTTCCTGTGTACCCTCACGCTGGCCGCGATGGCCTCGCTTGCCGGCCCCGGCCATGCCCAGGACGGCGTCGACAAGGCAAGAGCTGCCGCCTTCGACAACAGGATGTTCGCCGGCCCCCTCGGTCAAAAGACCTATGCCTGCTTCGTCCGCCGCTATGACGCCAACCACCTGGCGCAGCATCCCAAGCAAAAAGTCAGCGCGATGAAGCTGCTGGTCACCGCCGAAAATCCGCCGGAAGAGAAGATCACCAATTACTCCTTCCGCATCGGCGTCAAATATCGGCATCGGCCGGGCAATTTCGACTCCAGCGGCTATTGCAACCATGTCGTCGCCGAGGACAAAGGCAACGAGATCCGCTTCGGGTGCGGCATCGATTGCGACGGCGGCGGCATCGATGTCGCGATGAAGGACGACAAATCCGCCATCATCCGGCTGGAGCGGATCAGGATCTGGGAGCGCAGCAAGCCCGACGACGATGCCAGCAATGATCTGGTAGCCGGCGCAGACGACAAGGTTTTCCGGGTCGATCGCGCCGATCTGCATGAATGTGCCGAGCTGGTGACCGACCGCAAGGAACTCGCGGCGCTCAGGCATAAGTGACAGCTCAGAGGCAATCGAGTTGGAGGACGCCATGCATCGACGCAGCATCTTGTGGGCCGCGGCGTCCGCTTTCGGCGCCGCCTTTGCCGCCTCGCGCGCCGGCGCGGCCACCGAGGCGCCGCCGACGAAAAAACTGAAAGTGGTCTATCACCTCAACGACCTCGACAAGGTCAGCTCTGTCGTCGGCAACATCCAGAACCACCTCGACGGCGTCGGCGGGCCTGACAACGTCACCATCGCTCTGGTCGTTCACGGCCAGGCGCTGCGCGCGTTCCACGCGTCCGCGGCCAATCCCGATCTGACACGGCATATCGGCCAGTTCGCCAAGGCCGGAATTGAACTCTCCGTCTGCGGCAACACCATGAAATCCCAGAAGGTCGGCTTCGCCGATCTCTTGCCGGGCTTCATTTCCGCCGACCAGGGCGGCGTGGTGCGCATCGCCGAGTTGCAATCGCAGGGCTATCTCTATTTGCGACCCTGATCGCAATCTGCGATCGTGATCGCGGCGTCCGCTTTCCCGTCACAAAATTGTGCTGGATTTCGCCAACTCCCCGGGCGCTCATCCCGGGGATCGAACGGATGCAGGCGGCGTTATCCCACCGGATACACCCATTCCGACCGGCAGCCATTCCATCCACGTGTTGACATTCCCGCCTCGCACCCGAAAGCTGCCGGGGAACCCGAAAACCGACGACCGGACAGAACAGGCATCATGAATCCCGTCAAAGCACTCGAAAACCACGGTCAGGCCGTCTGGCTGGATTTCCTCGCCCGCGGCTTCGTTGCCAAGGGCGATCTGAAGAATTTGATCGACACCGACGGCGTCAAAGGCGTGACATCGAACCCCGCGATCTTCGAGAAAGCCATCGGCAGTTCGGACGAATATGACGGCGCGATCGGCCAGGCGCTGAAAAAGGGCGACCGCCCGGTCGCCGACCTGTTCGAACATGTCGCCATTGAGGACATCCAGAACGCCGCTGACGTGTTGCGGCCGGTCTACGACCAGTTGAAGGGTGAGGACGGTTTCGTCAGCCTCGAGGTCTCGCCCTATCTGGCGATGGACACCAAAGGCACCATCGCCGAGGCCGAGCGGCTGTGGAAGGACGTCAAGCGCAAGAATTTGATGGTGAAGGTCCCGGCGACGCCGGAAGGCCTGCCTGCGATCGAACATCTGATCGGCGAAGGCATCAGCATCAACATCACGCTGTTGTTCTCGCAAAAGGTCTATCGCCAGGTGGCGGAAGCCTATCTCGATGGGCTGGAGAAACTCGTCGCCGGCGGTGGCGATCCCTCGCGTGTGGCCAGTGTCGCCAGCTTCTTCGTCAGCCGGATCGACAGCGCCGTCGACAAGCAGCTCGACGACAAGATCGCAAAGGCCAACGATCCCAGCGAAAAGGAGCGCCTGAGCGCGCTCAAGGGCAAGGTCGCGATCGCGAACGCCAAGATGGCCTATCAGGACTACAAGGGGCTGTTTTCGGGCGCACGCTGGGACAAGCTCAAGGCCAAGGGCGCAAAGCCGCAGCGGCTGTTGTGGGCTTCGACCGGTACCAAGAACAAAGACTATAGCGACGTGCTCTATGTCGAGGAACTGATCGGCCCCAACACCATCAACACGGTGCCGCCGGCGACGCTCGACGCGTTCCGCGATCACGGCACGCCGCGCGACAGCCTCGAGGAAAATATCGAGGACGCGCGCCGCGTGCTGGAAGAGCTGGAAAAATCCGGCATCTCGCTCGATGCGATCACCACCGAGCTGGTCAAGGACGGCGTCAAGCAATTCGCCGACGCCGCCGACAAGCTCTACGGCGCCGTCGCGCACAAGCGCGCGGCTTCGCTTGGCGGCGGGATCGACAAGCAGCACCTCGTGCTCGGCGACGGCATCAAGAAAGCCGTGGAGAAGGGCACCGAGGACTGGCGGGCGTCAGCCAAAATCCGCCGGCTCTGGCACAAGGACAAATCGGTCTGGAGCAATGACGACGAGAATAAGTGGCTGGGCTGGCTGAACAGCCCGGCTGCCGCAGATGTCGCCGATTACGAGGATTTTGCCCGGCGCGTGAAGGGACAGAACTTTTCGGACGCCGTCGTGCTCGGCATGGGCGGATCGAGCCTCGGTCCGGAAGTGCTGGCGGAAACCTTCCCGAAGAAATCCGGCTTCCCGAAACTGCACGTACTCGACTCCACCGACCCCGCGCAGGTGCGCGCGATGGAGAAGAAGGTCGACCTGGCAAAAACCCTGTTCATCGTCTCCAGCAAATCCGGCGGCACCACCGAGCCGAATGCGATGAAGGATTATTTCTTCGATCGCGTCGCCAAGACCATCGGCGCTGACAAGGCGGGCCATCGCTTCATCGCGGTGACCGATCCCGGCTCGTCGCTGGAGAAGGTCGCGACCAAGCAGGGTTTCGCGCGCATTTTCTACGGCGATCCATCGATCGGCGGACGTTACTCGGTGCTGTCGCCGTTCGGGCTGGTGCCGGCGGCTGCCGCCGGCATCGATGTCAAAAGCCTGATCAAGCACACGCTGGCGATGGTGCGCTCCTGCGGCGCCGACGTGCCGCCGCACGAAAACCCCGGCGTGCAGCTTGGGCTTGCGCTCGGGCTCGCCGGGCTCGAAGGCCGCGACAAGGTGACGATATCCTCGTCGAAGAAGATCGCCGATTTCGGCGCCTGGGCCGAGCAATTGATCGCAGAGTCCACCGGCAAGGACGGCAAGGGGCTGATCCCGATCGACGGCGAACCGCTCGCCGATCCCGCCGTCTACGGCGACGACCGCTTCTTCATCGATATCCGGACCGAGGGCGAAGCCGATCCGGCGCACGACGACAAACTTGCCGCCCTCGAGGCCGCCGGGCATCCGGTGGTCCGCATCGTGCTGAAATCGATCGACCATATCGGCCAGGAATTCTTCCGCTTCGAGATGGCCACGGCCGTCGCCGGCGCCATCCTCGGCATCAATCCGTTCAACCAGCCTGACGTCGAGGCGGCCAAGATCAAGACGCGCGAACTGACGGCGGCGTTCGAGAAGACCGGCGCACTGCCGGCGGAACAGCCGGTGGTCGCCACCGCCGAAGCCGACATCTACACCGACGAAGCCAATGCCGCCGCGCTGCGCAAGGCCGGCGCCAATGGCACTTTGGAATCCTGGATCAAGGCACATCTGACGCGTCCGGGCAGCGGCGACTATTTTGCGCTGCTGGCCTATATCGCGCGCGACGCCGGCTCGATCGACACGCTGCAGAAGATGCGGCTGGCGGTGCGCGACGTCAGGCATGTGGCGACCTGCGCCGAATTCGGACCGCGCTTCCTGCATTCGACCGGCCAGGCCTACAAGGGCGGGCCCGACAGCGGCGTATTCCTGCAGATCACCGCCGACGACGCCAAGGACCTGGCCGTGCCCGGCCAGAAGGCGAGTTTTGGAGTCGTCAAGGCAGCCCAGGCGCGCGGCGATTTCGACGTGCTGACCGAACGCGGCCGGCGCGCATTGCGGGTTCATCTCAAAGGCGACCTCAAGCCGGCGCTCGCCGCGCTGGACGCCGCGATATCCGAAGCGCTCAATTAGGGAAGTATTGGCATGCAGCTTGGCATGATCGGCCTCGGCCGGATGGGCGGCAACATCGTGCGGCGGCTGATGAGGAACGGCCACACGTCGGTGGTCTACGACAAGGACGCCAAGGCCGTTGCCGCGCTGGCGGCCGAAGGCGCTGCCGGCGCCGACACGCTCGAAGCTTTCGTGGCGAAACTGGAGAAGCCGCGCACTGCCTGGGTGATGCTGCCGGCCGGCAAGATCACCGAGGCCACCATCGAAGCACTCGCCAAACTGATGGAGCCCGGTGACGTCATCATCGACGGCGGCAACACGTTCTGGCAGGACGACGTCCGCCGCGGCAAGGCGCTCAGGGAGCGCGGGCTGCATTATGTCGACGTCGGCACCAGCGGCGGCGTCTGGGGCATCGAGCGCGGCTATTGCATGATGATCGGCGGCGACAAGGCCGTGGTCGAGCGGCTCGATCCGATTTTCGCGACGCTGGCGCCGGGGATCGGCGACATTCCGCGCACCGGCGGCCGCGACGGCCGCGACCCCCGCATCGAGCAGGGCTATATCCATGCCGGCCCCAGCGGCGCCGGGCATTTCGTCAAGATGATCCATAACGGCATCGAATATGGGCTGATGCAGGCCTATGCCGAGGGTTTTGATATCCTGAAGAACGCCAATATCGAGGCGCTGCCGGCGGAGCATCGGTTTGATCTCGACATCGCCGATATCGCCGAGGTGTGGCGGCGCGGCAGCGTGATCCCCTCCTGGCTGCTCGATCTCACCTCGTCAGCGCTCGCCGAGAACCAGACGCTGGATAATTATTCCGGCCATGTCGAAGATTCCGGCGAAGGCCGCTGGACCGTCAATGCCGCGATCGACGAGGCCGTGCCGGCCGAGGTGCTGACGGCAGCGCTCTATGCACGTTTTCGTTCGCGCAAGGATCACACATTCGCGGAGAAGATTCTTTCCGCGATGCGTGCAGGCTTCGGCGGCCACAAGGAGCCGCCGAAGAAGCCGGGCTCGAAGGCTTAACGCCCATGGCGGTCGGCAAACTGGCACAGACGAAACCCGATCCCTGCTCCTTCGTCATCTTTGGCGTCACCGGCGATCTCGCGCATCGGCTGGTGATCCCCGCCCTCTACAATCTGGCGGCAGCCGATCTGCTGCCGGAAAAATTCTGCGTCGTCGGCATTGCCCGCAAGGGCATGACGAGCGACGGCTTGCGCGACAGCCTGATGAAAGGGCTGCATCAATACGCCACGCGCCAGGTGGACGAGGCGATCGCGATGCGCCTACTCGCATGCGTCACCTGCATCGAGGCTGACCCGAAGGATCCCGCCTCGTTCGACGCCATGAGCGAGCAGCTCGACAAATTGGAAGCCGCGCGAAACACCCAAGGCAATCGCCTGTTCTATCTCGCAACGCCGCCGAGCGCCTTCCTGCCGATCAGCCGCGAACTCGGCCGCACCGGCATGCTGGTCGAGAACGGCACATGGCGGCGGCTGGTGGTCGAAAAGCCGTTCGGGACCGATCTGGCATCGGCAAGAGAGCTCAACAGCGAACTCCTGAAGCTGGTCGAAGAGCATCAGATCTACCGGATCGATCATTATCTCGGCAAGGAAACCGTCCAGAACATCCTGGTGCTGCGCTTCGCCAACGGCATGTTCGAGCCGATCTGGAACCGCAATCACATCGACCACATCCAGATCACGGTCGATGAAAGGCTCGGCGTCGGTCATCGTGGCAGCTTCTATGACGCCACCGGCGCGTTGCGCGACATGGTGCCGAACCATCTGTTTCAACTGCTGTCGCTGGTCGCGATGGAGCCGCCATCGAAATTCGACGCCCATTCGGTGCGTTCGGAGAAGGCCGACGTGCTGGCCGCGATCCAGACCCAGAGCGAGCAGGAGGCGCTGCAAAATTCGGTTCGCGGGCAATATCGCGCCGGCATGGTCGGCGACACCGAGATCGAGGACTATCGCAGGACGAAAGACGTCAAGCCCGCCAGCACCACGGAAACCTATGCCGCGCTGAAGCTGACCATCGACAATTGGCGCTGGGCCGGCGTTCCCTTTTATCTGCGCACCGGCAAGGCGCTCGGCATCAAGCGCACCGAGATCGCCATCAAGTTCAAGCAGGCGCCGTTCGCGATGTTCCGCGACACGCCGGTGGACCGGCTCTCGCAGAATTACCTGATCATCTCGACCGAACCGACCGAAGGCATCGCGCTGCAGTTCAACACCAAGGTGCCGGGCCCGACCATCAATATCGACGGCGTCGAGATGAAGTTTCGCTACAAGGATTACTTCAAGGCCGAGCCATCGACCGGCTATGAGACCCTGATCTACGACTGTATGATCGGCGACAACATCCTGTTTCAGCGCGCCGACAGCGTCGAGGCCGGCTGGCGCGCGGTGCAGCCTTTTCTCGACGCCTGGAAGAACGCCGGCGGCAAGGGGCTCAAGGTCTATGAGCCCGGCAGCGAGGGCCCGGAGGAAGCCAACGATTTGCTGGAGCGAGACGGCCGCAGCTGGCGCAAGCTCAGTTAGAGATGATGTCGAACGACAATCGCCATGTGACGTCAGTTGCCGATCCAGCCGCGATGGCCGAGGCCGCCGCCGAGCGCGTCATCGCGCGGATATCGGAAAACCCCGGCCGCGTCGCGATCTGCCTGACCGGCGGGTCAAGCCCGAAACAGCTCTATCAATTGCTCGGCACTGACCCCTGGCGAAGCCGGATTCCGTGGCAGCGCGTGCACTGGTTCATCGGCGACGAACGTTTCGTGCCCGCGGATGATCCTCTCAACAACATGCGCGTGGCACGGAAAACCTTTCTGGACCGGTGCGCGCCGGCATCCAACATCCATCCAATCCCGACGAGTACAGCCGACCCCACCGATCCCGATCGCGGCGCGGCGCTTTACGAGGGCGAACTGAAAGCGTTCTATGGCGCAGATGACCTCGACCCTGACCGGCCGCTGTTCGATCTCGTGCTGATGGGCGTCGGGCCCGACGGCCATACCGCGTCGCTGTTTCCCGGCGATCTCTTGCTCGACGAGATCAGGCGTTGGGTGGTCGGCGTACACAAAGCCAATGTCGAACCGTTCGTCCCGCGCATCACGCTCACGCTGCCGACACTCGCTTGCTGCCGCGAAATGCTGTTCGAGGTCGCAGGATCAGACAAACGCGCGATCTTGACGCGGGTGTTCGCAGGCGAGAACCTGCCGGCGAGCCGCGCGCGATCCAGCGGCGAGACGATCTGGCTGGTGGATCAGGCGGCATTGCCGGAGAATTTTCGTGCGTGATGCGACAAGCCCCTGCGCGCTGGTAGTGATGGGCGTCTCCGGCTCGGGCAAGAGCACCATCGCGGACCGCCTGGCCGCGCGGCTGGGCTGGCGCTACGAGGATGCGGACAAATTTCACCCGCCCGCCAATGTCGCGAAGATGAGCGCGGGCCAGCCGCTGACGGATGACGACCGCTGGCCCTGGCTGCAGGCGATTGCCGACGAGATCGACCGCCTCTCGGCGGCCGGACAACGCGCTGTTGTCGCCTGTTCGGCGCTCAAGCGCAGCTATCGCGACATTCTCGTGCATGGACGCGATGATATCCGCGTCGTCTTCCTGAACGGGACGCAGGACCTGATCGCGGACCGGTTAGCTGCCCGCAAGGGGCATTTCATGCCGCCGGGACTGCTCGCCAGCCAGTTCAGGACGCTGGAGCCGCCGAAGCCAGACGAACGGCCCATTACGGTGTCGATCGCCGCGCCGATTGAGACCATCGTCGACGACATTGTCCGTCAATTGAAAGTGCCCTCATGAGCCGCATTGCGCTTGTCGTTTCCGATGTCGATGGCACGCTGTTGACCAAGGACAAGATCCTCACCGACGACGCAAAGAACGCCGTGCGGGCGCTGCACGCCGCCGGCATCGGCTTCACCATCGTTTCCAGCCGCCCGACGATCGGCATGGGCTTTCTGATCGAACCACTTGCGATCACGCTGCCGGTCGGCGCCTTCAACGGCAGCTCGATCGTCAATGCGAAGTTGCAGCCGATTGAACAGCATCTGATCGCGCCAGCGGTGGCGCAACGCAGCCTCGATGTGCTCAATGAATTCGGCGTCGATATCTGGCTGTTCAGCAACGAGCGCTGGTACACGCGCAATCCCAACGGCGAATACGTTTCGCACGAGAAGCGGGCGATCAAGGCCGATCCGACCATCATCGCGGATTTCACGCCGCATCTGCTGGAGGCCTGCAAGATCGTCGGCGCCAGTTCCGACGCGGCGCTGCTCGCGCGCTGCGAAGCGGCAATGCAGCAGGCGGTGGGCACAGAGGCCACCGCGGTTCGCTCGCAGACCTATTACCTCGACGTCACCCCCGCGGGCCACGACAAGGGCACGTTTGTCGAGAACATCGCCAAGCGGCTCGGCATCTCCACCGACGCCGTCGCCACCATCGGCGACATGCAGAACGACCTGCCGATGTTTGCCCGAAGCGGCATGTCGTTCGCGATGGGCAACGCGGCCGATGACATCAAGCAGCGTGCGACGCATGTGACCGATACGAACGAACGTGACGGCTTTGCGCGCGCGATGGAGACGATTCTAAAGGTCGGCTAGCCGACCGTTTCGTCTCGACGCTGTGAGAGTGCGAAATCAAGCACGTCTCAAGAATAAATCCATAAGTCGTCCAAGCTTTCGCTCGGCAAATCCGCTTTATTGCATTTGTCGCCCCGGTTTTCGGGGTTGCCGGTATCCCACACCATTTCCGCCAACGGGTGTGAATCGGCAGGCGCGAGCCGGTATTCATCCAGAGGTACGCAGGCACCCAGCCCCGCCTGCAGCCTTGCGACTGGGTGCCGGCTCGCGCGACGTCAATCCGACGAGAAAGCCTACTTCGACCGCTGCATCGCCGGCTTCTCGGTGGTCTGCTTCGCCGCGCTGAGGTTATGGGCGGTATTGATCAGCGCGATATGCGTCAACGCCTGCGGGAAATTACCGGTCTGGCGGCCAGCGCCGGTGTCGAACTCCTCGGCCAACAGGCCGACATCATTGGCAATCGCGACCACGCGCTCGAACAACGCGAGCGCCTTGTCGAGTTCTCCCGTCAGCACATAGGCATCGGCGAGCCAGAGGCTGCAGGCCAGGAATGCGCCTTCCGCCGGCTGCTGCTCGACTTCACGGGGGTCATGCCGCAACACGAAGCCGTCCCGCATCAGGTGTTTCTCGATTGCGACCAGCGTGCCCCGCACGCGGGGATCCGTTGGTTCCAGGAATCCGACCGAGGGCAGCAACAGGATGCTGGCATCCAGCATTTTCGAACCGTAGGATTCGACGAACGCGTTCAGCTCGCGATCAAAACCCTTTTCGCAGACGTCGCGATGAATGGTGTCGCGCAGCGTCCGCCACTTTTCCAGTGGCGCCTTGAAGCCGAATTTTTCGACGCTCTTGATGCCACGGTCGAAGGCAACCCAGCACATCACCTTGGACGAGACATAGTGCTTGCCGTCGCCGCGGCGCTCCCAGATGCCGTGATCGGGCTGATCCCATTGTTCGGCGAGATGCTCCAGCACCGTGCATTCCAGCGCCCAACTTCCTTCATAGAGTTCGAGCTTGGCTATTCGCCACTGATGGAAGGCGTCGATCAGCTCACCATAGACGTCGAGTTGCAGCTGCGCATGCGCGGCGTTGCCAACCCGGACCGGCTGCGCGCCCTCATAGCCCGGGAGCCAGCCGGCTTCCCATTCCAGGAGCCGCCGCTCCCCCATGATGCCGTACATGATCTGCATGTTGGCCGGCGATCCCGCCACCGCGCGCAACAGCCAATTGTGCCAGGCGAGGGCTTCCTCGGTATAGCCCGAGTTCATCAGCGCCAGCAGCGTAAAGGTGGCATCGCGCAGCCAGCAGAAGCGATAGTCCCAGTTGCGCAGCCCCCCGAGCTTTTCCGGCAGCGAGGTGGTGGGCGCCGCGACAATGCCGCCGGTCGGCGCATAGGTCAGCGCCTTGAGCGTGATCAGCGAGCGCATCACGAGGTCGCGATGTTCACCTTCGTAGCTGCAGCGCGCGCTCCAGTCGCTCCAGAATGCCTCCGTTTCCTGCAAAGCGACCGCGGGATCGATCGGCGCGGGTACCGCCAGGTGCGAGGGCCCGTAGGTGAGGACGAAGGGCACGGTATCGCCCTCGCCTAGCTCAAACTCCGCCACCGTGGTCAGGTCCTCGCCCCGGGTCTCGACCGGCGTTCGCAGCACGGTCATGTCAGGCCCGCAAATCGCGAGCAGACCCGAGCCGTCTTCGGTTTTCCTGACCCAGGGAATATCGATGCCAAAGCCAAAGCGGATCACCAATTGCATCCGCAATTTGACCCGGCCGCTGACCCCGCGCACCAGCCGCACCACGTCGGACGCATTGCCCCGCGGCGGCATGAAATCGATCAGGTCGATCACGCCATTGGCGGTCTCAAACCGCGTTTCCAGGATCAGCGTGTTGCCCCGGTAGCGGCGTGAGGTGTTGGTAATCTCTTCTGCAGGCGCGATCAGCCAGCGGCCATGCTTGTGGGTGCCGAGCAGCGCGGCAAAGCAGGCGTCGGAATCGAACGCCGGCCAGCACAGCCAGTCGATCGAGCCGTCACGACCGACCAGCGCCGCGGTCTCGCAATCGCCGATCAATCCGTAGTCTTCTATCCTGCACGACAAGGCTTGCTACCACCTGGATCGGACCTATCCGCGCGACCGCTCGCGTGTCGCGGCCTTCAGCGCGGCAACGTCGATCGTGGACGCGATCTGCTCGAGCGGCACCGGCAGCCGGCGGCGCCAGTTCGGGTGTTCGTCGACCGTGCCGGGAATATTGGGCTGGTCCACCAGACCCAAAAAGTCCTCGAGTGCGATCGCAAGCAGCCGTGATGGCGTGCGCGCGAGGAAATTTGCCACCGAATAAAGATCGTTCTTGTCGATGCCGTTGTGGCGCAGCACGTCGTCCAGCATCGCCAGCGCATGCCATCGCGCATCATCGCTCTCGCCGGGATCGATGCCGAGCGCACGCTTGGTCTTGAGGTCGCCGAACGAGCGCCAGCCGGCATAGGTCGACAGATCGTGGGTATTGAAGGTGACGAGCGCGTTGGCGAGATAGTGATCGAGGCTTTTGAACGGACCGTGGTCCTCGCGCTCGAACATCATCACCAGATAGGACCAGATGCCCCACCCGGCAATCTGGTCGCGAAAACCCTCCGGCACGGTGCCGAGGTCTTCGCCGATCACGACGCAGCGCTGCGCGACGCTTTCCTGCGCGGTTGCGGCCAATAGCGCCTCGAACGGCATCGGCACATAGACGCCGTCGGCGGCGCTGAAGCCTTGCGGCACCAGATAAAGCCGCTTCAACCCCAATACATGGTCGAGCCGGATCGCGCCGGCGTGCCGCATCGAGGCGCGCAGCATTTCGCGATAGGGCGCGAACGATTTCAGCTCCAGCCCGGTCGCGTTGAAGCCGGCAAGGCCCCAGCTCTGGCCGGCGGTGTTGAGCGGATCGGGCGGCGCGCCGACGCCGAGATGCCGCGAGATCGCCACCTGTTCGTTCCACGCATCGAAACCGTCGGCTTGCACGCCGACGGCGACGTCGAGATAGAGCCCTACCCTCATGCCGAGCTCAAGCGCGCGGTCTTTTGCAGCCGCTAATTGCCGATCGGCCGTCCATTGCACGAATTCGACAAACGCGATTTCGGCCGCGTCCGGACCCTTGCGCAGCTCAGCGCATTTGGCGTCGTCCGGTTGCCGCCATTCGTCCGGCCATTCCCACCAGGGCTTTTTGAATTTGTGCCGGAGCGTCTCGAAGCAGGCGAAATGCGACAACAACGGCGCGCGCTCGGCACGAAATTTTTCAAATTCCTGCCTGCGCCCTTGTGTCGCATCGGCTTCGAAGGCGGCGAATGCCGATCGCAGTGCGCGCCATTTCAATCCGGCGACAGCAACATAGTCGATCATTTCGCCTTCTCTGACCCGCGCCAGCGCATCCCTTGTCTCGGCGCCGATACGGAATTCCGGGATGTTCTCGACATCGACATAGAGCGCGTTGAGAAACAGCCGGCTGTTCGGCGAATAGGGACTGCAATCACCCGGACGATCGTCGAACAGGGCATGCAGCGGATTGAGGCCGACGCCATCGGCGCCCAGATGGTTCGCGAGTTCGATCAGCCCCTTGAGATCGGTGAAATCGCCGATCCCCCAGTTGCGCGCCGAGCGGACCCCGTAAAGCTGGACCGCGAGCAGCCAGCAGCGGTCGAAATCGCCGCCAAAAGCCCTTGGCGGCGCCGATAGCAGCGGCACGTCTTCGGTGGTGGATGCGGCATCGGTCAGCTGCAGCCGATGGACCCCCAGCGGCAGATCCAGCGGCCAGGCAATGACGCGATCGGCGGCCTCGCCTTCTGCGATAACCTTGTGATCGGCCACGATTTTCCATCGAACCGGAAGCCTTGCGGCGGCCGAAATCTCGGTCCGCGCAGGCAGCCCGGACCGCACCACGACCGGGCCGCCGATAAACGGGCCCGGGGTCTGCAGCGGCAAGGCATCGAGGATAATTTTGAGGGCGGCCGTATCAGTCACACGGCGGTGACCCTGACCGTCCACGAATTCGGTCTGGATTCCCTGGCTGGCAGCTTGAGCGAAAAGGTCCATTCGGCACGCGGTTTGCACGCAAACGTCTCAGAGGCGTCGCGAAATTGTCCAAATACAGGAAGGGGATAGACGGTGTCTAACGCTCAGCCCCTTAATCGGTTCCAGGGGAACCAAAGTCGGCCGAGCGGCTTTTTACATATGTTCGGAACGTCTCCTTTCTCGCAAGTGAAACGGGGGCGTCGTTTCCATGGCTATGGCATCACCGTGAACAAAAAAGTCCAAACCGGCGAAAGCTCCAAAGCCGGCGTCTCCTACCGATTCGATGCTGCCGATCCGCTGAATGACGGCGGCAGCTTTGCGATCGATGCAAGCGAGGTGCCAGCCGTCGAGTCTAGCGACGATGAGCTTTGGTACAAGGATGCCATTATCTATCAGCTCCACGTCAAGGCCTTTGCCGACAGCAACAATGACGGCATCGGCGATTTCGCAGGACTGACGGAGAAGCTGGGTTACCTGCAGGACCTCGGCGTCACCACGCTGTGGCTGTTGCCGTTCTACCCCTCACCCGGGCGTGATGACGGCTACGACATCGCCGACTATGGCGACATCAATCCCGATTTCGGGACGATGAAGGATTTCAGGCGCTTCATCCAGGAAGCCAAGCGGCGCGGCCTGCGCGTCATCACCGAGCTCGTCGTCAATCACACCTCCGACCAGCACGACTGGTTCAAGCGCGCCCGGCGCAGCGGCCCGGATTCGAGCGCGCGCAACTGGTATGTCTGGAGCGATACCGACCAGAAATACCAGGGCACGCGGATCATCTTCACCGATACCGAGAAGTCGAACTGGACCTGGGACCCGGAAGCCGGCCAGTTCTACTGGCATCGCTTCTTCGCGCACCAGCCGGATCTCAATTTCGACAATCCGCGCGTGGTGAGTGCGCTGGTAAAGGTGATGAAGCGCTGGCTCGATACCGGCGTCGACGGTTTCCGCCTCGATGCCATTCCCTATCTGTGCGAGCGCGACGGCACCAACAACGAGAACCTGCCCGAGACCCACGCCATCATCAAGCGGCTGCGCATCGAGCTCGACGCCTATGCCAAAGGCAAGGTGTTGCTGGCGGAGGCCAACCAATGGCCCGAGGACGTGCAGGAATATTTCGGCCGCAGCGATGAATGCCACATGGCCTATCACTTCCCGCTGATGCCGCGCATCTACATGGCGATCGCCCAGGAAGACCGCTTTCCGATCACCGACATCCTGCGGCAGACGCCTGACATTCCGAGCAATTGCCAATGGGCGCTGTTCCTGCGCAACCATGACGAGCTGACGCTGGAAATGGTCACCGACGTCGAGCGCGATTACCTGTGGTCGACCTACGCCAACGACCCCCGCGCCCGCATCAATGTCGGCATCCGCCGGCGCCTGGCGCCGCTGATGGACAATGACCGGCGCAAGATCGAGCTGATGAACTCGCTGCTGCTGTCGTTCCCGGGCACGCCGATCATTTATTACGGCGACGAAATCGGCATGGGCGACAACATCTATCTCGGCGATCGCAACGGCGTGCGCACGCCGATGCAATGGACGCCGGACCGCAATGGCGGGTTCTCGCGCGCCGATCCGGCGCGGCTTTATGCGCCCACCATCATGGATCCCGTCTACGGTTATGAATCCGTCAACGTCGAGGCGCAGTCGCGCAGCCTGTCGTCGCTGCTGTCAGCCACCAAACGGCTGATCGCGGTCCGCAAATCGACGCTGGCCTTCGGCCGCGGCACCATGACGTTCATCCGCCCGGAAAACCGCTCGGTGCTGTGCTATGTGCGCCAGTACGAGGACGAGGCCATTCTCTGCGTCGCCAATTTGTCGCGCTCCGCACAGGCCACCGAACTCGATCTCTCCCCGTGGAAGGACCGGATTCCCCTGGAGATGCTCGGCCGCACGCGCTTCCCCGCGATCGGCGAACTGCCCTACATGATCACGCTGGCGCCGTACGGCTTCTACTGGTTCGAGCTGCAGGAGCGCGACAAGTCCGAGCCGGTGGTGCAGCGGGCGGTGCCCGAATTCGAGACGCTGGTGGTGCCGCTGGGCGCGACCTGGGTGTCGCTGGCACGCACCCGCGGCGTGTTCGAACGCGATGTGCTGCCCGGGCATCTGGCGCGGACGCGCTGGTACCCGGAGCGATCGGCCAAGGCGATCCAGCCGACATTGATTTCGGCGATCCCGTTCTGCGATATCGGCGATAACAGGCCATGGCTCGCCTTCTTCAAGTCGACGCAACGCGGCGTCACCACGCGCTACGTGCTGCCGTTGCAGATCGAATGGGTGCGCTTCGACCGCGAGCGCTATAACCCGCGCGCGCTGGCCGCCGTGCGTCAGGGCGCCCGTGAAGGAACATTGCTCGACGTCGCCAACGACCAGATTTTCATCGCGATCTTGCTGCGAAACCTCAAGGAGTCGCTGATCGTCGACGAAAGCGAGCAGGGTTTGAAGCTGGAATTCCGGCCAACCAGCCGTTTCTCCGATAAGGCGATCAAGCAGCCCGAACACATCCGCACGATCGAGACCGAGCGAGTCGACAGTACTGCGCAGGTGGACGACGATTACGTCGTCAAGATCTACCGCACGCTGCAGGCCGGCATCAGTCCCGAGATCGAGATGGGCCGCTTTCTGACCGAGATCGCCGGCTATGCCAACACGCCGGCGCTGCTCGGCAGCGCCGAACTGATTGATGGCGACGAACGAAACGCTATCGGCGTCCTGCATGCTTTCGTCGCCAACCAGGGCGACGCCTGGACCGTAACCGCGGCCTATCTCGACCGCTTCGTCGACGAGCAGCGCCTGCTGGCGGCAAGCGAGCGTGTCAGGGAAAGCGAGGATCAGGTCTCTTTTCTGCGCTACATGTCGCAGGCGGGCCGGCGCGTCGCCGAGATGCATGTCGCACTGGCCAGCAATAATGAGCTTCCCGACTTCGTGCCGGAGCCCATCAAGCACGAGGATGTCCAGCGCTGGTTCGGCGACACCCTGGCCCGCGTCGAGCGCGTCTTCGACACGCTGAAGCAGCGACGCGATACGCTGAAAGAGGCGGATCGTCCGCTGGTCGATCAGCTATTGGCCCAGCAATCCGGCCTGCCCGATCGGCTGAAGGCGCTGTTGCCGCAAGAAAACGCCGGGCTCAATATCCGCCATCACGGCGACTTCCATCTTGGCCAGCTGCTGATCGTCAAGGACGACATCTTCATCGTCGATTTCGACGGCGATCCGCGGCGCTCCATCGCCGAGCGTCGGCGCAAGGCGCCCGCGGCGCGCGACGTCGCCAGCATGATCCGTTCGATCGATTATTCGACGACTGCAGCCCTTGAGCGGGCGCTCAAGGTGGCCCACGATGAAAACGGCAGGCTCGGGGCTGCGCTCGCCGAATGGCGCAATCGGGCGACCGCCGCGTTCCTTGCCGCCTATCGCGAAGCCATGGTTAACAAGCGCCTTTGGCCAGCCGACCCTGAAGCTGCCGAGTCGATGCTCAACTTCTTCCTGCTGGAGAAGGCATGCTACGAGATCGAATATGAACTATCCTACCGGCCGGATTGGCTACGAACGGCCTTGACCGGAATGCTCCGTATTTTGCCGCAACAGTCGCTTGAGGCCTTATGACCAAGCTACCCGCCGAGGCCTATGCGATCATCCAGGGCAATCACACCGACCCCTTCCATTATCTCGGCCTCCACACCGAGGGCGACCGCAAGATCGTGCGTGCGTTCCTGCCGGAGGCCTCCAATGTCGAGGCAATCGGAGAACATGGTGAACGGGCGCCGCTGGCGCGGATCCATGATGCCGGGCTATTTGCCGGTACGCTGCCGAACGGCTCTACGCGCTATCAATTGCGCGCCCGGTTCGGCGACAAACTGGTCGAACTCGACGACCCCTACCGCTTTCCGCCCGTCCTGAGCGACTTCGACCTTTACCTGCTCGGCGAAGGCACCCATCAGCGCATCTACGACAAGCTCGGCGCCCATCCGATGACGCTGGACGGCGTCGAGGGCGTGGCCTTTGTCGTGCTGGCGCCGAACGCCCGCGGCGTCAGCGTGGTCGGCGATTTCAACTACTGGAATCCGCGCCGGCACCCGATGCGGGTGCGTGGCGTCGGCTATTGGGAGCTGTTCATTCCCCACGCCAGCGTCGGCGACCACTACAAGTTCGACATCATCGAACCCAACGGACAACATTTGCCGCTGAAGTCCGATCCGGTCGCCTTTGCCGCCGAAGTGCGTCCCAAGACCGCCTCGATCGTTTTCGACCAGGCCAATCTGCCGCGTCCGCGTCCGGCACCGGTTGGCATGAATGCGCTGAACGCGCCGATGTCGATTTACGAGGTTCATCTCGGTTCATGGCGGCGCAAGGGCAGCAACGATTGGCTGACCTACCGCGAACTCGCCGAGCAGCTTCCGGCCTATGTCAGGGATCTCGGATTTACCCATGTCGAACTTCTTCCCATCAGCGAACATCCGTTCGACGGCTCGTGGGGCTATCAGCCGACCGGCATGTTCGCACCGACCAGCCGGTTCGGCACACCCGAGGATTTTGCCGCGCTGGTCGACGCCTTCCATCGCGAGGGCATTGCCGTGCTGCTCGACTGGGTGCCCGGACACTTCCCCGACGATCCCCATGGCCTCGGCCATTTCGACGGCACCGCATTGTACGAACACGCCAACCCCTTGCAGGGCCGCCATCTCGACTGGGGCACGCTGATCTACAATTACGGCCGCACCGAAGTTGTGAATTTCCTGGTGTCGAACGCGCTGTTCTGGCTGGAGCGCTACGCCATCGACGGGCTGCGCGTCGATGCGGTCGCCTCGATGCTCTATCTCGACTACTCCAGGCCCGCCGGCGAATGGATTCCGAACCAGCTTGGCGGGCGGGAAAATCTCGAAGCCATCGGCTTTCTGCGCCGCTTCAACACCGAAGTGTTCGGACGCTTCCCGGACGCCACCACCGCGGCGGAGGAATCCACCGCATGGCCGCAAGTCTCCCGCCCGGTCGAATATGGCGGGCTTGGCTTCGGCTACAAGTGGAACATGGGCTGGATGCACGACACGCTGAAATATATCGGCAAGGATCCGATCCACCGCAAATTCCATCACGGCGACATCCTGTTCGGCCTGCAATATGCGTTCTCGGAAAACTTCATCCTGCCGCTGTCGCATGACGAAGTCGTGCACGGCAAACGCTCGATCCTGGGACGGATGCCCGGCGACGACTGGCAGCGTTTTGCGAATTTGCGCGCCTATTACAGCTTCATGTTCGGCCATCCCGGCAAGAAGCTGATGTTCATGGGCTGCGAATTCGGCCAGGAGCGCGAGTGGGATCACGATCACTCGCTGGATTGGCACCTGCTGCAGCAGCCAAGGCATGCCGGCATCCAAAGCCTGGTCCGCGACCTCAACCACCTCTATCGCACGGTGCCGGCGCTGCACGAGCTGGATTGCAGCCAGCCGGGCTTCGAATGGGTCATCACCCATGATTCCGGCGGCAACGTCTTTGCCTGGGTCCGCAAGGGCCTTGATGCGCGAGCGCGCTGCCTCGTGGTCGTGAACTTCTCGCCCAACGTCTATTACAATTACCGGGTACGCGTGCCGTTTGCCGGCAAATGGAAAGAAGTGTTCAATTCGGACTCCGCGCATTATGGCGGCAGCAATGTCGGCAATATCGGCGAGGTCCGGACGCTGGAGGGCAACATCCCCGAACTCAACCTGACCATTCCGCCGCTGGCCGCGATCTTTCTCGTACCGGAAAGCTGACGCATGCGCCTGACCGCGGGAACGCCCTCACGTCTCGGCGCAAGCTGGGACGGCAGAGGCACCAATTTTGCGCTGTTCTCGGCCAACGCAGAGAAGGTCGAGCTTTGCCTGTTCGACGGCCAGGGCCGCCGCGAGCTCGAGCGCATTGAATTGCCCGAACGTACCGAGGATGTCTGGCACGGCTATCTCAACGACGTCTCGCCCGGGCAGCTCTACGGCTATCGGGTCCACGGGCCCTACCATCCCGAGCACGGGCACCGCTTCAACGCCAACAAGCTGCTGCTCGATCCCTATGCAAGGCGGCTGGCGGGCCGGCTGGTCTGGAGCGACGCGCATTTCGGCTATCGGGCCGGCAGTTCGCGCGAGGATCTCTCCTTCGACCGGCGCGACAACGCCCGCGGCATGCCCAAGGCGGTCGTGGTCGACGAGACCTTCAATTGGGGCCGCCGCGAGATGCGCCCCAACATTTCCTGGGAAGACACCATCATCTACGAGGCCCACGTCAAGGGCCTGACGCAGAAGCGCGACGACGTGCCGCCGGGCCTGCGCGGCACCTATAGCGGGCTCGCCTCGCCTGCGATGATCGATCATCTCAAGCGCCTTGGCGTCACCACCATCGACTTGCTGCCGGTCCACGGGCTGATCGACGACCGCGTGCTGGTCGAAAAGAAGCTGGTGAACTACTGGGGCTACAACACACTGGCGTTCTTCGCGCCCGAAGGGCGCTACGCGCAGGACAATCCGCTCGATGCGTTCCGCACCACGGTGGCGCGGCTGCACGATGCCGGCATCGAGGTGATGCTCGACGTCGTCTACAATCACACCGCCGAAGGCAATCATCTCGGCCCGACGCTGTCGTTTCGCGGCATCGACAATGCGTCCTATTACTGGCTCAAGCCGGACAATCGGCGCTTCTATGACGACTTCACCGGCTGCGGCAGTTCGGTCAATCTGACCCATCCGCGCGTGCTGCAAATGGTGATGGATTCACTGCGCTATTGGGTCGAGGTCTGCCACGTCGACGGCTTCCGCTTCGATCTCGCCACCACGCTGGCGCGCGGGCCGAACGGTTACGACCGCAACGCCGCCTTCCTCACCGCCGTGCGGCAGGATCCGGTGCTGGCAACCGTCAAGCTGGTCGCCGAACCCTGGGATCTCGGTTTGGGCGGCTATCAGGTCGGCGCGTTCCCGTCGCAATGGTCGGAATGGAACGACCGATACCGCAGCGCGATGCGACGCTACTGGAGCGGCGAAGGCAGCCTGATCGGCGAAATATCAAGCCGCATGACCGCTTCCTCCGACCTGTTTCACCATGACAATCGCGCCCCGCGCGCCGGCATCAATCACATCACCGTTCATGACGGCTTCACGCTGGCGGATCTGTTCAGCTACAACGAGAAGCACAACGAGGCCAATGGCGAAGACAACCGCGACGGCTCCAGCCACAACGACAGCAACAATTGCGGGCATGAAGGCCCGACCGATGACGCTGCGATCAATGCGTTACGCCGCCAGCTCCGCAAGAACCAGCTCGCGTGCCTGATGCTCGCGCAGGGCACGCCGCTGATGCTGGCCGGCGATGAAGTCGGCAACTCGCAAAGCGGCAACAACAACGCTTATTGCCAGGACAACGAGATCGGCTGGGTTGGTTGGGAAAACCTCGGCAAGGAAGGCGAGGACCTCACCGATTTCATCGGCCATTTGACCGGCCTGCGCCGGCGGTTCGGCCAGATCCGCTGCCAGCGCTGGCTCGACGGCCGTCGCGCCGACGGCTCCTACGGCGTGCTGTGGCTGACGCCGGCCGCCGAGGAAATGAAGGAATCCGACTGGAAGTTTCCGGAAGGACGATTCCTCGCCTATGTGCTCGGACCGATGGAACAAGGACAAGCGCCGATCTTTATCGTTCTGAACGCCGCCCCCGAAGAGATTGCATTCAAATTGCCCAAGATGAGCAAATACAAGAGCTGGCAGCGGGTGCTGAATACCACCGAAATCGCGCAAGCGACGGCCGACTTCGCTGCGGGCGCCGACCTGAAAGCACCGCCGCGCTCGGTGCTCGCCTTTGCGGGCTCAGCATGAATGACCGACAATTTGGCCCAAAGCTGACGAAAGACGGCGCGCGCTTTCGCCTGTGGGCGCCGGCGGCCAAGCGCGTCGATCTGCTGCTGCAACAACCGCACCCGATGCAGCGCGGCGACGATGGATGGTTTTCCACCAATATCCCGGGCGCGAAATCGGGCGCCCGCTACAAATTCCGCATCGACGGCGAGATCGATATCCCCGACCCCGCCGCCGATTTCCAGCCCGAGGACGTCTTCGGTCCGAGCGAGGTGATCGACCACGCCGCCTTTCCGTGGCGCGCGACGGAGTGGCGCGGGCGGCCCTGGCAGGAAGCCGTCATCATCGAAGCCCATGTCGGGACCTTCACGCCCGACGGCAGCTACCGCGCCATGATCGGGAGGCTCGATCATCTCGTGCAGACCGGCATCACCGCGCTGGAATTGCTGCCGCTGGCGGACTTCGCCGGCAGCCGCAACTGGGGGTATGACGGCGTGCTGTGGTATGCGCCCGACAGCGCCTATGGCCGGCCCGAGGATCTCAAGGCGCTGATCGACGAGGCGCATCTGCGCGGCCTGATGGTGTTTCTCGACGTGGTCTATAACCATTTCGGCCCCGAGGGAAATTATCTCGGCCGTTACGCGCCGGGGTTCTTTACGGAGGCCCACACCCCGTGGGGCAGCGCGATCGATTACCGCGTGCCGCAAGTGCGCGCCTTCGCGATCGAGAATGCGCTGCATTGGCTGCGCGACTATCGCTTCGACGGATTACGGCTGGATGCGGTGAACAGCATCGTCGAACCGGGTGGGCTCTCGCTGCTGCACGATCTCAGCATGGCTGTGGGCCAGCTCGCCGCGGCAACCGGTCGGCACATTCATCTGGTGCTGGAAAACGGCGACAACCGCGCCAGCATACTGGACGCTGCGCAGGACCCGCCGCGCGGCAAATATCGCGCGCAGTGGAACGATGATTATCATCACGCATGGCGCGTGCTGATGACCCGCGAAAAGCAGGGTTATTATTGCGACTATCAGCGTTCGCCGCTGGACGATATCGCCAGATCGCTATCCTCAGGGTTTGTCTACCAGGGCGAAGTGTCGGAATTTCGCGGCGGCACGCGCGGCGAACCGAGCGGCAAGCTCGCACCGGCGGCTTTCATCAATTTCCTGCAGAACCACGACCAGATCGGCAACCGCGCCTTTGGCGACCGACTCGAAGCGGTGGCGGATCCCAGAGCGATCGAAGCAGCCCTCGCCGTCATGCTGCTGGCGCCTGCGATCCCCATGCTGTTCATGGGGGAGGAATGGGGCTCGAAAACTCCCTTCCCATTCTTCTGTGATTTCAAGGGCGATCTTGCTGACGCGGTCCGCAAGGGCCGTCGCAGCGAATACGCCTGGGCCTACGCCGAATATGGCGACGAGGTCCCCGACGCGTTGGCGCGATCCACCTTCCAATCGGCTGTCCTCGACTGGCATGAACGTGCCACGCCTGAGGCACAACGACGGCAGTCAACCGTGCAGCAGATGCTGGCGATCCGCAGGCGGGAGATCGTCCCTCGCCTCGCAGGCGCGGCGTTCGGCGAAGCAAAGGCCGCCAGCAATGGCCTGCTGACGGCCAGTTGGCTCATGGGCGATGGCGCCACGCTTCGTCTGCTCGCCAACCTGTCGGACCTGGAGATCGCCAATACTTCAGGTGAATTCAAGGGAACCCTGATCTGGGGCAGCGAGTTGGGAGAACGCGTCCCGCCATGGTCGGTGCACTGGCGCATCGGATAGGAAAATGCCCCCGGCGATCCCGATCGCGACCTACCGCCTGCAGCTTTCGGCGGATTTCGATTTCGATGCGGCCGCTTCCGTCGTCCCGTATCTTGCGGCACTCGGGATCACGCATCTCTACGCTTCGCCCTTCATGACGGCTCGCAAGGGCAGCACGCATGGTTACGACATCACCGATCACACAAGGTTCAATCCCGAGCTCGGCGGCGAAGCCGGCTTCGAGCGGTTGAGCGCGGCGCTTCGGAAATACGATCTCGGCCTGATCCTCGACTTCGTGCCCAATCATGTCGGGGTGCATTTCGCCGATAATCCATGGTGGCTGGACGTGCTGGAATGGGGCCAGACCTCGCCGCACGCGGCATCCTTCGATATCGACTGGGAACTGCTGCCGTATCGCGCGCGCGGCGGCGTGCTGCTGCCGATCATCGGTTCATCCTATGGTCAGGCGCTGGAAAGCGGCGAGATCGAACTGCGCTATGATGCCAACCAAGGCAGCTTTTCGGCATGGTATTTCGAGCATCGGCTGCCGATCGCACCCGAGCGCTACAGCGAAATCCTGCGAACCGTCGTCAGAGAAGCAGGCGCCGAAGATCGTCCAGCCGGCAAGGACATCCTCGCCCTCGCCGCACGCTACCACGGGCTGCGCCGCCCCAACCGGAAGGAAGCCCCGGCGTTCAAGGCGGGGTTGCGGGCGATCGCAGGAAGCACTGCGGCCATCACGCACGGGATCGACGCCTATCGCGCCGGACCGGATCGTCCCGCCCAGACGCTGGCGCTGCATCACCTTCTCGAACGCCAGCATTACAAGCTCGGTCACTGGCGGCTTGCCTCCAGCGACATCAACTACCGCCGCTTCTTCGACGTCAATTCGCTCGCGGGATTGCGCGTCGAGGACGCCGGCACCTTTGAGGCCATCCATCAACTCGTCAGGCGGTTGATCGCGGAAGGAAAGCTGCAGGGCCTGCGGCTCGACCATATCGACGGCCTGCGCGATCCCGTCCAGTACTTTCAGCGCCTGCGCCGGCTGATCCGCGGCGCGCAGGGCAGCAAGCCATTTTACATGGTGATCGAGAAGATTCTCGGCGAAGACGAGAAGTTGCCTTCCTTCACCGGGGTTCACGGCACCACCGGCTACGAGTGGATGAACACGATTACGCAAGCACTGGTCGACGGCAATGGCCTCGAACCGCTCAGCGAAATCTTTCGCCAGATCAGCAGCCAGTCGCCGAAACTCGAGCCGATCCTGAAGGAGGCCAAGCGCCGGGTGCTCGAAACCCTGCTGACCAGCGAATTCACGGTGCTGACGCGCCTCCTGGCGCGCATCGCCAGCGGACACTACTCGACACGGGACTATTCCGCCGACAGTCTGCGGCAGGCGCTGGAACTCTATGTGCTGCATTTCCCGGTCTACCGGACCTATTTGACCTCGTCGGGTCCGAACGCCCATGACCGTGCGCTGATCTCGCAGACCCTCCAGAAGGCACGCGCCGACTGGTTCGCGGCCGATGACGGCATTTTCGAATTCCTGCGCGACACCCTGACCATGGACCTGCTCAAGCCCGGCCGGCCGCCCCACAGCGCGCCGCGCGTGCGGCGATTTGCGCTGAAGGTGCAGCAATTCACCGGGCCGATGATGGCCAAATCGCTCGAGGACACCACGTTCTATCGCTACCACCGCCTGCTCGCACTCAACGAGGTCGGCGGCGACCCATCTGCCAGGGCGCTCTCCGTCGATGAGTTTCATCAGGTCATGCAGACGCGCGCCGGGGAATGGCCGCATGGCATGACCGCGACCGCAACGCATGACACCAAGCGGGGCGAGGACGCCCGCGCCCGGATCATGGCGCTGTCCGAGATCCATGGCGAGTGGACCAGCGCCGTGGCGCGGTGGAAGGTTCTCAACGCGCCCCATCTGGTCATCGACGGCGAGATGCGGGCGCCGTCGGCGACATTCGAATACATGCTCTATCAGGCCCTGCTGGGCGCCTGGCAGCCGGACGACGAGGGGTTCCTGGAGCGGATGCAGGCCTATGCGCTGAAGGCGGCGCGCGAGGGCAAGGAAGAGACCAGCTGGCTCAATCCGCACGAGGCTTATGAAGCGGGACTGAAGACCTTCATCGCGCGCATTCTGGACCGCTCCGTTTCCGCCGAGTTTCTGGACGCGCTTGATGCACTGGCGCGGCGCGTATCGCTATTGGGCGCCTTGAACTCACTGAGCCAGATCACGCTGAAGGCAACGATGCCGGGCGTACCCGATTTCTATCAGGGTACCGAGCTTTGGGATTTCTCGCTGGTCGATCCCGATAACCGGCGACCAGTCGACTTTGCCAAACGTGCCCACCTGCTCGCTTCACTGCAGACACCGGACTGGGACCAGTTGGTGCAGGATTGGCCGAGCGGCAAGTTGAAACTGGCCTGGACGCGGCATCTCCTCAAATTGCGCACTGGGCTCGCCGATGTCTTCACCAACGGCGATTATCAGCCACTGGATATCAGCGGACCGCATCGCGACCACTTTATCGCCTTTGCCCGCCGTCGCGGCCGCGAGGCCGCAATCGTCGTCGTCACGAAATCGTCCGCCGCGTTCTCCGAGGGTGGCCGGGCGTGGCCCCGCGCCGAAAGCCATGATGCCACCCTCGACGTCACCGGTTATTCGGCGGAAGGCTTTGCCGACACCGATGCCTCGCAATTGCGGTTGTCCGACCTGTTGGCGCACCTCCCCGTGGCCGTGCTGAAGGCCAGATATCACGGCGCGGTGCAGCGTGCGCCAAAGCGCAGGCGCTTGATGCCAACGAGCTAGTTTTTCTTGGTCAGCAACAGATTGCCGCGGCTGCGGATCGCGGCCTGCGCCACTTCGGCAAAACGCTGCAGCAGCCACGGCAACACGACCTCCACCTTCACATGATCGTCGGCGACATCGACATGCCCGGCAGCCGCCTGCCCGAGCGCGCGAACGCGAAAGACCATGCGGTTGTCTTCCCATCGCTCCTCATCGACGCTCAGCACCGGCACGCTCGACGCCGCGCGCGATAAACCTGTTTTGAGGCGGCGCATGGCTTCTTCGCGGCCGAGGCTGTGCGGAATCGAAACGACGAGCGGTGCGGACATTGGACAAATCCTCGGGTCTGATCTTTCGGATGTAATTCCGTTCCGTTCGAAAGGAAGAGGCGGGCGCGATATGTGCACTGCAATAGGCGGAACTTTCACAGGTGCCATTTGTTTTTCCGGTTGAGGGCAAGGCAAACAGGCGCCCAATGCCGGGCTGAGGAGAACTACATGTCACTCGGAACAATCATCCTGATCATTCTTATCATCGCCCTTCTCGGCGGCTTTAGCGGCATCGGCGGCGGACCGTTCTACGGCACCGGCTATTACGGTGGCGGCGGCCTCGGCCTGGTGATCGTGATCCTGCTGATATTGTTGTTGCTCGGGAAGCTGTGATCTCTGAGTAAAGAGATTTTCCGTCATGGCCGGGCTTGTCCCGGCCATCCACGTCTTCCTTGCTTGAGCTTGGCAAAGACGTGGATGCCCGGCACATAGGCAAGCGGAAGCGACGCCGTCCTTCGGACGGCTATGGCCTGGCATGACGACTTGGCTGCGTTCGCTGCCTCCATCACTTCCCGGCCAGCTTCTTCATCGCCGCCTTGATCGACGCCGCCGCCTCATCGTAGCCCTGCCACGCCTTGGTTTTGGCCAGCAACGCCGGCACCGTGCGCACGGTGTATTTCTTCGGATCGAGATCACCGCGCACCTGCGCCCAGGTCAGCGGCATTGAAACCGTGGCGCCCTCGCGCGCGCGCGGCGACAGCACGGCGACCGCGGTCGACATCCGGTCGTTGCGCAGATAGTCGAGGAAGATCTTTCCCTGGCGCTGCTTCTTCGACATGTTGAGCAGATAGCGCTCGGGGTCGTCGTTCGCCATCCACTGGCAAACGCCCTGCGCGAACGCCTTCGCTTCCTTCCACGTCACCCTGTCCTTAGGCCCGTGGAGCAGCGGCGTCACCACGTGCAGTCCCTTGCCGCCGGTGGTCTTGCAGAAGCTCTCGAAGCCCACGGCGGTCAGCCGCTGCCGCATCTCCTTGGCGGCCTCGATCACGTCAGCAAATTCGACATCGGGCGCGGGGTCGAGATCGAACACCAGCCGGCCGGGCACATCGGGCGCGTCAGGCGCGCAATTCCAGGGATGCAGTTCGAGCCCGCCGCTTTGGGCTACCGCAGCAAGGCCCTCGATGCGATCGATCTGTAAATATGGCTTGCGATTTCCCGAAACCTTGACGAGTTCGAGCAGCTCCGACTTGCCCGGCATGCCATGACGCTGAAAGAACGTCTCTCCCTTGATGCCATCGGGCGCGCGAACCACCGAGCACGGCCGTCCCTTGAGATGGCCGATCATCCATTCGCCGACCGCCTCGAAATAACGCGCAAGATCGAGCTTGGTCACGCCCTTGCCGTCCCCGCCGTCGGGCCACAGCGCCTTGTCGGGTTTTGAGATGACGACGCCCATCACCTCAGCGGATTTGCCGGCCGACGACTTGCCGGACCTGATCAAAGGTTTTGTCACCTTGGTCATGACAGGACTCTCCGCTTCAACCTCATTCGCCGGCTTGTCCTGCCGCAGCCCCTTGAACGCCGCCTGCCTGATGTTGCCGCCGTCGGTCCACCCCGCGAATTCGATCTCGGCGACGAGTTCAGGCTTCAGCCAATGCACGTCGCGGGTCTTCTTCGGCGCGTCCTTGCCGCTAAACGGGCTCTTGTCCGAACTCGCCGCCTTCAGCGCCGGCATGACGCGCCGGACCGTGTCCTGCCCAAAGCCGGTGCCCACGAGGCCGACAAAGGCCAGATGACCGTCGCGATAGACGCCGGCCATCAGCGAGCGGAATTTGCCGTTGGTGGTCTTCCAGCCGCCCAGCACGACCTCGTGTCCGGCGCGGGTCTTGGATTTGGTCCAGCTTTCCGACCGCCCGGATCGATACGGCGCATCCAGCTTCTTGGAGATGATGCCTTCAAGCGCCAATTTGTTGGCGGCTTCCAGGACGGAATCGCCGCTTTCCTCGAAATGCGCGACGTACTGAATCAGGCGGCCCTTACGCTTCCTGGCTTCCAGAAGCTGCTTCAGGCGCACCTTGCGCTCGCCAAGCGGCAGGCCGCGTAGATCCTCACCGCCGGCGAACAGCAGATCGAACGCGAAGAAGATCAGCGCGCCGGTTTTGCCGTCGGAGATCGCGGCCTGCAGCGTCGAGAAATGCGGCACGCCGTGGTGATCGAGCGCCGCGATTTCGCCGTCGATCAGCACATCCGGCAGCGATGTCGCCTCCCTGGCGATGGCGCCGAACTTTTCCGTCCAGTCCAGTGCTTTACGGGTTTTCAGGACGGCGTCGCCATCCTCGACCCGCAATTGCATGCGGTAGCCGTCGAATTTGATCTCGTGGCACCAGCCGTCCGAATTGGGTGGGCTTTCGGCCGAGGCGCAAAGTTGCGGCGCGACGAAATCCGGCATCGCGTCGACTTGCTTAGTCTTTGCCGCCTTAGCCTTGGCGGCGGCGCGCGCCTTCGTTGGAGGTGCGGGTCGCGATATCGACGTCTTGATCGATGTTTTTCCCTGCGCCCGCGCTTCCGCCGCCTCGCCGCGGTTGGAATTCCACACCGCATCGGCTTTGGTCTTGCCGCCCTTCGCCAGCATGAACGGCTTTGGCGCCCTTCCCTTGCCTGTCGCGATCTGATCCATCGAGCGGCCCGACGCGACCGATCTGTCATCGTCGAGGATGTCGTTGGCGTCGCCTTCCCTCACGAATTCGTCGCGGTGCTTGATCAGCAGCCAGTTGGTGCGCTTGCCGCCATAGCGGTCGCCCTTCATGCGCACCAGCACCCAGCTGCCATGCAGCTTCTCGCCGTGCAGGTTGAATTTCAGGTCGCCCTTCTTGAAGCCGCGATCGGGATCATCGGATTCCCAATAGCCGCGATCCCAGAGCTGCACGGTGCCGCCGCCATACTGGTCATCGGGAATGGTGCCTTCGAAATCGCCGTAATCGAGCGGATGGTCCTCGACCTCGACCGCGAGCCGCTTGTCGCGCGGATCGAGCGAAGGACCGCGCGTCACCGCCCACGATTTGAAGACGCCGTCGAACTCCAGGCGGAGATCGTAATGCAGCCGGGTCGCGTCATGCTTCTGGATCACGAACCGCCGCTGCTTCGACGGCGCCACCTTGACGTCGCCGGAGGGCTCGCTGGTCTTTTCGAAATCGCGTTTTTTCCGGTAGGTGGTCAGGTTTCGTAGCGACACGGTCTAGCCTCACATCCGTCCGGCGCCCCGCGAGGCGGCAACGTTATCCAAAACCCATGGTAACCGTTGAAGTTCCGAAACCAAAGCCCGCCGGGCGTGGCCCTGGCACGCTTTCGCATCCCCACCACTCGTCGTCCCGGCGAACGCCGGGACCCATACTCCGCGGCAATCATTGTTGAAGAAGGTCTCTAACGCCAGCGCCCTAACCGATGGGCCGCGGCGTATGGGTCCCGGCTCAAGGCCGGGACGACGGCGGTGTTTGTTGTTGCGCCGTTATCCAAAACACACCTTCGCGTTCTCGCGGCGCATTGCACCCGAGCTTTGCTGGAAACTTCCCGCCCTCTCGTAAGAGGGCGCAGCGAAGACCGGGTGCGCGCTGCACCCGCGGTCCCGTGTGCGGTTAGCACTAAGTAGGCTGCACACGAGCATACAGGGCAGCGGAGAACACCCGGCCTTCCCTGCGCAATGGCTTTACGGCTTATGCCGTGCTC